>JBBSPY010000051.1:0-16570 GCA_038258415.1 Burkholderiales bacterium
GAGGGACTCGACGAGGCGATGCTGGTCGACGGCGACCCGGTGCGCATCGAGCAGATCGCCTGGAACCTGCTCAGCAACGCCGTCAAGTTCACGCCCTCCGGAGGCAAGGTGTCGGTGCGTCTGTCGGCCGAAGGCGGCTGCGCCGTGCTCGAGGTGACGGATACGGGCCGGGGCATCGTCAAAACGTTCGAGTCGCAGATGTTCCAGATGTTCAGGCAGGCCGATGTCGGCACGGCGCGTGGCGAGGGCGGCCTGGGCATCGGCCTGGCGCTCGTGAAGCAGCTCGCCGAGCTGCACGGAGGCAGCGTCGAGGTCGAGTCGGCGGGGACGGGGTGCGGGGCGACGTTTCGCGTGCGCCTCCCGCTGCACCAGCACAGCGACTTCGCGCCGCTCGACGGCGCGCCGCCGCCTCGGCGGAACGCGGCAGTCGACGAGACGGCCGCTCGTGTGCTGCTCGTCGACGATTCGGCCGACGCACTCGAGAGCCTGCAGATGCTGCTCGAGCTGTCGGGCTTGCGCGTGGCGACGGCTTCGAGCGGCGCCGCGGCGCTCTCCTTGCTCGAGGAGGAGGCGTTCGACGTGATCGTGTCCGACGTCGGCATGCCGGGGATGGACGGCTACCAGCTGATGCGAAGATTGCGGGCCCGGCCCGCCACGGCGCGCCTGCCGGGGATCGCGCTCACCGGCTACGGCCGCGACGAGGACCGCGAGGCGGCGTTCGCCGCCGGCTTCCAGGCGCACGCCGACAAGCCGGTCGACTCGGCGCACCTGATCGAGCTGATCGCCGGGGTTCGCAAGCCTGCCCTGGCGGGCTGAACGCCTACCCGACGAGCATCGCCTTCTTCGCCTTGGCGATCGACTGCCTCTTGCCAACGAGGCTGCGCCAGGGATCGTCGTGCTCCTCAAGCCGCGCGTCGAGGCTGGCGATCGTCCAGTGGTCGCCGCCGGTGAGCGCGCCGAGCTCGTCCCAGCTGCACGGCACCGACACGCCGAGGCCCGGCCGGGCCCGCGCCGACCAGGCGCACGCGGTGGTCGCGCCGAAGCCGTTGCGCAGGTAGTCGACGAAGATCTTTCCGACCCGGTTCTTCGGCCCGCTCCTGGCGACGAAGCGCTCGGGAATCACCGCGGCCATGTGCTCGACGACGGCCTTCGACAGCGCCTTGACGGTGTCCCAGTCGTCCTTCGGCGCGATCGGCACGACGACGTGCAGGCCCTTGCCGCCGCTGGTCTTGAGCAAGGCCGCGAGACCGAGCTGGTCGAGCAGCGAGCGCGTGAGCTCGGCGGCCTCCTGCACCTGCTGCCACGCCACGCCCTCTCCCGGGTCGAGGTCGAAGACGATGCGGTCGGGCAGAGTCGGCTTCTTCACCGTCGCGTTCCAGGTGTGGAACTCGATCACGTTGTGCTGCGCCGCGCCGATCAGCGCCGCCAGCGAGTCGACCTCGACCATCGGCTCGTGGTCGGGCGAGATGGCAGGGTCGAGGCGCTTCAGCTCGGGGATCTTCAGCTGCTGCGCGTGACGCTGGAAGAACAGCGTGCCGCCGATACCTGCCGGCGCCCGCACCAGCGACACCGGCCGGTCGTCGAGGTGCGGCAGCATGCGGTCGGCGACGCGCAGGTAGTGGTTGACGAGGTCGAGCTTGGTCGCCCCGCTCGCGGCGTCGATCACACGCTCGGGATGGCTGACGCGCTGGCCCGCGACCGTGGCGGCGTCGTCGTTGCGCGACTTGCCGCGCGTGGTCTTCACGGCCACCTCGCGTTCGCGGGTGATCTCGTCAGCGGGCTTGTCTTCGCGCAGCGCGTGGAAGACGGCGTGGCGAACCCGCCCGTCGGGCGTCCACTCGCCGAACGACACCTCGGCGACAAGCCCGGGCTCCACCCAATGGCCCTTGCCGACGTCGCGCGCCGCGTCGGCGAACGGCATCTTCCCGGCCGGGATCGCGTCGAGCTTCCTGCGCAGTTCGCGCAGCGTCTTGGTGTCGAGGCCGCTGCCCACGCCGCCGGCGAAGCGCAGCTGCCCCGAGTCGTCGTGGATGCCGAGCAGGAGCGAGCCGATGCCGGTGCGCGAGCCCTTCGGGTCGGTCCAGCCGCCGATCACGAACTCCTGGCGTTGCGTGCACTTGAGCTTGATCCAGGCGGGCGAGCGGCCAGCCGTGTAGCGTGCATCGGCGCGCTTGCCGATCACGCCTTCGAGCCGCATCCGGCAGGCGTGGGCGAGCAGGTCGGCGGCGCTGGAGTCGAAGTTCTCGCTGTAGCGCACGGGGCCGTCGGCCGGCGCCTCGGCGAGCAGGGCGGCGAGATGCTCGCGCCGCAGGACGAGCGGCATTTCGCGCAGGTCGGCGCCGTCGTGGAACGGCAGGTCGAAGACGAAGTACTCGACCCGGTCGGTGTGCTTCGAGTCGAAGGCGTTCTGCAGGGCATTGAAGTCGGGCGCGCCGTCGGGCCCCTGGACGACGATCTCGCCGTCGAGCCAGCCCGAGGCGATGCCGAGTCCGCGAACGGCGTCGACGAGGCCGGGCAGCCGGTCCGACCAGTCGTGGCCGTTGCGGGTGTGCAGGCGGACGTCGTCGCCGTCGACCCGGGCGAGCAGGCGGTAGCCGTCGAACTTGATCTCGTAGAGCCAGCCGTCGCCGGTGGGCGGAGACTTCGCGAGCGTGGCGAGTTGAGGTGCCAGTTGATCGGGCAGCTTTGTCGCCTTCGCCTTTGCCTTGACCTTCGCCGCCGTCTTGCCGAGCACGCTGTCGGGCCGTTGGTCGACGACGCTGAACTCGGCAGCCGGCCGCGCGGCGTCGTCGCGCTCCTTGATGAGCAGCCACGGATCCTGCTTCTCGTTGCGCCGACCGTGCATGCGCACCAGCGTCCAGCCGCCCTCGAGCTTGTGGCCGCGCAGGCGGAACTTCAGCTTGCCGGCGCGGTAGCCGGCCGCGGCATCGCCGACCGGCTCCCACGTGCCACGGTCCCACACGAGCACCGTGCCGGCGCCGTAGTGGCCCTTGGGGATCGTGCCTTCGAAGTCGGCGTAGTCGAGCGGGTGGTCCTCGACGTGCACCGCCATGCGCTTGTCGTGCGGGTCCAGGCTCGGGCCCTTGGGCACCGCCCAGCTCTTGAGCGTGCCGTCGAGTTCGAGGCGGAAGTCGTAGTGCAGGTGGCTCGCCGCGTGTTTCTGGACCACGAACGCGAGCGCGTCGCGGCTGGCGCGCCCGCCCTGCGGTTCGGGCGTGGCGGTGAAGTCGCGCTTGTCGCGGTAGCGCTGAAGGGCGTGCTTCATGTCGACGGGTCGGGCACGCGGCGTGCCTAACTGCTCTGCTTTCAACTGACAGGAGACAGACATGAACAACGACCGCAAGGTACCCGACGCCAACCGCGACCCGATCAGCGGAGCGCCCGGCTCCCATCCCGTGGGCACCGGGGTCGGCGCCGCTGCCGGAGGGCTCGCTGCGGGCGCTGCCGTCGGCACGGTGGCCGGGCCCGTTGGAACGGTGATCGGCGCCGCCGTCGGCGCGGTCGTCGGCGGGCTCGCCGGCAAGGGCGTCGCCGAGAAGATCGACCCGACGCGTGAAGACGCGTACTGGCGCGACAACTACCGCGACCAGCCGTACGCGAAAGGCGCGAGCTACGACGACTATGGGCCGGCCTACGCCTACGGCGTGTCGTCGTACCAGCAGCACGGCGACAACCGTTCGTTCGACGACGTCGAATCCGATCTGTCGCGCGACTGGTCGAGTGCCCGCGGCAAGTCGAGCCTCGGCTGGGATCGCGCCAAGCACGCCTCGCGAGACGCCTGGGATCGCCTCAGCGACAGCGTCGAGCGGGCCGTTCCCGGCGACTCGGACCACGACGGCAAGTAAGAGGTTGCGGCGGCCGACGCGGCGGCCGTCGCAGGGCGGATCGTCGGCATGGCGTCCCACAGCAACGCGGCAGGCCGCTCGCCGTGCCCTGACGGCATCGACCATGGGCACATCGAGCCACACGGCCCGCTCGGCCGACACGCAAGCCCGCTGTCGATGATCGTGCTGGCGTGCGTGGTCGGTGCAGGGCTCTCGGGCGCGGCCGGCTCGCCCGTGGTCGAGGTCGCCTCGCGGTCCGATTCCGCCGTCGTCAGCGTCGAGATGCCGGCCGTCATCCGCACCGGCAAGATCCTCGAGATGCGCTTCCACCTGCGGCCGTCGGCCGCCATCGACAAGCCGGTGCTCGCCATCGACGAGTCGCTCTGGCACGAGCTGACGATCAACTCGATGCTGCCCGCCGCAACCGACGAGGCGTTTCGCAACGGCGCGTTTCGCTTTTCCTTCGACCGCATCCAGGCCGGCGACGACTTCCTGTTCAAGGTCGACGCGCAGGTCAACCCCCGGCTGCGCGGCGTCAACCGCGGTCGCGTCGTCCTGCTCGACGGCGAACGCGAGGTCGCCGCCGTGCCGGTCGAACTGAAGGTGTGGCCCTGATGGAGATCGTGCTTCGCGCCTCGGCGATGTTCGTGGTCCTCTATCTGCTGTTGCGCCTGCTCGGCAAACGCGAGCTCGGAAAGATGACGCCGTTCGAGATGATCGTCCTGATCGTCCTGGGCGACCTCATCCAGCAGGGCGTCACGCAAAACGACTTCAGCCTCACGGGCGCGACCCTGGCGATCGCCACCTTCGCGTTCTGGGGCCTCATGCTGAGCTGGGTCACCTACCTGTGGCCGCGCGCGGAAAAGGTGCTCGACGGCGAGCCGCAGGTGCTGGTGCAGCACGGCCGGCTGCTCGAGCGCAACCTGAAGCGCGACCGCCTGACGCGAGCCGAGGTCGAGTCGGAGATGCGCCTCGCCGGCATTGCCCGGATGTCCGAGGTCGAGTGGGCGGTGCTCGAGTCCAACGGCAAGATCAGCTTCATCGAACGCAAGGGCGAGGACAGTTCGGCATCTTGAAGCGATGAGTGCGCATCGGCGTCGCGGCAAGCCGGATGCAGCCGGCTTCGTGCGCGTGCGGGGAGCCCGCGAGCACAACCTGCAAAACGTCGACGTCGACAGTCCCCGCGACGCGCTGGTCGTGTTCACGGGCATCTCGGGATCCGGCAAGTCGTCGCTGGCATTCGGCACCCTCTATGCCGAGGCCCAGCGTCGCTACCTCGAGTCGGTGGCCCCGTACGCCAGGCGGCTGATCGACCAGGTGGGTGTTCCCGATGTCGACGAGATCCTCGGCCTGCCGCCGGCCGTCGCGTTGCGACAGCAGCGCGGCGCCCCGGGCGCGCGATCGTCGCTCGGCAGCGTCACCGCGCTGTCCAGCCTGGTGAGGCTCCTGTACTCGCGCGCCGGCACCTATCCGCCGAGGCAACCCATGCTCTATGCGGAGGACTTTTCGCCGAACACCGCCGAGGGTGCGTGCCCGAACTGCCAGGGACTCGGGCGAATCTTCGAGGTGACCGAACGGTCCATGGTTCCGGACGACAGCCTCACGATCCGGGAGCGCGCCGTCGCTGCGTGGCCGCTCGCCTGGCATGGTCAGAACCTGCGCGACATCCTCGTCTCGCTCGGCCACGACGTCGACACGCCATGGAAGCGCTTGCCGAAGAAGACCCGCGACTGGATCCTCTACACCGACGAACAGCCGACGGCGCCCGTCTACGCGGGGTTCACGCCCAAGCAAACGCGCGACGCTTTGCGCCACAAGATGGAGCCGAGCTACATGGGCACCTTCACCGGCGCCCGCCGCTACGTCCTGCACACCTACGCCACGACCCAGAGTGCGCTCATGAAAGCGCGCGTGGCCCGGTTCATGACCGGCAAGGCCTGCCCGGTGTGCGACGGAAAGCGGCTGAAGCGCGCCGCCCTGTCGGTCACCCTGGCGGGTCTCGACATCGCGGAGCTCACGCACCTGTCACTGGACTCGATGGCGAAGGCGCTCGAGCCGGCCGCCCACGGTTCCCTGGGCGACCTCACGGGATCGGCCGCCGACAAGTCGTCCACCCTTGACACCGCAACGGCCCGCGCAGCCACCCAGAAGCGGGTTCTCGCAGGGGGTTCCGCACATGCAGGTGCGCCCGACGTGCGGCGCACGCCGAACGGCTCCGAGGAAAAGCGCGTCGCCGCCCAGCGCATCGCCACCGACCTCGTCGCTCGCATCGCAACGCTTCAGGCGCTCGGGCTCGGCTACCTGTCCCTCGACCGCGCCACCCCCACGCTGTCACCCGGGGAATTCCAGCGCGTGAGACTCGCGACGCAGATTCGTTCGAATCTGTTCGGGGTGGTCTATGTGCTCGACGAACCGACCGCGGGGCTGCACCCGAAGGACAGTGCGGCGCTGCTGTCGGCGCTCGAAGACCTGAAGCGCGCCGGCAACTCGATCTTCGTCGTCGAGCACGATCTCGAAACCATGCGACGCGCCGACTGGATCGTCGACGTCGGGCCCGACGCCGGAGAGCATGGCGGACGCGTGCTCTACAGCGGGCCACCGGCCGGGCTGGAAACGGTGAAGGCGTCGCACACGTCGCGCTACCTGTTCGCGCGCGATGGCAGCGCCGGATCCGATCGCGAACCGAGAACGCCGCGAGGCTGGCTCGAGTTGCGCGGCGTCAGCCGAAACAACCTGTGCGCCGTCGATGTCTCCTTCCCGCTCGGCGTCATGGTCGGGGTGACGGGCGTTTCCGGCTCCGGCAAGTCGAGCCTTGCAAGCCAGGCGCTGGTCGAGCTCGTGCAGCGGCATCTGGGGCACGAAGTCGATGCATCGACCGACGAGGAGGGCCCGTCCGGTGAGCCGTCCATCGTCGAGCAGACCCAGGGCCGCATCGCGTCGGGCGCCGACGCCATCGCACGTCTCGTCAGGGTCGATCAAAAGCCCATCGGACGGACGCCGCGCTCCAACCTGGCGACCTACACAGGACTCTTCGACGGCGTGCGCAAGCTGTTCGCGGCGACTCCGGCGGCACGCGCACGCCACTACGACGCCGGCCGCTTCTCCTTCAACGTTGCCAAAGGTCGTTGCCCGACATGCGAAGGCGAAGGGTTCGTCAGCGTCGAGCTGCTGTTCCTGCCGAGCGTGTATGCGCCGTGTCCGACTTGCCACGGCGACCGCTTCAATCAGAAGACGCTCGAAGTTACCTGGCATGGCCGGAACATCGCCGACGTGCTGCGCCTGACCGTCGACGGTGCTTGCGATTGCTTCGCCGGTGAAGCGGCCGTCGAGCGGCCGCTGCACGTGCTGCGGGACATCGGCCTCGGCTACCTTCGTCTGGGCCAACCGGCGACCGAGCTGTCGGGAGGCGAAGCGCAGCGGATCAAGCTGGCATCCGAGCTTCAGCGGCCGCAGCGCGGACGCACCCTCTACGTCCTCGACGAGCCGACCACAGGCTTGCACCCCAGCGACGTCGACAAGCTGCTCGCCCAACTGCAACTTCTTGTCGATGCCGGCAACACCGTGATCGTGGTCGAGCATGACGAGCGCGTCGTCGCCGCCTGCGACTGGGTGATGGAAATGGGCCCCGGCGCGGGCGACGCCGGCGGGACGGTGACGGCGAGTCGACCTCGTCCGGGTCGATAGCCCCTGTTGCCACTCAATCGAGCATGAGGGTGCCCGCCAAGACTCGGGCGGTCTTCGCAACAAGACGAGGCACGACGGTTGCCGCACGACCGGTTCACACGCATTCCCGAGAACCCATGTCGCAAGATTTCGGTCGCACCGACCTCGCCGAAGATCGCACCCTCCTCTCGGCGGAGCGGACCTTCAGCGCATGGGTGCGCACGGCACTGGCCTCGATCGGCGTCGGACTTGGCTTTCGGGCGTTGTTCGGACCGGTCGACCCGACCTGGGTCGCCAAGGCGATGGCGACCCTCTTCATCGCCCTCGGCATCCTCGTGATCGTGCTCGCCGAGCGTCATGCGTGTGCTGTGGTCACGCGCCTGAACGCTCACCAGATCGACGCGCTCCGCTCGCTGAACTTCAAACTCATCACCGGTGTCTACGTCGCCGGCGCACTGGCGCTGATCGCGTCGATGTGGCTGCTGGCCTGAACGGCACCGGTCATTCGTCTGCCGCTGCCTCGTTCACGGAACTTTCGGCGATCGCGGTCAGCAGCTCGTCGGTGTCGTACATCTCGCCCACGGCGTCGGACAGCTGTTGCTGGTCGTCTTCGAGTCCGAGCGCGGCGGCGATCGCGGCGGCGGTGCCGAAGCCGGCCAGGCCGTAGTGGGTCATGCGCTGGAACTGCGTGATGATGGCCACGTCGAGCAACGGCCCCTTCGAAGGCGCTTCTTCCACGGTGTGCTTGAGCGCCTCCGCGCACAGCCCCTCCATGCCCTTGCAGTGTTCCTTCGACACCTTCTCGTCCTGGTTCTCGATCAGCGCCTTCAGCAGCGCCGTGTGACTGGCAATTCCAGCCGGCGCTTCGGCGAGCAGTCCCTTCAGGTCTTCATCGCTCGCCTTGGGAGCGATCTTCTTGAGCGCGCGAGCCATCTGATCGTTGGCCGACCACAGGTCCTTCAATTCGTCCGTGTACATGTCCAGCAAGGAATCGGGCTTCGACATTTCTTCAATCTCCAGTTGCGGGCCGACATGGCCCTTCGTCGCGCTGTCAGGGCAAATGTCGAGCCCGCGCAGCGGCGATGTGGGGAGCCGGCGGCACGTGCATTGCCACTCAACCGGATTCCAACAGAGGAGACCGCTCTTGCAACATCCAACACCCCCTGTCACGCGTCCCATGGATGCGCGCCTGGACTCCGACGCACCCGCCGGTCCGGCGATCTCGTGGGGCGCCGTCTTCGCAGGAGCCGCCGCTGCCGCGGCGCTCTCCCTGATCCTCGTGGTGCTCGGCGTCGGCCTCGGCCTGTCGTCGGTGTCGCCGTGGACGGCCAGCGGCGCCAGCGCCACGACGATGGGCGTGTCGACGATCCTGTGGATCTCCTTCACCGCGCTCGTCGCATCGGGTGCCGGCGGCTACATCGCCGGCCGGTTGCGTTCCCGCTGGCGCGCAACCCACACCGACGAGGTCTACTTCCGCGACACCGCTCACGGCTTTCTCGCCTGGGCGGTGGCCACCCTCGTCACCGCCGGCATGCTCGCCTCGGCGGTCGGCTCGGTCGTCGCGACGGGTGCGCAGGTCGGCGGCTCCGTGCTCGGAGGCGCCGGTGCGGCGGCCACGGCGGCCATCGGGGGTGCCGCAACAGCAGCGAATGGCGACGACGGCTCGTCGTCGTCGACGTCGTCAGGCAGTTCGCTCAGCGGCTACTTCGTCGATTCGCTGTTTCGCCCTGCGGCGGCGGCGCCGTCCGGCGGCGCTTCGTCGCCGATGACCGGCTTTGGTTCGGGATCGGCGGGTAACCCTTCGCCCGCGGCGACCAGCGCCGAAGTCACGCGCATCTTCGCGCGCAGCCTCCAGGGCGGTTCGATGTCGCAGGACGACACCCGCTACATCGCGCAGCTGATCGCGCAGCGCACCGGCCTGTCGCCGGCAGAAGCGGAGCGCCGCGTCACCGACGTCTACGGTCGCGCCAAGGAGAGCCTGCGCGAGGCCGAAACCAAGGCGCGCGAAGCGGCAGACCAAGCTCGCAAGGCGACGGCATACGGCTCGCTCTGGATATTCGTTTCCCTGCTGATCGGCGCGTTCGCCGCCAGCCTCCTGGCCACCTTCGGCGGCCGTCAACGCGATCAACAACCCTGAGGACCTGACCATGCGTTCGATCCTGCTCTGGCTCGTGGGCCTTCCCATCCCCATCATCATCCTGATTGCACTGTTCACCTGACGCTCGCAAGCGGCGCGCGGAAGGCCCCCGCGACGGACCGACGACCGTGACATGTCGCCGTTGATCCGCGTCGCCGTCGTGGGGACGCTCGCCTACGTCGCGCTGATCGTCCTGCTCCGGCTGAGCGGCAAGCGCACCTTGTCGAAATGGAACGCGTTCGACTTCGTCGTCACCGTGGCGCTCGGCTCGATCCTCGCCACGGTCGTGCTCTCGCGCGCCGTCGCGCTGGCCGACGGCCTCGTCGCCTTCGTCGTGCTCGTCGGCCTGCAGTTCGCCATCACGTCGATGTCGGTCCGCTGGCGCTGGGTCCGGCGACTCGTGAAGTCAGAACCGACGCTGCTGCTCGACAGGGGATGGCTGCTTCGCGACGCCATGCGCGAGCAGCGGGTCACCGAGTCGGAGGTGCTGGCGGCGTTGCGCTCGGCCGGGATCTCGGCCGTCGAGGATGCGTTCGCGGTGGTGCTGGAAACGGATGGGAGCTTCAGCGTGCTCAGCGACGCGCCCGCCGGAACGGCGTCGGCGCTCGCCGACGTCAAGGCTCCCGCTGCGGGCCCCGCGTCTGCGCCTGCGCGGGCTGCACCCTCGGCAGACTGATGGTGAACCTGCTGCCCATCCCGGGGCCGGCGCTCTGCGCCTCGACCCGGCCGTGATGCAGCGACACGAGTTGCCTCACGAGCGCCAGTCCCACGCCCAGGCCGTCTTCGGTCATGTCCACGGCACGCGCTTCGCGGGCGAACAGATCGAAGATGGCGGGCATCGTGGCGGCATCGATTCCCATGCCATTGTCATCGACACGGATCAGGATGTTCTCGCCTTCGACCGTCGCGGTGATGGCGATGCGGCCTCGGGCGGGGGTGTATTTCGTGGCGTTGCCGATCACGTTGCCCAGGATCTGCTCGAGCCTGATCGGATCGGCTTCGAGCACGATCGGTGGATCCGGCAGCACAACCTCGATGTGCTGGTCGCGTCGCCGAGCCTCGACTTCGTGGAGTTGGAGGGCCGACGCGATGGCGTCGTTGATGACGACCGGAGCGAATGCAAGGCGCGGCGGGGCTTGCGACGACCTTGTCGCGTCGCGCAGGTCTTCGAGGAGGCGATGCAGGACCGAGGTCTGCCGCTCGACGAGGCCCAGGGCCCGCTCGGCGTTGGGCAACAGGGTGTCGCCGTTCAGGGACCGGATGACAGACGCGGCCTGTCCGATGACGGCGACCGGATTGCGCAGCTCGTGGCCCACGGTGGCGAGCACGTCGGCCTTGTGCTCCAGCGAGGCCGATGCACCTCTGAGGCCGTTCTTCATCGACTCGACTTCCGTTCGCTGGTCGGTGCGGTCGCGAAAGACCTTTGCCAGGCCGAAAGGCGTCCCGGTGTCGCTGTTCCGGAGCAAGGACAGAACGCCATTGGCCCATATCCGTCGACCCCCTTTCCCGACATGCCACCGGTCGTCCTCGGAGCGGCCGACCCGTTTCGCCACCTTGATCTCATGCACATCGAGGCCGCGCTCGATATCCGCTTCGGTGAAGATGCGCCGCAGCGTGTCGCCGACCAGTTCTTCCGGCCGATAGCCCAGAACGCGTTCGATCGCCGGATTGGCATAGACAACGCGGGCCTCGAGCGTCATGAGAACCACACCGTAGTCTTCGCTGGAGTCGAGCCACGCCGTCAACCAGGGAACGGGGTCGAACGCTGGTGTGTCTGCATCGCGCATTGGGAAAGTCTACGAGCGCGGTGCGGCAACCGCGGAGCGCAAGCAAAGACGAAAGCGTCAGGCCGCAGGGCGGGTTCATCGTTGCTTCGAGGCCTCGGGCCGTGTGCGCACGGCGTTTGCCCTCAGTTTCTGCCGCGTCTTGCGGTAGCAAAGGAGACTTCATGAGCATGCTCGACAAGGTGGTCGCTGCCGTCACGCCCGAGGCAAGCGAACAGGACCGAATGGAGGCGCGGGCCAAGGCGCGGGCTGCATCGGGCGGGAGTGGCTGGCTGAGCATGGCGCTCGACCACCACGAGGGCATCGAGCAGGCGTTCGCGGACGTGAAGAACGCGGGTTCGGCGACGGCACAACGCGACGCTCAGAAGCAGCTGGCACTGCTTCTGACCGGGCACTCGCTCGCCGAGGAAACGGTTCTGTATCCGGCGATGGCCCTGTCGGATCAGAAGGGCCACTCCACTGAGGCCTACACGGAGCAGAGCGCGGCCAAGGTGCAGCTCGCTGCACTCGATGATCTGGAGCCGCTGAGCCAGCAATACCTGGACAAGCTCGAGCATCTGCGTGCTGCTGTAGCGCATCATGTGTACGAGGAGGAAAGCGAATGGTTCCTCGAGCTCCGATCGATCGCGGATTCATCGCTGCAGGGCCGGTTGACCAGGCGCTACACCGAGGAATTCACTCGCTACATGGGATCGTGAGCATGTCCCCGTCGGGGAGAGGCGCGCTGCTGCGCTCGCTGGTCTTGCTTTCGACCGCTCTCCTGCTGGCGCTCGCGCTGGACAGGAGCAGACGAAGAGCGGCCTCCAGTCCGGGAGCGTTTCATTTTCCGACCGCCGACTCCCACGCGGCGGTGTCCTGGGACGACCCTCAGGCCATTGCCGCCTTTGCGGAAAAGCTTCAGATCACGGAGGCTGACCTGCGAAGCGCGATGACGACCGTCGGCAATTCGGAGAATGCGATTCGCAGCTACTTCGGACGGCTGGCCTGAGCAGCCCGCCGGGCTCTGCGGGTGGCTACTTATTCGCCACCGCGGCCGGGCGTTCGCCGCTGTCGGCGGCTCGTCCCATTTCGGTCTCCGGCATCGTCAGCAACCGCGCCGTGTTGACGAGCGCCATGTGCGTCAGCGCCTGAGGGAAATTGCCCAGCATGTGCCCGGTGTGCGGATCGACCTCCTCGGCGAGCAGGCCGACGTCGTTGCAGAGCGCCAGCAGCTTGTCGAACAGCACCTCGGCCTCGGCCCGCCGGCCGGTGACGGCGAGGGCGTCGGCGAGCCAGAAGGTGCAGGGCAGGAAGGCGCCCTCGCCCGCCGGAAGATGATCGACGCCGCTCTCGGTCGCATAGCGCATCACCAGGCCGTCGACGACGAGCTCCCGCTCGATGGCGGCGACCGTGCCTCGCACCCGTGCGTCGGTCGGCGGCAGGAAGCCGACGAGCGTGACGAGCAGCAGGCTGGCGTCGAGCTCGGTGCTGCCGTAGTGCTGCACGAAGCTGTTGCGGTCCCGGTCGAAGCCCGAGGCGCAGACCTGCGCGTGGATCTCGTCCCGGGTGCGCTTCCACGCGTCGACCGGGCCGTCGAGCCCGAAGGCCTCGGCGTCCTTGATGCCACGGTCGAACGCGACCCAGGCCATGACCTTCGAATGCACGAAATGGCGGCGCGGGCCGCGCACCTCCCAGATGCCTTCGTCCGGGTCGCGCCATCGTTTCGTGAGGAAGTCGAGCAGGCCGAGCTGGATCTGCCAGACGTGCGGCTCGGCCTCGATGCCTGCCGCACGCGCGAGGTGCAGCGTGTCCATGACCTCGCCGTAGACGTCGAGCTGGAACTGGGTCGACGCGGCATTTCCGGTGCGCACGGGCGTGGCCCCGCCATAACCGCTCAGCCAAGGCAGCTCGAGCTCATGCAGGCGGCGTTCGCCGGTGACGCTGTAGAGGGTCTGCAGGTCGGCCGGGCTGCCAGCCACGGCTCGCAGCAACCAGGTGCGCCAGGCAACCGCCTCCTCGGTGTAGCCGGCCAGCAGCAGCGCGTTCAGCGTGAAAGTGGCGTCGCGCACCCAGCAATACCGGTAGTCCCAGTTGCGCACCCCGCCCGGCATCTCCGGCAGCGAGGTCGTCGGCGCGGCGACGATGCCGCCGCGTTGTGAGTAAGTAAGGGCCTTGAGCGTGATGAGCGAGCGCACGACGGCCGGACGCCAGCGCTGCGGCGCCTTGCACCGAGACGACCATTCCCGCCAAAGCCGTTCCGTCTCCGCCAAGGACGCTTCGGCATCGATGCGCGGCCGCGGCTCCTCGTGCGAAGGCTGGTAGTCGAGCACGAAGGGCAACCGCTCGCCGGCAGCGACAACGAACTCGGCCACGGTGCGCATGTTCTCGCCGTGCGTTTGCACGGGCGAATGCAACTGCACGGTGTCGGGCCCGGCCACCGCTATCACGCTGCCGTCGTCGCTGCGCCGAACCCACGGCACGATCGATCCGTAGTCGAAGCGCACGACCATTTCCATGCGCATGGACACCCGTCCGCTGAGCCCTTCGACGATCCGCACCACGTCCCAGCGATCGTTCTCGAGCGGCATGCTGTCGATGACGCGAACGGCACCGTCGGCGGTCTCGAAATCGGTCTCGAGGACGAGGGTGCCGTCGCGATAGCGGCGCGTCGCGGTGGCAGCGGCCACCGGCGCGATCAGCCAGCGGCCGTTTTCGTGCGTGCCGAGCAGCGCTGCGAAGCAGGCAGGCGAATCGAAGCGCGGCAGGCACATCCAGTCGATCGAGCCGTCGAGGCCAACGAGGGCTGCGGTCTGGCAATCACCGATGAGCGCGTAGTGCTCGATCGGTTGCGGCGCGCTCGCCGTCGGATCGGCGTTGGCCGAAGAGGACATCGACTCTCCTGAGGTCACCCGGTGGAAGGAAGGGTATACATCACCGAGTGTCCCGGCGACCGACGAGAGGTCAGGTTGCGACGTCGCCGCGACGCGCGAAGCGCCATGAAGCGGCAATCCTCGTGCCGCGGTGAACCGCGCGGTGGCATCGGCCGGCGGCTCGCTCCCAAGGCACGGCGCTTGCCACGGGGCGCCACCACCACGTTTACGAGAGGAGCGAGGCTTGGACAAGACCAGCAAGGTCCTCAGGGCAGCGGCGGCGAGCCGGGTGCCGGGGCAAGCGGGGTTCGACTACCTGGTCGTCGGCGCCGGCTTCGCCGGCAGCGTGCTCGCGGAGCGGCTCGCCTCGCAGCTCGACGCCCGCGTGCTCATCGTCGACAAGCGGCCGCACATCGGCGGCAACGCGTACGACCGCCACGACGACGCCGGGGTGCTCATCCACCCCTATGGCCCGCACATCTTCCACACCAATTCGGCCGAGGTCTTCGGCTACTTGTCGCGATTCACGCGGTGGCGCCCGTACCAGCACCGCGTGCTCGCCAGCGTCGACGGGCAGCTGGTGCCGATCCCGATCAACGTCGACACCGTCAACCGGCTCTACGGGATGTCGCTCACGTCGGCGCAGATGACCGACTGGCTCGCCTCGGTCGCCGAGCCGACGGCCGAGATCCTCACCTCGGAAGACGTCGTCGTCAGCAAGGTCGGCCGCGACCTCTACAACAAGTTCTTCCGCGGCTACACCAGGAAGCAATGGGGGCTCGACCCGTCGGAGCTCGACGCCAGCGTCACCGCCCGCGTGCCGACGCGGACCAACCGCGACGACCGCTACTTCGAAGACACCTACCAGGCGATCCCGCAGCACGGCTACACGCGGATGTTCGAGTCGATGCTGGCGCATCCGAACATCAAGCTGATGCTCAACACCGACTACCGCGAGATCGTCGACCTCGTGCCGTGGCAGCACATGGTCTACACCGGCCCGATCGACGCCTTCTTCAACCACCGCCACGGCAAGCTGCCCTATCGCAGCCTCGACTTCGAGCACGTGAACGTGCCGCAGGCGCAGTTCCAGCCGGTCGGCACCGTGAACCATCCGAACGACTATGCCTACACGCGGGTCACGGAGTTCAAGCACATCACCGGCCAGCAGCACGCGTCGACGTCGATCGTCTACGAGCACCCGCGGGCCGACGGCGACCCGTACTACCCGATTCCCAGGCCCGAGAACGCCGCGCTCTACGAGCGCTACCGGGCCGACGCCGACCGCCTCTCCGACGTTTCCTTTGTCGGCCGGCTCGCCACCTACCGCTACTACAACATGGATCAGGTCGTGGGCCAGGCGCTGGCCGCGTTCAAGCGGCTGCGCGAGCTCGACGAGCGGCGCGCGGACGCGAACGCGGACGCGGCGTTGGGCGCCGCCAACGAGGCCCATGCCGTCCCTGCCTGACGCGGCGTCGTCGCCGCCGCACCTGCGCGGCCACTGGATGGCGGGATTCGAGGGCGCCGATCATCTGAACCGCCACGGCGAGCCGCTCGACATGGTCGGCATCACCGGCCATGCGCAGTCGCTCGACGACGACTACGCCCGGGTGAGCGGCCTGGGCATGCGCGTCGTGCGTGAAAGCATCGGCTGGCGACTCGCGGAGCCGGGCGGCGGTGGCCGCTTCGATTTCGCCCGGGCCAGGGCGATGGCCGACGCCGCGCAGCGCCACGGCGTGCAGGTGCTGTGGACGCTCATGCACTACGGAACGCCACCCGACGTGAGCCTGCTCGACGACGCCTTCGTCGAGCGCTTCGCCGACTATGCCGGCGCGGCGGCGCGAGAACTGCGTGGCCGCCAGGAACTGCCGCCGGTCTACACGCCGATCAACGAGATCAGCTATCTCGCCTGGGCGGTCTGCGAGACGAGCGCGATCGCGCCCTACGTGGGCGACCGTTCTGATCCGCGTCATGTGCCGATGCCCGACGGGTTCGACGTCAAGCGTCGCCTCGTGCGAGCCACCCTCGCGGCGATGAACGCGATTCGAGCCGAGGAACCGCGCGCGCGGTTCCTGCACATCGACCCTGTCGTGCACATCGTGCCGCCGGCCGGAGCCGACGAGGCGCTCGTCGCGGAGGCGCAGCGCTTTCGCGAGTTCCAGTGGCAGGCGTGGGACATGATCGCCGGGCGCCTCGAGCCCGAGCTCGGTGGATCGCCCGGTGCGCTCGACGTCGTCGGGCTCAACCACTACGTCACCGCGCAATGGGAGTTCGGCACCGGCGCGACGCTCGCCTGGCCCGACGGCGACCCGC
>JBBSPY010000052.1:0-16565 GCA_038258415.1 Burkholderiales bacterium
GGTTCGTCGCGCAGCACGTCGAGCGCCGACGAATCGATGCGCATCATCCCCATGCGCTGGGCACTGTTCCAGAAGACGCCGTAGAGGTTGGAAATGACGGCGCGGCCGATGCGGGTGCCCAGACGCCGTGAGGTCAGCAGATGGACGACCGGCGCTGCGAGCGCCCACAACAGCGATGCCAGGCCGAGCCGGGCGATCAGATAGACGAACTTCAGCCGCGTCGCCAGGTTCGGCGTGTCGACCGCCGCCTCACGGGGAGTCGCGGCGGTTCTCACGGGTGCGGTTTCAGGTGACATGGGCCTCGGATCAATCGTCGACCGCCACGCGCTCGCCCGACACGGCGATCAGCCACGAGATGCCGAAGCCGGCGAAAACCGACCGTTCGCTGCGCACCAGCGGGCTGCCCGCGAACCGGGCGCCGTGCAGGTCGTCGTAGCGAACGAAGGCACCGAGCCAGGCGTTGCCGACGCGACGCGAGAACGCCGCAGTTGCGCGCCACCCGGAGTAGCCGCCGCTGGCTTCGTACGCCGGCCGCGTCGAGTTCGAGAACTCGGGCGCCACGCCGTAGTAGTGCCGGTTGTAGCGCCGGTCGGCGAAGAGCGGGCCGGCAAGCAGCCCGATGTTCCACGCGCCGGAGAAGTTGCGGATGTCGAGGTTCACGTTCGGCGAGAAGGTGACGCCGATCGCCTTCGGAGACCGCTCGAGCGTGATCGCCTCGCGCAACGGCAGCCGCAGGTCGACCTTGTAGCGGCGGTCACCCGACTGCCACAGCTCGACGCTGGTGTTCGGGCCGATCTCGAAGGTGCCGGCGAGATCCGGCATGCCCTGGCGCGCGGCGTTGTCCTTGCTCTTGGTCGGCGTCGAGGCCGCCAGGCTCACGTCGACCTCGACGCGCCGGCCGGCGAAGATGATGGCGCGCGCGCCGTCTCGGTCGGCTCGCAGGAAGCGGCCGCGATAGGCGACGAAGGGCAGCGGCAGGAGGTAGGCGCTGTACTGGTCGGAGCCGCGGTAGTCGGGGAACCGGACCACGGCAGCGCCGAGCCCGAACTCCCACAGCGGCTCCGTCCGGCCGTTCGGCGACGATGCGACCGCCTCCTCGGGTGCCGGCGCCGGGGCGCGCAGTGCCTGCGCGACGACGCCGCTGCTCACGCACGCCAAACACGCCGCGGCGATGTGGCCGCGAACCGACGACGGCGCCGTCACGGCGCGGCGACCGCGGTGTCGCGGACGTTGAACCGGCGCCGCTTCCAGAACGCCAGGCTGCGTCCGAGATTGCCGAGCGAGACCAGGTAGTAGAGCGCCTTCATGACGCCGATCGACGGCCAGATCGGCGTCTTGTCGTAGATGTCGCCGGCGAGCAGCGACAGCAGCGCCTCCTTCACGCGCAGCGGATTCTGCGGGTACATGAAGAAGTTGCGCATGGTCGGGCTCGAGACGCGGAAGATGAACCACGAGAAGGCGCGCGGGCCGTGCCGCATCAGCCGGTCGAAACGGCGCCGCGCGCGGTCGGCGTGCGCCGGCTGGAGCGGGTGGTCGAGCGTGGCCTCGACGACGTCGGTGCCCTCGAACGCGCTGCGCATCGCCAGCAGCACGCCAGACGAGAACACCGGGTCGATGAAGGCGTAGGCATCGCCGAGCATCAGGAAGCGATCGCCGCTCGAGACGGTGCTGCTGTACGAATAGTTGCCGGTCGCCTGCACGTCGGACACCAGCTCGGCGTCGCCGAGCCGCGCGGCGAGCGCCGGACACAGCGCGATCGTGTCGGCGAAGAACTCGGGCAGGGGCTTGCGGCGCGACTTCAGGTAGTAAGGCCAGCAGACCGCTCCCACGCTCGTCACGCCGTCGGCGAGGGGAATGAACCAGAACCAGCCATGCTCGAACCAGAGGATCGAGATGTTGCCCTCGAGCTTGCCCGGCAGCCGCGTGGCGCCCCGGTAGTGGGCGAACATCGCCGCGCTCGCGTGCTTGCGGTTCTTCGCCTTGGTGCGGAGCTGATTGGCGAGCAGCGTGTCGCGCCCCGTCGCGTCGACGACGAAGCGGGTGCGCCACGACTTGCGCGCGCCGTCGTCGAGCTCGCCCTGCACCGTCGCGCCGTTCGCATCGAAGGCGACGTCGCGCACCCGGCAGCCTTCGACCGCGCGGGCACCCTTGGCCTCGGCGTTGCGGAAGAGCAGCTCGTCGAGGTCGGAGCGGCGCACCTGCCACGCATAGGGCATGGTCTTGTTCCAGCCATCGGCGAACTCCACGAAGGCGCGGTGCTCGTGATCGGGAGAGACGAACTCGACGCCGTACTTCGCCATGCCGAACTGCTCGACCTGCGGTCGCAGGCCGAGGCGGTCGAACAGCTCGACGTTGGCCGGCAGCAGCGACTCGCCGATGTGGAACCGCGGGTGGTGCTCCTTCTCCAGGAGGACGACGTCGCGACCCTTCTGCGCCAGCAGCGCCGCCATGGTCGCCCCGGCGGGGCCGCCGCCGACGACCAGCACGTCGCAATCGAAAGCGGCGCTCGCGGCGGGTTCCGGGGGCGTCTTCATGGGGCTCGGCACGGGGCCCGATTCTATCGAGCGACCCCCGCGCCGAAGCGCCCGGCGAGGCGTTGCCGCAACGGACTCGAGCAGACTTTCACGAACACCGAAACGGCAGGCGACGAACGCCGCGTCATTCGCCGAGGTAGGCGGCCCTGACCTTCGGGTCGGCTAGGAGCGTCTTCGCCTCGCCGCTCATCGTCACCTCGCCCGAATCCATGACGTAGCCACGCTGCGCGAGCTGCAGGGCGCGGCTGGCGTTCTGCTCGACAAGCAGGATCGTCGTTCCCTGGCCATGGATATCGGCGACGACCTCGAAGATCTTGTCGACCATGAGGGGCGACAGGCCCATCGACGGCTCGTCGAGCAGCAGCAGCTTGGGCCGGGCCATGAGTCCGCGGCCCATGGCCAGCATCTGCTGCTCGCCGCCGCTCATGGTGCCGGCGAGCTGGTTGCGTCGCTCCTTCAGACGCGGGAAGATCCCGAACACGCGCTCCACGTCGGCCGCGATCGCCTTCTCGTCCTTGCGGACGAAGGCGCCCATCTGCAGGTTCTCGACGATCGTCATCCGCGCGAAGACACCGCGCCCTTCGGGCACCATCACCAGGCCCTGCTCGACCAGCGACCACGTCCCCTGGCCGCTGATGTCGTGGCCGAGGTATTCGATCGAGCCGGCCGCCGCGGGCTGGGTGCCGGTGATGGCCTTGAGCGTCGTCGTCTTGCCGGCGCCGTTGGCGCCGATGAGGCTGACGAGCTCGCCCTCGCGCACCTCGAAGCTCACGCCCTTGACGGCCTGGATGCCGCCATAGGAGACGCGCAGCCCCGAGACGCGCAGGATCGGTGCCCCGGCTTCCATGTCAGCTCGCCTTGTGGTCGGCGCCGAGGTAGGCCTCGATCACCAACGGGTCGCGCTGCACGTCGGCCGGCGTTCCTTCGGCGATCTGCTTGCCGTAGTCGAGCACGGTGACGCGGTCGCACAGGCCCATCACCAGCTTCACGTCGTGCTCGATGAGCAGGATCGTGCGGCCGTCGTTGCGGATGCGGTCGATCAGCTCGCGCAGCGTCACCTTCTCGGTCGCGTTCATGCCGGCCGCGGGCTCGTCGAGGGCGATGAGCTTGGGGTCGGTGGCCAGCGCCCGCGCGACCTCGAGCCGGCGCTGGTCGCCGTAGCTGAGGGTGCGCGCCTTGTAGTCGGCAAACCCCGGGATGCCCACGTAGTCCAGCAGCTCCGCAGCCCGCTCGGCGATGCGCCGTTCCTCGGCCTTGAAGCCGGGCGTGCGGAACACGGCGCCGATGAGCCCCGAGTGGGTGCGCACGTGCCGGCCGACCATCACGTTCTCGAGCGCGGTCATGTCGGGGAAGAGGCGAATGTTCTGGAAGGTGCGCGCGATCCCCGCCTGGGCGACCTCGTGCACCGCGGTCGGCTTGTACGGCACGCCGCCCAGTTCGAAGGTGCCCGAGTCGGGTGAGTACAGGCCCGTCAGCACGTTGAAGAACGTCGTTTTGCCGGCGCCGTTGGGGCCGATCAGGCCGTAGACCTGCCCGGCCTCGATGGTGACGGCGACATCGGAGAGCGCCTGCAGGCCGCCGAAGCGCTTCGACACGCCCGCGACGCGGAGCACGGGCGGCTGCGCAGCGCCGGCACGCGCGCTCTCGCGCTCGAGGACCGGCGTGGTGCTCACGGGTGGCGCGACCCGGTGCCGCGCACCTCGTTCGTCACCGTGCTCGACTTCGCCTCGGACCGCTGCGGCACGGCCGGATCGTCGGGCTCGGGGAGCGGAACGTTGGCAACCTTGCCGTGCTCGGGCGACGGCCACAGTCCCCGCGGCCGCGCCAGCATGATGCCGATCATGGCAAGCGCGACCAGCAGCTGACGCAGGATCGACGCGTCGAGCCGACCGTCGGTCATCTGCTGCAGAGGGCCGGCGACGTAGCGCAGCACCTCGGGCAACGCCGACAGCAGCAGCGCGCCGACGATCACGCCGGGCAGATGGCCGATGCCGCCGAGCACGACCATGGCGACGATCATGATCGATTCCTGCAGCGAGAACGATTCCGGCGAGACAAAGCCCTGGAAGCTCGCGAACATGACGCCCGAGACGCCGCCGAAAGTGGCACCCATGCCGAAGGCGAGCAGCTTGAGGTTGCGGGTGTTGATGCCCATCGCCTTGGCCGCCACTTCGTCTTCGCGAATCGCCATCCAGGCGCGGCCGATGCGGCTCTTCTCGAGCCGCCAGCAGATGAACACCGAGAGGACGACGAGCACCAGGAACAGGAAGTAGTAGTTCATGACCTTCGAGAACTCGAGGCCGAACAACTCGTGGGTGCGGCCGAGCGAGTAGCCGAACAGGTGGATTTCCTCGATGCCGGCGATGCCCTGCGGGCCGTTGGTGATGTTCACCGGCGCGTTGAGGTTGTTCAGGAACACGCGCACGATCTCGCCGAAGCCGAGCGTGACGATCGCCAGGTAGTCGCCGCGCAGTCTGAGCGTGGGCGCTCCGAGCAGGATGCCGAAGAAGCCGGCGACGAGCGCGCCGAGCGGGATGACGATCCACCACGGCGTGTGCAGCCCGTCCGGAAACACCGCCGCGATGGCAGGGAAGGTGTCGCTGAGCTGCGACGAGGCGAGCAGCCCCAGCATGTAGGCGCCGACGGCGTAGAAGGCGACGTAGCCGAGGTCGAGCAGCCCCGCATAGCCGACCACGACGTTCAGCCCGAGCGCGAGCAGCACGTAGAGCAGCGAGATGTCGATGATCCGCACCCAGGCGTTGCCGGCCTGTTGCGCGACGAACGGGAGCAGCAGCAATGCAATCGCCCCGAGCAGGAGCGCCAGGCCCTTGTTGCGCTGGACCCAGGCCGTCATGCCCGATCCGCTACGCGTTCGCCAAGAAGCCCTTGCGGCCGCAGCGTCAGGACGATGATGAGGACGATGAAGGCGAAGATGTCCTGGTAGTTGCTGCCGAGGACGCCGCCGGTCAGGTCACCGATGTAGCCCGCGCCGAGCGACTCGATCAGGCCGAGCAGGACGCCGCCGACCATCGCCCCGGCGAGATTGCCGATGCCGCCGAAGACCGCCGCGGTGAACGCCTTGAGGCCCGGCAGGAAGCCCATCGTGTGCTGGACCGAGCCGTAGTTCGCGGCGTACATCACGCCGGCGATCGCGGCGAGCGCAGCGCCGATGACGAAGGTGGCCGAGATGACCGTGTCGGGCCGCACCCCCATCAGTGCGGCAACGCGCGGGTTCTCGGCCGTCGCCCGCATCGCCCGGCCGAGCTTGGTGTAGTTGACGAGCCACATCAGCCCGCTCAGCGTGACCACGGTGATGACCAGGATCAGGATCTGCACCGTGTTGATCACCGCGCCGAAGATGTGGAAAGGCTCGGTCGAGAACAAAATCGGGAACGCCTTGTAGTTCGGCTTCCAGATGATCATGGCGAGGGTCTGCAGGAGCAGGCTCATGCCGAGCGCGGTGATCAGCGGCGCCAGCCGCGGTGCGTTGCGCAGCGGCCGGTAGGCGATCTTCTCGATCGCGAAGTTGAGGATCGAGCAGACGATGATCGCGGCGATCAGCGCGAAGACGAGCAGCGCCCAGCCCGGCAGGCCGACGCCCGCCAGCGCCGTGACGACGGTCCAGCCCGTCAGCGCGCCCACCATCAGCACGTCGCCGTGGGCGAAGTTGATGAGGTTGATGATCCCGTAGACCATCGTGTAGCCCAGCGCGACCAGCGCGTAGACGCTGCCGAGTACGAGCCCGTTGATGATCTGCTGGAAGAAGATGTCCATGGGGAAGCGGCTAGCAAGACGCCAGCCACGCTACGGCAGGATGTCTGGCCCGACAGATTCTAGGCAGGGGTTTCGGCGGCTTCGCCCTCGTCGCGACCCTCGATATCCCCCTTGCGCTCGCGGGCCAAAGCGTGCGCGTTCAGGTCGCGAAGCTCGGCGAGCCGCTCGCCGATGCGGATCTCGAGGCCGCGTGCCACCGGCTCGTAGAAGCGCGGCGCGGGGTCGAGATCGTCGGGCCAGTAGCGCTCACCAGCGGCGAAACCGCCCACCTCGTCGTGGGCGTAGCGGTAGCCGCGGCCGTAGTCCAGTTCCTTCATCAGGCCGGTCGGCGCGTTGCGCAGCCGGAGCGGCACCGGCCGCGTCCGGTCTGTCTTGACGAAGGCACGGGCGGCGTTGAACGCCGCGTAGACCGCGTTGCTCTTGGCGGCGATCGCCAGGTAGACCACGCACTCGGCCAGCGCGAGCTCGCCTTCGGGTGAGCCAAGCCGTTCGTAGATCTCGGCGGCATCGAGCGCGACGCGCAGCGCCCTCGGGTCGGCCAGGCCGATGTCCTCGCTGGCCATGCGCACGAGCCGGCGCGCCGCGTAGCGCGGGTCGACGCCGCCATCGAGCATGCGGACGAACCAGTAGAGCGACGCGTCGGGATCGCTGCCGCGCACCGCCTTGTGCAGCGCCGAGATGGTGTCGTAGAAATGCTCACCGCCCTTGTCGTAGCGGCGCAGCTGCTCGCCGAGCGCGTTCTCGAGGAGGGGCTCGTCGATCGTCGAGGCCGACTCGGGCAGCGTCGCGATCAGGTTCTCGTAGGCGTTGAGCAACCGCCGCGCGTCGCCGTCGGCCCAGGCCGCGAGCCGGTCGCGCGCCGAGTCGGTCATCGGCGGCGCCGCGAGCGTCGCACGGGCGCGATCGAGCAGCGTGAGCAGCTCGCTGTCGTCGAGCGTCTTCAGCACGTGCACCGTGGCGCGCGACAGGAGCGCCGAGTTCACCTCGAACGACGGGTTCTCGGTCGTCGCGCCGATGAAGGTGAAGAGGCCCGACTCGACGTGCGGCAGGAAGGCGTCCTGCTGCGCCTTGTTGAAGCGGTGCACCTCGTCGACGAAGACCACCGTCTTGCGGCCCTGCGCCTGGGCCGCGAGCGCTCGCTCGACCGCCTCGCGGATGTCCTTCACGCCTCCGAGCACCGCGGAGATGGCGATGAACTGCGCGTCGAAGGCGTCGGCGACAAGGCGCGCCAGGGTCGTCTTGCCGACGCCCGGCGGGCCCCACAGGATCATCGAGTGCAACCGGCCGGTCTCGAACGCGACGCGAAGCGGCTTGCCGGGGCCGAGCAGCGCGGCCTGGCCGACGACCTCGTCGATCGTCTTCGGGCGCAGCCGCTCCGCGAGTGGCGTCTCGGCGTCGGCGAACGGAAGCGACAGGGTGGCGTCGGGCACGGTGCGCCCGATTTTGACGCCGCGCCTAAGATCGCCGCTTGGCCGCCTCCGCCCCGACCCACGACGCGACGATGCAGGCCATCGCCGGCATCCTCGCCGACGGCTTCCAGGTCGAACCCGAACGCATCGCGCCCGATGCGACGCTCGAGTCGCTGGGACTCGACTCGCTGGCGCTCATGGAGTTCGTGTTCGCGGCCGAGGACCGCTTCGAGGTCCGCATCCCGGAAGAACGGCTCGATCCGCGACAGGCGGGGGTCACCCTCGAAGCGCTCGCGGGGTTGATCGACGCGGCGGTATCAGCCAAGGGCAGCGCGCCGTCGCCGCACGATGCCGCGGCCTGACGCGCCGCGCATCGTCGTCACCGGCGCCGGCATCGTCAGCCCGATCGGCTGCGACCTCGCCACCTTCGACGCGTCGTTGTTCGCCGGCCGCTCGGCGGTCATCGCCCACGCGGTCGACCTGCCCGGGATCGCGGTGCCGCCGGTCCCTGTCGCACGATGCGAGGGCAGGGCTTTCGACGCCGCATCCGTCGTCGCGCCGTCGCGCATTCCGCTGGACCGCGGAGTGGCGCTTGCGCTCACCGCCGCGCGCGACGCCGCAGCCGCAGCCCGGCTCGCGCCGGGCACCGTCGACCCTGAGCGGCTCGGCGTCTACTGGGGCAGCGGCATGGGCGGCGTGGCGACGTTCGAGGCGACCTGCCGCACGGTCTACGCGGACCGCAAGCGCATGCGGCCGACCAGCGTCGTCACGACGATGCCGAACGCGCCGGTCGCCGAGATCGCGCTCGCCTTTGGTGCTCGGGGTGCAGCGATCGCCTACGCCTGCGCATGCGCGTCGTCGGCGGTCGCGATCGGCGAGGCAATGCGGGCGATCCGTGGCGGCTGGATCGACATGGCCATCGTCGGCGGCAGCGAGTCGATGCTGGGGCCCGGCGTGCTCGCGAGCTGGCAGGCGATGCGCGTGCTGGCGCCGGTGTCGATGGACGACGCGGCTGGCGCCGCGGCGTCGTGCCGGCCGTTCGCCGCCGACCGCGCCGGCTTCGCGCTCGGTGAGGCAGCGGCGGCTTTCGTCATCGAGTCGGCGCGTCACGCGGCGGCGCGGGGCGCGGCGCCGTTTGCGCAGCTCGCCGGCTACGCCACCAACTGCGACGCCGTCCACATCACCAAACCCGACGCCGCCGGTCAGGCGCGCGCCATGCGCGCGGCGCTCGCCGACGCGGGCCTGTCACCGAGCGACATCGGCTACGTCAATGCCCACGGCACGGCAACCACCGCCGGCGACGCCGCAGAAGCCGGCTCGCTGGCCGACGTCTTCGGCGCCAACGGCGTGCCGGTGTCGTCGACCAAGGCCATCCACGGGCATTTGCTCGGGGCGGGTGGCGCGGTGGAGCTCCTGGCGGCGCTGCGTTCGCTGGCGACGGGTCAGATTCCGCACACCGCCAACGTGGAGACGAAGGATGCAGCGCTGCCGATCGACCTCGTGATCGGCCGGTCCAGGAACACGCCGGGCCTCGCTGTCGCGATGTCGAACTCGTTCGCGTTCGGGGGCACCAACGCCGTGCTCGTCGCCTCGCGGGCCTGAGCCCGCGCGCCGGTCCTCTACTTGGGCTTCACGCCCTTGGACACCACGTAGGCGATGAACGCCTTCAGCCCCTGGCCGCCGGCGACCGACGCTGCCGTCTTCTTCAGCATCTCGTCCATCGGCATCGGCGGGTCGCTCTCCTTCTTGCCCTTGATCAGGTCGCCAATCGCATCGGTGACGAGGCCGCTGCATTTGTCGAACAGGAAGTCGCGAACGTGCTTATGGGCACCGCTCATGATGGCGTCGCGATTCAGCGGGCCGACGATTCCGAGCGCGTCCTGCATCGCCTGAAGTTCGGTGTCGCCGATGTTGGCCTTGCTCAGGTAGCTGCCGAACAGGCTGGAGAAGCGGTCGAGCAGCGCGCCCTTGAGGATCAGCCCGGCGACGTCGGAGGCGACGCTCGCCGCACCCTCCTTCGCCACCGCACCCCAGTCCATCTCCTTCTGCGTCTCGGCGATGTAGATGGCGCTCATCTGCTCCGCGCCCTGCATCACCGACTTGAGCCCGGCCTTGGCGGCGACGCCGGCGGCCTTGCCGCCCAGTTTCTCCGCCGCCTCACCGACGATGTCGGCCGACGCGTCCTCGACCTTGCGCAGGCCCTCGACCGCGGTTTCGGCCGACTCGATGCTGTCGGCGTTGTGCTTGGAGACCTTGCCGGTCGCCGCGACGCAGCCCCGCTTGATCTCGGGCACTGCTGCCATCACCGCCTCGATATCCTGGCGCTTCAACGCCGCCTGGGCGTTGCGCAGGCTCAGCTGCGGAGCATCCCAGATCGAGAGGTCCAACAGGTCGATCTCATCCTCGCCTTTCACCGTCGCCTTGAGCGACGAGATGCCACCCGAGACCCATGCTGCGAACGGCTCCTCGCGCTGGATCTGCAGCTCGTAGCAGTGCGCCTCGAAGCCGCGCTTCAGCTCGGCCTCCAGCGCCGAGACGACCTTCTGCAACTCGGCGCAAACCTCCGCCTTGGTCGCGCCCTCGAGCTGCCTGCCGCCGATCTTGACGTCGTAGAGCACCGGCTTCGGCTGCGCGGCTTGCGCCTTCGCCTTGGCCTTCGCGGTGATCGCCTGGGCAGCCACCTTGGTTTGCAGCAGATCGATCTCCATGGTGATCAGGCCGAGCGCTTTTCTCGCCGCCTCGCGCCCCTTCGCTTCCTTGCCCTGGTGCGCGGCTTCGATGATCGCCTTGCGCAGGCGCGCCACCTCGGGGATCCCGGCGGCCGCGAGTGGGTCGAGCGTGGGCAGCGTCTTCATCACGAGCAGGGTGAACTGCTTGGCGTCCCCCGACACGGCCGGCGCCTTGCCCGACGCCGGCTTGGTCTTAGGCTTGTGCGCGGCGGGTGGCAGGTTCAGCGCGGTCAACAGGCCCATGACTACCTCCATGCGCGAATCGCGGTGCAGGGAAAACTATAGCCTTCGGAACGGTACCTGCCATCGTGCAGATTGGGGAGTCAGAAGGCCATGCATCGTCCGGTACTCAAGCTGCGAATCGCCATCGCGGTCTTCCTCGGTGGCGTCGCGACGCTGTCTGTGTCTCTGTTGGTGCCCACAGGCGGCCTGAGTCCTTTCGTGCACGACCTGCTCCCGGGCCTCGCCGGCGTCGTGCTGGCAGCCGGATTCATCGCGGCCCTGGTCCTCTACCCCTACGCGCGCAGCTACACGCGCCTGAGATCGGGTGCGAGCGTCATCGCGCGCTGGGTCATCGCGCAACCTGGCGAGCGCGAGGTCGTCGTCTCCGACGATGCCGTCTGCATCGGCCACGATTTCTTCCACCTGCCCTTCTCGGTCCACGTGCGGATTCGCGGCGACGTTCTCGAGTTCGACCAGTTCATCTTCAGCCGCTTCGGCGGTTACCACGATGTGCTCCGGGTGCCGATCGCTCCCGGCGCGGAGGCGGCGGCGGCGCGGGTCATCGAGCAACGCCGGGCCGCCAACCCGGCCGCGGTCAGGCGATTCCGGCGCCAGGCCCTCGCGGTGCTGGCCCTGGTCGTGCTGACGGGTGGCGCCTGGCTGCTCCTGTTCGGCTCGGGCCTCTGAGCGTCGCCTCCGCCGTCAGTCGACCTTCCACTCCCCGCCTTCGCGGACGAGCTCGTTGACGTTCTTGTCGGCCAGCACCACCGAGGCGGTGTCGCCGCGCACGATGACGCGGCGGATCGACCGGGCCAGCAGCCCGCCTTCGGGGATCTGCTTCCGGATGCTGTCGAAGATCTCCGCCGCCTGCGCCTTCAGTTCCGACAGCTCCTTCATTCGCGATGACGTCGCATGGCGGCCCGCTTCCTTCAGGTCCCCTTTCCTCAGCGCCGCGGCGTAGACGAGATATGCCCTGGCCGGCGCACTGTCGGCCGCCTCGGCATCTCTCAGATCCTGGCTGATGGCGACGGTCTGCACGGGCGCATCGAAACGAACCTTGAGCGCGCCGCTTCCGAGCTCCGCGACGCCCGAAATTCGACCGCCGGCCGCACGCAGGTCGGTGTAGGCCTGGTTGCTCGACATCGACGAGAACATGCCCGGCTCGAGTCCCGGCGCCGCCAGCACGCTCGCCGTTCCGGCGCGGCTCCTGGCGGCCGGGTCGGCGCGCAGGACCACGGCGGTGATGTTGGCGTGGCGGGCCCAGGTCTGGGCTCGCAGCGTCGAGGCGCCGCCGCCTACCGCCAGCGGAATCTCGGTGCTGCTGAGGTAGATGCGCAGCCGCGGCTCGTCGAGGCCTTCCTCGTTGCCGCTCTGCACGACGAGGATGTGGTCGAGGCGGACGGTGCGGCCGTTGATCACCAGCGAGCCGTCGACGGTGCCGACGGGGCCCGCGCCGAGTGCGGCGAAGGAAGCCGAGGCCAGAGCGAGCGCGGCGCAGAAGGGGCGAAGCATCGTGGCTCTCCGGGTCACCATCAGCGCCGCGCTTCGAAGGGCGCACGCCGCAGGTCGAGCGCCGGGTTGTGATCGAAGAAGTTCGAGGGCTTGATCTCGAACGAGAGCTTCTCGCGCGACAGCACCGGCCAGTCCTCTGCAGCGGTCACGTGGTGAAAGCCGACGGTCAGCCAGAGGACGATGTCGCGATTGGCGAGCCCCTGGTTGTTGCGCACGTACTGCGGCAGGCCCGGCTCGCCGGGGTTCTGGTTGGGCGTGTCGCCGGCGGCGTAGCGCTCGTCGGGGTCGAACGCGGTCACCCACAGGTTATGGCCGATGAAGCCGGCGCGCCGGTAGTCGGCCGGGTCGAGCAGCGGCTCGACGCTGCCCTGCGACTCGACGACGTAGCCGACCGGTTCGCCCTGGGCGTTGCGTCGCGACGGGTTGACCACCTTCCAGAGCGAGTTGTCGTCGTCGAGCGCACCTTCGCTCTCGCTCGTGAGCACCTTCTCGCGCAGCGTCCACACGCTCTTGCGCGGGCCGGGCGCGCCGCGCACCTTCAGCTTGCCGAGGACGAAGGAGTTGGCCTGGCCATCGACGTCCATGTCGAGGCGGAAGCTGAAATGGTGGCTGTGGAACGGTGCCACGAGGTTCGGCGCGACGAGCGTGCCGAAGCGCTCGTCGCCGGCCGATCCGCCATGACCGGCCACGGCCTTCGGCGCATCGATGCCCGTCAGACCGACCTCGACGCGCACCACGCCGTTCTGCGTGAAGATCCAGTCGAACTGATAGTCGTAGTTGCCGACCTGGGAGATGCTGCGCACGACCAGCTCGACCTCGGCCCGGCCCTCGTAGGCGCCACCTGAGAACTGCTCGAAGTGACGCCAGGCGGGGCTGCCCGTGAGCCGCTCGAAGACGCCGATCACGTGCGGCAGCGGCAGCGGCACCACCGGCACGCTCGGATCGGGGATCGCGGCGGCGACGACGGCGTCGAGGAGGACGGCGTTGTCGGGAACGTCGAGGCCGGGGGCGAGCGGCGAGGCGAGCAGGCCCATGCCGAACTCGCCGGCGTCCATGTAGGTGCGGTAGTACCAGTTCGCGTCGGGGTCCTGGTACGGCACGAACACCTCGGCGAGCGAGCCCTGGTACATGACCTGGCGGCCGTCGTAAGTGACGAGCGAGATCACCGGACCTGCGCGCTTCTCGAAGCGCAGGTGAAAGCGCCACTTCTGCCATTCGACGAAGTTGCCGTCGATGCGGAAGTTGGCGCCCTGCGGCTGGACGACGCGGATCGGCTTCAAGGCGGGCCGCAGGCCGATCAGCGCGCCGACGCTGGCCTCGTCGAAGTTCCAGCTCGACGCCGGGATCGGCACGACTCCGGTGTCGATGAGCTTGACGATTCGGCGCTCGTCGAGATCGATGATGGCCTGCAGGCCTTCGATCGGCCGTGCGTAGAGGTTGATGACGCCGCCGTCGGTGTAGTACATCTGCGCCTTGACGATGCGCCGCGATTCCTCCGGAAGGCCGAAAGAGCCCGGCGTCAGCGGCGTGACGAAGACCTTCTGCCTCTGCTGCTGCGTGACGATGCCGCGTCGGGCCAGCGCAGCGACAAAGGCCCGGTCGGAGAACACGAACGAGAAATCGCTGACCTCGGTGATCGTCAGCCCGATCTGGCCTTCGCCGGTGGGAATGAGCGCCGGCGGCGTGAAGCTCGAGGCGGAGAGGTCGACGGTGCTGCGAAAGCTCTTCTCGTGCTGGCGACAGAACACCGTCGCCTTGCGGTGCGCCGGCTGGCCGCCGTGAAAGCCGAGCACCTCCTGTTTCGGCGGCTCGCGCAGCTCGATGCTCTGGAAGATCGCGCCGGGCTGCGCCGCCCCGCCCTGCAGCAGGATCGTCGCCGCGCCGACGATCTCGTCGGCGCTGAGCGGGTCCATCGGGTGGGTGGCGGCGAAGGCGGGCAGCGATGCCAGCGCGACGAACAGGGACGCCAGCGCAGCGCGCGACGCGAGGTGGGGAAGCTTCATGGCAGGTTCTCCTTGCGCTCGTCGACGGGCCGGCTCACGGCACTGAGACCGTGATCATCTGGCCGCCGGTCAGCACGACGAGCTGGTTCGGGCCGAGCAGCGCCATGCCGTTGATGCTGTTGACCCGGATGCCGGAACCGGAGCCCAGAATCGGGCCGAAAATGTCGTACGCCACGGCCACCGTCGGCGTGCTGGCGCCGGGCGCCAGCTTGTAGAGGCCGCTCGAAAGCAGGTTGCTGACATTACCGCCGAAGTAGATCGTGCCATCGGGAGCGAGCACGATGATGCCGGCCGCGGCGGCACCGGTCACCGTATAGATCGTCGTGATGCTCGAGCCGTCGGCCGAGATGCGACGAATGCTTCCGTAGTCCGCAACGAGCAGCGAGCCGTCCGGCATGAACGCAAGGCTCGACGGGAAATTGAGGCGCGCCGTCGCGATCGGCCCGTCTGCATTGCCCGATTGACCGAGCACGCCGAAGTAGGTCGTGACGTTGCCGGCAGCGTCGATGCGCCGTACCGCGTTGTTGAAGGGATCGCAGACGAAGACGTCGCCGGTCGGCCCGATCGCGAGGCCGAAGACGGCGCCGAAGCGTGCGGCCGCGCCGTTGCCGTCGACCGCGCCGGACGACGTGATCGATCCGGCGAGCGTCGTGACAGCGTTGTCGGTGCCGATGCGGCGCACCGCATTGCCGTCCCCCAAGTACAGGACGCCAGCGCTGTTGCTGACGAGCGAGCGGGGCGTTTGCAACTGCGCCGCGCTGCCGACGCCGTCGACGCCGTTGCCGGTGCTGCCGACGAGCCCCGCCACCGGCGTGACCGCGCCGCTCGGGCTGATGCGCCGTACGTCGCGCACGGTTTCGGTGAGGACGATGCTGCCGGCCGGATCGACCGTCACGCCCAGCGTCTGGAAGGTGCCCGCTGCCAGCGCCAGTGGCATTTGCGCGAGCACGCCCGTGCCGCCGCTCACGACACCGAACGCCCGCGACGTGGCGATCGTGTGCACGTCGCCGGTGGCGCTGACGGTGGCGATGCCGCCGACGGTCGGGTTGGTGACGACATAGCCGCCGCTCGGGGCGAGGGCGACGCCGCCGGCGCCGGCGAGCCGGGCCGCGCCCAGCGGGCCGTCGGCGTAGCCTGCCCCGAGCGTGCGCGCACCGGTGATCGTCGTCACGGCGCCAGTGGCGAGATCGATCTGGCGCAGCAGGCCGCCGAGATCCTGCAGGACGACGGTGTTGCCGCGCAGGACCATGCCGCTCGGGCTGCGGATCACGCCGGCTGTGCCGACGCCGTCGGGATAGGGCAGCGCCTGCGTGCCGTTGCCGGCCAGCGTCTCGACGGCCCCGGCCGCGTTGCCGGCGCGCACGATGCGGCGCACGCGGTTGTTACCGTAGTCGGTGACGATGACGTCGCCGTTGGCAGCGACCGCAATGCCGCTCGGCAGGTTGAACTGCGCTGTCGCGGCAGGCCCTTCGGCGTAGCCCTGCGTGCTGCCGGCATACGTCGTCACGACGCCGCCGACCGTGACGCGGCGAATGACATGGTTCTGCGTGTCCGCGACGTACAGGTCGCCGTCCGGGCCGAGCGCGATGCCGACCGGGTTGTTGAAGCGAGCCGCACTCCCCGTGCCGTCGGCCGAGCCGCTCACGCCGGCCATGCCGGCGATCGTCGTGACAGTGCCATCGATGGCGATGCGCCGGATCGTGTGGTTGCCGGTGTCGGCCACGAAGAGGTTGCCGGCGCTGTCGTGGGCGATGCCCTCCGGGCTTTTGAACGACGCCGTCGCGGCGGCCCCATCCGCCGAGCCGACGATGTCGCCTCCCGCGACGGGCGTGATGATGGAGAGGTCCGCGCTCAGGCGCTGGATCCGCGGCCCGTTGGTAAGGACGAAGCTGCCGTCGGCGACCTGGTCGATCCCGTACGCCCCTGCCGTATCGGCGAGGCCGCTGCTCAGACCGATGACCGGCGTCGGCGTCAGCGTGATCGTGCCCGGCGCGGTGACGGTCAGGATCGCGGCGCTGCTCGGGGTCGCGCTCTGACCGCTGCAATCGAGGACGGCGCGGACCTGCGCGCCGTTGTCGGCGAGGGTCGTCGCGACGCTGTAGGTCGCCGCCGTCGCGCCGGCGATGTCGGCGAAAGCCGCGCCGCCCTGGCTGCGCTGCCAATGGATGCCGAGCGTTCCGCTGCTGCACGTGCCGGCAACGGTGAAGGACGCCATCGCACCGGAGACCACGCCGACCGCGACGGGCTGCTGTGTGATCGTCAGGACCGGCGGCGCGCCCATCGTCACCGTCAGCGTCGCCGGGCCGCTGGTGACGCTGCCGAAGGCATTGCTCACGGCGACGGTGAAGACGGCGCCGCTGTCGCCCGCAGCCGCGGCCGGAA
>JBBSPY010000053.1:0-16544 GCA_038258415.1 Burkholderiales bacterium
CGGCCGGCCTCGTGGCCGACATCTCGCCGCTGGTCGGCCAGGCCGGCTTCACCTGGGGCTGGCGGCGCACCGCCACCGACGCCGTTGCGATTCGCGTCGAGGGCGCAGTCGACATGATCGCGTTCGCGTGCGACGTGACGTTCAACGGCGAACTCGTCGACGGCGATGCCCGTGCACAGGTGCGGATCGCCTGCAAGTCGCGTCACGAACTGCGCATGGGCGTGTCCCAGCTCGGAGAGACGGCCGCTGAAGGTCGGTCGCTGAAGGCGGTGCAGGAGAGCTGGCGCGTGCCGATGACCCTCGAGCTGGAGCCGCTCGCGGCGTCCGGCGCGGCGACGCTCGTTGCAGCGCCCGTGCCCCAGGCCGTCACCGGTGCCCTCGCCGGCGAGTGCGGCCTGCGGCCACGGCCCGACGGTCGTGGCCTGCAGTGGTTCTTCTCTCTGCGGCTCGAGCCTGTCGACATCGTCGTCGACACCATCGATCCGCTCCTCGGCCGGTCGCGCCGCACGCACAAGCTGCTGCCGGCGATCTGGCTCGCCGACTGGAGCGCTGGCTGATGGAGCGGCTGCTCGTCCTCGAGCTGACGTCGGCCGGCTGTGCGGTGGAAGCGCGCCTGAACGGCGTTCCGGTCGCATCGCTCGGCGCGGGTGGAGGCGCCACGAGCCTGGCCGTCCACGAGTACACGCTGGCCGGGCGCAATCACCTGGCGATCGTCGTCGCGCCGCAGCCGGCCGGCATGGTCGCGCCAAGCCAGCCGAAGGTCGCGGTCGGCACGACCTGGGCGCGCGCCCGTCTCGTCCTCGTCCGCCAGGGCAGGTCGCCCGCGGATCCGACGGCGCGCACCCTCGGGATGGTCGAGTGGGCGATCGCCGAAGGGCGCAGCTACGACACGCCGTCGACTCATGCGAAGGACGTCGACCTTCCGGTGACGTTTCCGCGCTGGCGTTTTCTCGACGCGCCACCGGTCACGCTCAACGCCGGTGTCCAGCGCACGGTGCTCGAATTCCTGCAGCAGATCGCCGTCGAACTGGCGCGCGGCAACCCCGACCCGCTCATCGCCGCGTCGAGCCTGCGCTTTGACGAGCTCGCTCTCGCCTACCAGACCGACGCCGCACTGCTGATCGAGCGCTTTCGGGCGCATGTGCAGCGGCTGTATGCTGCGGCCTCGCTGAAGCTGCCGCCGCCGGTTGCCGAGGCGCTGGTCCTGCGGCCGCTGCTCGACGGCCGGCTCGTCGAGTGTCTGTCGCCCACTGGCGCTCCGGTGCTCGCGACGCAGAACGACGCGCCTGAGCTCGGCGACCACGCCTGGCCGGTGCGCGTCGGGATGGTCGAAGGAAGTATCTATGTCTTGCGCTGAAGCGGCGGCCCGCTGGCCGTCAACCCCCACACGACGGCACGGCCCACGCGGTCGCCGGATGTCGTGATCGACATTTCGGTGGTGGCCTACAACGGCGGCGCGACGGCGCCGCTGAAGGCCCAGTTCGACGAGCTCGGCGGCAACATCGGTCGCGCCGACAACAACCAGCTCGTGCTGCCCGACCCGGAGCGCACGATCTCGCGCGTTCACGCGCAGGTCGTGTTCCGCAGCGGCCGCTACGCGATCGTCGACCGTGGCAGCAATCCGATCTCCGTCAACGGCCGGACGCTCGGCAGCGGCCAGGAAGCGCCGATCCAGCCCGGCGACGAGCTGCAGATCGGCGGCTACACGATGCGAGTCGAGGCCGGGTCGGGGACGGGCGCCGTCTCGCCGGCCGATCCATTCGCCGACTTCGCCGGCTTGGCATCGACGCCGGCTGCCGCGCCGGCCGGTCGGGCGAAGCCCGGGGCCGATCCGCTCGCCGGGTTCGCAGGCACGGCGCCGCCGGCCCGTCCTGGCGGTCCCGGCGCCCCGCCACCAGCGCCCGCGTCCGCCACTGGCGGTATCCCGGCCGACTGGGACCCGTTCGCGCCCGATGCGGCGACGCCGTCCCGGACGGCGGACCCGTTGGGCGGCGCCGGCGCTGCCTCCGGAGGCAGCTTCGGGCTCGAGGTGGCGGGTCGGGCCGATCCGCTGATTCCCGAGTTCGCGCCCGGCGGCGGGGGCGGCGGTGGCGATTCGCTCGATGCGCTGTTCGGGCTGGGTGGAAGCGGCGGTGGCGCCGACCCGCTCGCCGGCTCGCTTCTCAGCCCGGCAGCGGCGCAGCCGAACATGGCGGCGAACGCCGACCCGCTGAAGTCGCTCAACAGCGTCACCCGCGGCACCGCTTCGGCGGCCCCGGACCGGACGCCGGAGCTGTCGGCGCCGTTCCAGGTTCCGCCGATGCGTGCGCCGGCCGCGCAGCCGCGGCCGGTCGCGACGCCGCCCTTGGCGCCGCCGGTGACCGCTCGTCCGCCCATGGCGGCCCCCGTTGCACCGGTTACGCCCGGCGCCGGGTTCATCCCGCCGACGAGTTTCCATTCGGGCTTCTCGGCGCCTGCCGCACCTGCCACGTCGCCGCGGCGCCCGCCCGCGTCGCCGTCTGCAGGGCGCGCGGCGCCGCCCGGGTCGGTGCTGTCGTGGAACGACCCGTCTGGCGAAAGCCGAGCGACGATCCGATCCAAGGGCGCATCGGCGCCGGTCGTCACGCCGTCTGCCGAGCCGGTCGACCTGTCGCTCGAGTTCGACGCCCGACCGGCGCCGCCGGTCGCACCGGCGGCCCGTCCTCCCGCCGTCGCCCCTGCGGCGCCTGCCGTGATGGCGCCGCCGCCCGCGCCGCCTGCTCCCGCCGCGACACGTCAAGCCGCCGCGGTTCCGGTGGCCCGACCCTCGTCCGGCGCTGACCATGCCGACCTCGCCGCGCTCACTGCGGCACTGCGCGAAGGGCTCGGCGTCGCGAGCCTGCCGCCCGAGAGTCTTGTGCTCACGCCCGCACTGATGCGCCTGATGGGCCGGCTGGTTCACGAGGCGACGCGTGGGACCGTCGAGCTGCTTGTCGCGCGCTCCGCGCTCAAGCGCGAGATCCGCGCCGAGGTGACGATGATCGTCGCCAAGGAGAACAACCCGCTCAAGTTCTCGCCCTCGGTAGACGTCGCGCTCGGCCACCTGCTGCAGCCGCCGGTGCGCGGGTTCATGCCGGCCGACAAGGCGATGCGCGACGCCTACGACGACCTTCGTGCGCATCAGTTCGGTTTTCTCGCCGGCATGCGCGCGGCCCTCGAAGGCATCCTCAAGCGTTTTGACCCGGCGGTGCTGGAGGGCAAGCTCACGCAGAAGTCGATGCTGTCGTCGCTCTTGCCGGCCAAGCGCAAGGCGCGGATGTGGGACGTGTTCACGGACCTCTACGGGCAGATCTCGGCCGAGGCCTCCGACGACTTCCACGAGCTGTTCGGGAAGGAGTTCTTGCGCGCCTACAACGAATACATCGACCAGCTGGACGCCGATCGGCCATGATCGCGGACTGCGGGAAACGCGAGCATCGATGCACAGCGAGCCGCGCCTGCAGGGCGGGATGAGGGGGAGGGAGCAGACCCGTGCAAATGGAACTGGCCATGCTGACGCGTCGCGGCGGCCGAAACTACAACGAGGACGCGTGCGGCCATTGGCATTCCGACAGCCACCTGTGCTGCGTCGTCGCCGACGGCGCGGGCGGGCACGGCGGCGGGGACCGTGCATCCAAGCTCGCCGTGCAGTCGATCCTCGCTGCCTACGCCTCCCGGCCCGACGGCTCGGCCGACGCGGTGCGGCAGATGGTCGTCGAGACGAACCGCTCGATCATCGAGCATCGCGCCGACGACCGGTCGCAGCAGAACATGCACACCACGGTGGTCTCGCTGTTCGTCGACCTCGACGCGCAAGTCGCGTCCTGGGGATACTGTGGCGACTCTCGGCTCTACGCGTTTCGCGGCGGCCGCATCGCCGCGCGAACGCAGGACCACAGCCTGGTGCAGTCGCTGGTCGACGGCGGCATGCTCGCGGAGCAGGAGATGCGTGCGCATCCGCAGCGAAGCGAGCTCCTTTCCGCCCTCGGCGTCGGCGAGGACGACCTGATGGTGGGTGTCGCCAGCGAACCGTGGCAGCTCGCCGCCGGCGATGTCTTCCTGCTTTGCACCGATGGCGTGTGGGAATACGTGGAGGACGCGCAGCTCGAGGAAGCGCTGCAGCAGGCGCCGAGCGCGCACGCCTGGCTGCAGGGGCTCGAGCAGGCGGTGCTGCGCGGCGCGTCGCACAAGCCACGGCACGACAACTTCACCGCGCTCACGGTCTGGGTCGGCGACCCGGAGCCTTGACAGGAGATCGACGATGCCCAATCACGTGTGCATGGGAGCGGCGCTGCAGTGCAGCTTCGGCGTGGCGCCGAGCAGCCTCGTCGTGCTGCCGGTCAACAAGATGATGACGTCGTTCGTGCCGGCGGCAAACATCATGGACCACGTGCCGATGGTCAACGTCATGCCATTCGGCATGTGCACGAGCATCGCCAATCCGACCGTCGCGTCGGCGACATCGGCGGCGCTCGGCGTGCTCACGCCGATGCCGTGCATACCCCTCACGCCGTCGCCATGGGCGCCGGGCGCACCGACGGTGCTGCTTGCCAACCAGCCGGCGCTCGACGACACCTCCAAGCTCGCCTGCAACTGGGGCGGCGTCATCTCGGTCTCGTTCGCCGGTCAGGCGACCGAGCAGATCCCCTGATCGCAACCCCTCCGGATGACGTGTCGGCGAGCGACGCGCCTTCCGGTAAATTTCAGCAGCTCACCGAACCGCTATGACCTGGCACAACAAGGTGGTCTGGACCGAGGGGATGTTCCTGCAGCCCCAGCATTTCCAGCAGCACGATCGCTACTCCGAGTACCAGCTTCGCCAGCGTCTCGCGGCGACGATCGGTCACGCCTGGGGCTTCACGTCGATCTCGATCGACGAGGCGGCACTCGCGCTGGGCAAGCTCGCCGTCAGCTCGGCGCAGGGCGTCCTCCCGGACGGGGCCGCCTTCTCGATGCCCGGCAACGACGCCGCACCCGCCGCGCTCGACGTGCCGGCCGATGCGCGCAACGAGCGCGTCGTGCTGGCGCTGGTGCTCTCGCGCCCCGGCATCGTCGAGTCCGACGCCGAGCAGGCGGCCGGCGCCATGGGGCCGCGCTTCCAGGTCGCCGAGGTCGAGGTCGGCGACAGCAACACCAACGTCGACCGCGACGTCGCGATCCAGATCGGCCGGCTGCACCTGCGGCTGATGCTCGAGCGAGACGCAGGCGAGGGTTACGCGACGGTCGCGGTGGCGCGCGTGGTCGAACGCCGCGCGGACAACAAGCTCGTGCTCGACACCCAGTACATCCCGCCGATGCTGCACGCGCAAGGACACCCCATCCTCGACGGCTACGTGCGCGAGATGTGCGGCCTGCTGCACCAGCGCGGGGAGGCGCTCGCGGCGCGGCTGACCCAGCCTGGCCGCGGCGGTGTCGGCGAGATCGCCGACTTCCTGCTGCTGGAGGCGGTCAACCGCTCGCAGCCGCTCTTCGTGCAGCTGCAGCAGCGCTCGGTGCTGCATCCGGAGACGCTGTACGCAGCGTGCCTCAGCCTCGCCGGCGATCTCGCGACCTTCCGCGACAAGCGTCGTCCGCCGTCGTTTCCCGAGTACCTGCACGACGACCTCCAGCGGTGCTTCCGCGCCGTCATCGACGACCTGCGCCAATCCTTGTCGATGGTGATGGAGCAGACCGCCATCCCGATCGAGCTGCAGGACAGGAAGCACGGCGTGCGCGTCGCGGTCATCGCCGACAAGGAGCTGGTGCGCAACGCCAACTTCGTGCTCGCCGTCGCAGCGCAGATGCCGGGCGAGGCGCTGCGTGCGCGCTTTCCGACGCAGACCAAGATCGGTCCGGTCGAGCGCATCCGCGACCTCGTCAACCTGCAGCTTCCGGGCGTGACGATGCGGCCGCTTCCGGTGGCGCCGCGGCAGATCCCGTATCACGCCGGCTTCAGCTACTTCGAGCTCGACACGCGCAACAACGAGCTGTGGAAGCAGCTCGAGGTGTCGGGCGGATACGCGATGCACATCGCCGGCGAGTTCCCGGGCCTCGAGCTCGAGTTCTGGGCGATCCGCGCGTGATGCCGGCCGAAGCTGAGTCCGCGCTGACGTAGGAACCGCCATGACCGAACGCGAGAACGATCCCTTCGCGGCCTTCGAGTCCGACCGGACCGTCATCAAGCCCGGTTCCGGGCGCGGCGCCCCACCTCCGCCTGCCGGCGGCGCGCGCGCGCCCGGCAGCGGCAGCTTCGCGCCCGGTGCGCCGGGTGGTGCCGGCGGCGCCGGCGGTGCGGCCGCCGCGGCGGGCGGCAAGGAGGCGCCGCTCGCGATCGACGCGCTGATGGTCGCCAACCTGAATCCGCTGGTCGCGGCGGCGGCGCCGCTGCTGTCGGCGGCGCCGCGCATTCGCGCCATGGCACAGCATGCGAACCCGGCGGGCCTGAAGGATGCGCTGGCCGAGGGCGTTCGCAAGTTCGAGCAGCAGGCGCGCTCCGAGGGGCTGCCCAACGAGCAGGTCATCGCCGGCCGCTACGTGCTCTGCACGCTGCTCGACGAATCGGCCGCAAGCACGCCGTGGGGGAGCTCGGGCGGCTGGGCCAACCAGAGCCTGCTCGTGCTCTTCCACAACGAGACGTGGGGTGGCGAGAAGGTCTTCCAGCTGATGAGCAAGCTGGCCGAGAACGTGCAGGCCAACCGCAACCTGCTCGAGCTGATGTACGTCGCGCTCGCCTTTGGCTTCGAGGGCCGCTACCGCGTCCTCAACGACGGGCGGGCGCAGCTCGACAACCTGCGTGTGCGGCTGGCGCAGATGCTGCGTGGCAACCGCGCCGATGCCGACCGCATGCTCTCGCTGCGCTGGGAGGGCGCGCCGGCCAAGGCCGCGCGCCTGCGCGACGGGCTGCCGATGTGGGTCGTCGCGTCGCTGTTCGCGCTGCTCCTGCTCGGTATCTACCTGGCGCTCAGGCTGTCGATCAACGGCGCCTCCGACACCACCTTCGCCACGCTGCAGTCACTCGACGTCAAGCCGGCGCCGCTCGCCGGGCCGCCGCCTCCGCCGCCGCCGGCGCCCAAGCCTCGCCTGGCGACCTTCCTGAAGCCCGAGATCGACGCCGGCCAGGTGCAGGTGCGCGACCTCGCCGACCGGTCGATCGTCGTCATCAAGGGGGACGGCTTCTTCGAGCCGGGCAGCGCCGAGATCGCCGCCCGCACCAAGCCCCTCCTGGCGCGGATCGAGGAGGCGCTCAAGGCCACGCCGGGCAACGTCATCATCTCCGGCCACACCGACAACCAGCCGATCCGGACCTTGCGCTATCCGTCGAACTGGCATCTGTCCCAGGATCGCGCCGATGCGGTCAAGAAGGTGCTCCTGAACACGATGAAGCCGGAGCGCGTTCGCGCCGAGGGCAAGGCCGATGCGGAGCCCATCGAGTCGAACGCCACGGCCGCGGGTCGGGCGCGCAACCGACGCGTCGAGATCACGCTGATGGTCCCGGCGAGCACATGAGGAGCACGGGATGAAACGCTGGCTCCGCTATCTCGTGCATCCGATGTTCCTGTCGCTGGTCGGCGTGATCGCGATCTCGGCAATCGTCTGGTACGTCGGCCCGCTCATCGCCATCGGCGAAACGAGGCCGCTCGATCCGGAGTGGATACGCCTCGTCGTCATCGGCGTGCTGCTGCTGCTGTGGCTGCTGCGCGGCGGCTTGCGCATCCTCCGGCAGCGCAGGGCGAACGCCGCCCTGGTCGACGGCATGGCGAAGGGGCCGAGCGCTTCCGACAAGGAGGCCGCCGTGCTTGGCGAGCGCTTCACTCAGGCGCTTTCGGTCCTGCGGAACGCGCCGGGCCGCAAGCGCCGTGGCGGCGCCTGGCTGTACGAGTTGCCGTGGTACATGTTCATCGGCGCGCCGGGGTCGGGCAAGACGACGGCTTTGATGAACGCGGGCCTGACCTTCCCGCTGGCCGAGAAGATGGGGGCCGGCAGCGTGCGCGGCGTCGGCGGCACCCGCAACTGCGACTGGTGGTTCACCGACGAAGCCGTGCTCGTCGACACCGCCGGTCGCTACACGCTGCAGGAGTCGAACGAGAAGGTCGACGCCAGCGCGTGGGACAACTTCCTCGCGCTGCTGAAGAAGTCGCGTCCGCGCCGGCCGATCAATGGCGTGATGCTGACCGTCAACATCCAGGACCTGCTGCAGCAAACGCCGGTCGAGCGCAAGGACCACGCCGCCAAGCTGCGGGCGCGGATGCAGGAACTCGCCGAGAAGCTCGGCGTGCGTGCGCCTGTCTACGTGCTCGTGACCAAGGCCGACCTCATCGCCGGCTTCAATGAAAGCTTCGCCTCGCTCAACAAGGAGGAGCGCAACCAGGTCTGGGGCTTCACCTTCCCGCACGCGCCCGACAGCACCGACGACCCGCTCGCCAGCTTCGGCTCCGAGTTCGCGGCGCTCGAGAAGCGCCTCCGCGACCGCATCATGCCGCTCATGGAGGCCGAGCACGAGGTGCTCAAGCGCGCCGCGATCTTCAACTTCCCGCAGCAATTCGCCGGCATCCGCGGCCTGCTTGGTGGATTCCTCGAACAGGTTTTCTCGGGCGGCGGGACGATCGAGGAGCGGCCGCTGCTGCGCGGCGTCTACTTCACGAGCGGCACCCAGGAGGGGACGCCGATCGACCGCGTGCTCGGAACGCTCGCCCGCACCTTCGGCGTCGAGCGGCGGCTCGCGGCGCCGGCGGCGGCGCGCGGCAAGAGCTTCTTCCTGCACCGCCTGCTGAAGGACGTCGTCTTCGCCGAGCAGGGGCTCGTCGGCCAGAACCGCAGGATGGAGCGGCGCCGCGCGCGGTTGCGATTCGCAGGCTTCGCGGTGCTGCTGTTGGTGAGCGCCGGGCTCGCGGTGGGCTGGTTCGTGAGCTACGGGCGGAACAAGGCGTACGTGGCCGAGGTCGAGGCGCGACTCCCCGAACTGAAGAAGGCGGTCGACGCGATCCCGCCGGCCACGACGGCCGACGTCACGCCGCTGCCGCCGGTGCTGACCGCGGTGCGCAACGCCGCCGCGCCCGCAGACTTCCCGGTCGACTCGCCGCCGCTGTCGATGACGTTCGGCCTGTACCAGGGCGGCAAGCTCGACGCCGCGGCCGATGCCGGTTTCCATCGGCTCCTCGACCACGCGTTGATGCCGCGCGTCGTGCGTCGCCTCGAGGAGCGGCTGCGCGCGGTCAACCGCGACAACCTCGAGAACGCCTACGAGGCGCTGAAGAACTACCTGATGGTCTACACGCCCGACAAATTCGACGCCGAGTCGTTCAAGGCTTACGTCGGCCTCGACTGGGACGCGGCGCTCGAGCGCACGCTGGCACCCGAGCAGCGGCAGGCGCTGGACACGCAACTCGCGTCGATGCTCGACTACGGCGGTGCGCCACAACCGCAGGTCCAGATGGACAAGGCGCTCGTGGCCAACGTGCGCGACATGCTGGTCGCCTTCCCGCTCGAGTACCGCATCTTCAGTCGCCTGAAGCGCGCCCAGGTCGGGGCCGATCTTCCGCCGTTCACCGTCGCCAGCGCGGCGGGGCCTGCGTCACTCAGCGTCTTCGTCCGCACCAGCGGCGAGCCGCTCACCAAAGGCATCCCGGGCCTGTTCACGCGCGAGGGCTATCGCAAGGCCTTCGAGACGTCGGTCGACAGCGCAAGCCGCCAGCTCGCGTCGGAGGAGACCTGGGTGCTCGGCGTGCGGCAGACCGACGCGACGCGCTCGATGCCGCTCGGCAAGGCCAACGTCGAGCTCACCAACCGGGTGCGACGCCTCTACTTCGAGGAGTACATCAAGGTCTGGGACCGCTACATCGCCGACGTGCGCATCGTCCCGCTGCGCGGTCTCGACCAGAGTCTCCAGGTGGCCAGGCAACTCTCGGGGGTCGACTCGCCGCTTGCCGCCTTCCTGCGCGGCGTCGCCCGCGAGACGACGCTGGTGATACCGGTGCCGCCATCGACCGGTGCGACGGCCGGCACTCGGACCGGCCAGATGGACACCAAGGCACTGCGGGCCAAGCGCGAGATGGAGGCGGTGCTCGGCAAGGTGAAACTGCCCGGACAGGGTGGAACCGCTCCGGGCCAGCCGCTCGAGAAGATGGTCGACGACCACTTCGAGCCGATCCACCGGCTGGTCGAAGGCCAGCCGCCGCCGATGGACGACATCCTCAAGCTCTTCAACGAGGTCTACGTCCAACTCGCCGCGGTCGACTCGGCGCAGAAAAGCAAATCGGCGCCGCCGCCGGCGGGTGGCGGTGGGGTCAAGGCCGCTGCCGGCCAGCTTCCGGAGCCGGCCCGGTCGGCGCTCGAGGCGGTCGCGGGGGCGGCCGCGACCTCGGGTCGCGCAGTCGAGCGCGAGGGCCTCACGAGCGAGCTCAAGCCGGTCAGCGACGCCTGCAACCGCACGATCACCGGCCGCTACCCGTTCACGGCGAGTTCGCGTGCCGACGTCCTGCCCGAAGACTTCGCGCAGCTTTTCAGCCCCGGCGGCATGCTGGACGAGTTCTATGCGCGCAAGCTCGCCCCGTTGGTCGACCAGGGTTCGACCCCGTGGCGCTTCAAGCCGACCGGCGACGGTACGAAGCCCGTCAACGCCGCCGCGCTCGCCGATTTCCAGCGCGCCGCGCGCATCCGCGACGTGTTCTTCCGCAGCGGCGGCAAGGCACCGTCGTTCAAGGTCGACATCCGCGCCATCGAGATGGAGGATGGGCTGAAAGAGATCTCGCTCGACATCGACGGCCAGGTGCTGAAGTTCGTCGCCGGGAACACGACGCCGGTGACGGTCACGTGGCCGAGCGCGCGCGTCGCCTCGCAGGTCAAGCTCACGACAACGCCGCCGGGCACGCCACTCACCTTCGACGGTCCGTGGGCGCTGTTCCGGATGTTCGAGCGCTTCGACGCGCAGCCGACGGCGCAGCCCGAACGGTTCACGGTTCCGATGAACCTGGATGGCAAGCGGGCGCGACTGGAGGTCACGGCCAACAGCGTCTTCAACCCGTTCAGGCTGCGCGAGATTGCGCAGTTCCGCTGTCCGGGGTCGCTGTGAGCGCAGACGCCGGCCCGTCGAGCGACGTTGCCCTCGTGGCCGGCTGGTACGGCAAGCTGCCGACGGTCGGAGACTTCGCGTCGCGTCGCCTCGAGGCCGACTTCGTCGACCCGTGGGACCGCTGGCTCGGCGACGGGCTGCAGGCGCAGCGCGACGCGCTCGGCGCTGGCTGGCTCGAAGCCTTCGTGCACAGCCCGGCGTGGCGCTTCATTCTGTCGCCCGGCGTGCTCGAGGGCTTCGATGCGCACTCGACGCTCGCCGGCGTCGTCATGCCCTCGGTCGACCGTGTCGGTCGTTATTTCCCGCTGACGCTTGCCGGCGCGATCGGCCGCGTGCCGGCGACGTCGGCGGAATTCGAGTCGGTCTTCGCCTGGGTCGACCGGCTCGAGAACGCGGCGCTCGAGGCACTGCAGAACGACTGGAGCATCGACGACCTCGAGGCCGCGCTCGAGTCGACGGTCGGCCCGCCGTCGTGCGCGCTGTCAGGCGCGACCGAGGACCTCCTGGCGCCGGCGCGGGCGTCGCTGGTGCAGGCGCTGATGCGAGGCGGTGGCGTCGTCGACGTCGCGCCGGCCACGCGTCGGGCCGAACTCGCCTCGGTGTTCGCGACGGCACTTCTCCGGGGCGAGCCGGAGCCGGCGCCACCCGCGAGGGGCGCGGCGTTGAATGGAGTCGCCTTCTGGCTGGCCGACGGGCCTTCGAGCCCGCGCCTCGTGGTGAGCACCGGGCTGCCGCGGCAGGAGGAGTTCCTGCACATGTTCGGCGTCGATGGTGACAGCGGCGAAGACGGTCACGGCCCAAGTGCGCAGGCTGCGGACATGGCGGTTGCGTCGCCGCCGCCGTCGATCCGCGCGCCAGAGGAGGCGTCCGAGTTGCTGGCCCTGTTCGACGGCACGGTCGATGCGCCAGTGACCGACCCTCTGGCGCACGCACCGCCGCGCGAAGACATCCTTGCACTGTTCGGCGCCAGTGCCGAAGGCTCCACCGACGGCGCAGCGTCGACGGCAATGGCACCGGCGGTGCCCGCCCCCCATGACGAGTTGCTCGCGCTGTTCGACAAGGCCGAGGCTGGCGCGACGGAGGGGCAGGCGGACGGCGCATCCACGCAGGCGGCGGACGACGATGTCCTCAGCCTGTTCGGCGACAACGCGCGGGGTGACCGCGATCGCGGCCATCCCGAGAAAAGCTGACAAGCACGGAGCAGAACCGAATGGCAGACGACTGGACCCCCGATTTCGGCACCCTCGACGAGCCCGCGGTCGCCTGGGCCCCCAAGCGCCCGGTGCGCATCGCGGTGCTCGGCGACTTCAGCGGCGGCGCGGCGGCGGGACGCCTCGAAACCGGCGACGACCTCGCCTCGCGCAAGATGATTCCGGTCGAGTTCGACAACCTCGAGGACACCCTGGGGCGCCTCGGTGTTGCGCTGGCGCTGCCGATCGGCAACGACGGCGGTGACGGCGGCGTCGGCGTCGAGGTCACGCTGGGCGAGCTCGACAGCTTCCATCCCGACACGCTCTACCGCGAACTGCCGATGTTCTCGGCGCTGCACGACCTGCGCAAGCGCCTGAACAACACCGCGTCGTTCGACAAGGCGGCGGCGCAGGTCCGGGCGATGTCGGGCGGCGCCATGCAGCGCGCCTCGCGGGGCGGTCGCCGCCGCTCCAGGAGCGGGGCGCCTGCGGCCGACGGGAAACTCTCGGACTTCGCCCGCCTCGTCGGCGTCGCTCCCACGGTCGACACCGATGCGTCGGTCGATGTGCTGCTCAAGCGCGTCATCGGGCCGTTCGTCGCCAAGGCGCCCGATCCGAAGCGCGAGGCGATGCTCGCTGTCGTCGACCAGGCGCTGTCGGACGCGATGCGCACCGTGCTGCATCAGCCCGAGTTCCAGAACCTCGAGTCGCTGTGGCGCGGCATGGACATGCTGTTGCGGCGGGTCGAGACGGGCCCGTCGCTGCAGGTGCTGCTCGTCGACGTGTCGGCAGAGGAGTTCGCCGCCGATCTGAGCGCGACTGACGACCTCGCCGAGACCGGCCTGTACCGCCTGCTCGTCGACAGGCCCTCGCAGGACAAGAACGGCGGCGTCTCGCTGATGCTGGGTCTCTACCAGTTCGAGCCGACGCCGCCGCACGCCGAGCTGCTCGGCCGGATGGCGAAGATCGCGCAGGCCGCGTCGGCGCCGTTCGTGACGGCGATCAACGGCGATCCGTTCATGGATCGCAGGCGCCCGCCGCATCCGCTCGTGAGCGAGGCCATGCAGGCCTTGCGCGAGATGCCGGAGGCGAGCCGGCTGGCGCTGCTCGCGCCGCGTTTCCTTCTGCGCCACCCCTACGGCAAGAAAAGCGACCCGATCCAGAGCTTTGCGTTCGAGGAGTTCACGGCCGAGGAGGGGCTGCGCGGCATGCTGTGGGGCCATCCGGCGCTGCTCGCCGCGGCCTTGCTGGCCGCGCCCACGGGCCCGTCGCTGGCGGTCGGAGACTTGCCATTTCACTACGTCACGGATGCCGATGGCGACCAGATCGCGTTGCCGACAACCGAGCGGCTCGTCAACCTCGGCGCCGCGGAGCAGCTGCGACGCGTCGGCGTCGATGCGTTGATGGCGCACAAGGGGCAACCCGAGCTTCGCGTGGCCGGGCTCGACGCGGTCGACGGCAGCGCGCTGGCGCTGGCCGGTCTGTCGAAGCCAGTCGAGCGCATGAGCTTTTCGACGTCGTTGCAAGGCAAGTTGCGCGATGCCGACGAATCGCCTGCCAGCCGGTCGAGAGCGGCGGCGGAGAGCGCGGACGGCGACGACGATGCCGATGCGTCGTTGTCGAGCGATGACGAGTCGAGCGAAGGCGCGGAGGAAGCTCCGGCGGAGGGCGACGATTCGTCCGATCTCGATGCGCTGCTTGCCAGCCTCGGCGACGACGGCAGTGGCAGCCCCGACGCGGAGAGCACCGACGACGGTGCCGCCGAGGAACCGGCCGCCGAAGAAGAGATGGACCCGGACCTGGCGGCGCTGCTGAAATCGCTCGAGTAGGCCGCCGTTCAGGTCTCGACGTTGCGCTCGCCCGCCTCGCCGGAGACAACCGTCTCGTCGTCGCTGCCGTCGACCGGAGCCTTCGCCATTCGATACGCCTCGCTCGCCCCGGCGCCGAAGTCGGCGCCGCGGCAGCGTGCGCTGCAGAACGGCCGGTGCGGGTTGCTCGGCGCGTAGACGCTGCGGCCGCCGCATCCCGGGCATCGGACGATGCGCGGCACGACCGCGTCGTTCACGACGGGCGCTCGCTCAGGCGCACAGCGTCAGCTCGAACGGCGTGTCGTCGGTCGACGGCCGGAGGCGCTGCTCCTCGTCGGGACGCATCAGTCGCACCATCGCCATCAGTCGATGGCCGCTGATCTCCGGAACGAGGCCGAGCGCGGCGTCGAGGCGAACCCGCATGAGCTGGAACACGCGGCCCGCCGCTAGGCTCTGCGTGTACTGGCCGCCGGTGGCAACGACCTTGTGCGGAGCGCCTGAGTCGCGCAGCAGGCCGAGCAGCACCTGCAGCGCCTCGGCCATCGGCATCAGCGTGCCGACCCACTTCAGCAGGTCCGCGCGGCGTCGGCGCGAGTCCTGCTGCTGCCAGGCGTAGTAGGCCGGCAGGTCGAACTCGCAGGTGCCGCCCGGGATGTTGATGCGGCTGCGGATGCTCATCAGCCAGTCGTTGCTCGTGATCGCCGCGCCGGCCTTTCCGGCCACCTGGTTGAGCCGCGCGAACGCGCCGTCGATGCGACGGGTGATCTCGTCGAGCGCGCTCTCCGAGATCGACGGGTTGCCTCGATACGACGCAAGCTGCTGCCGGTGCCGCTCGAGTTCCTTCAGCAGATCGGACTTGAGGTCAGCGCGCGACCCGACGTCCATGATCTCGAAGATCGTCGCCAGCGCGTGGTGGTGGTCGACGGCGGCCTCGCGGTCAATCAGCTGGGCGAGCCGGTCGAACAGGTTCTCGAGCCGGAGCATCGTCCGGATGCTCTCGTTGAACGGGTACTCGTACAGGATCAAGCCGACGATTCTTCCACAGCGACCGGCAGCGTCGCGCGCCAAAGCGCGTCGACCTCGGCGGCGAGGGCGGTCAGCGTGAGGCCCTCGTTGAGGATGACCGCGTCGGCGGCGGCGCGGCGCTCGGCACGAGTCGCCTGACGGGCAAGCACGGCGCGAACGGTGTCGTCCGCCCATCCCGACCGCGCGACCACGCGTGCGACCTGCGTGGCCTCGCTGCAGTCGACGACCCAGACACGACCGACGAGCGCGCGCCAGCGTTGCGACTCGACGAGCAGGGGAACATCGAAGACGATCCCGGCGGAGCCCTGCCCCGCTTCGGCAAGGCGTTCGGCGTCGAGGGCGATCAGAGGATGCAGGATCGCCTCGAGGCGACGCTTCGTATCGGGGTCGGCGAAGGCGCGCGCGCGCATGCGGGCGCGGTCGAGCGAGCCGTCGGCGGCGAGGGCCTCCGCGCCGAACGCGTCGCGGATCGCCGCGATCGCAGCGCCGCTGGGAGCTGTCAGGTCGCGGGCGATCGCATCGGTGTCGACGAGGGTTGCGCCATGGGCCACCAGCATCGTTGCGACGGTGCTCTTGCCGCTGCCGATGCCGCCCGTGAGGCCGATCCGCAGCGGGGTCAGGCCCATCCCAGCCAGCCGAGCACGCGCCGTTCGCCCGCGAACATGACGACGAGGCCAGCTCCGGCCAGGAAGGGCCCGAACGGCACGTAGCGGCCTTCGCGCAGAGCGCCGCCGAACTTCATGCCGATGCCGACCAGCGCACCGATCAGCGACGCGGCCAGCACCACCGGCAGGATCATCTTGATTCCGAGCCAGGCGCCGAGCGCCGCCAGCAGCTTGAAATCGCCCGCGCCCATGCCCTCCTTGCCGGTCGCGAGCTTGAACACCCAGTACACTGACCACAGCGACAGGTAGCCGACAGTGGCGCCCCAGACGGCGGCGTCGAGCGGGATCGTCCAGCGCAGCGCGGCCGCCACGAGTCCGGCCCACAGCAACGGAAGCGTGATGCCGTCGGGAAGGTAGGTGGTGTCCCAGTCGATGCCCGAGAGCGCCACCAGCGCCGCCACGAAGCCGCACCACAGCAGCGCGGTCGGTTGCGGGCCGACATGCCAGGCCGTGGCCGCGAACAACGCGCCCGTCGCCGCCTCGACCAGGGGATACCGGGCCGAGATCGGCGTCTTGCAGGCCGAGCACCGACCGCGCAGCACCAGCCAGCTGACGACCGGAATGTTCTCGTACCAGGCGATCGCGTGGCCGCAGGACGGGCAACGCGAGCGCGGTGTCGACAGCGTCAGCCGCGGGCCGGCGTCGGTCGCCGGGAGGGCGACGCCGAGCAGGTCGGCGCTCTCCTCCTTCCACCCGCGCTCCATCATGAGCGGCAGACGGTAGACGACGACGTTGACAAAGCTGCCGATCGCCATGCCGAGCAGGCCGAGGACGACCGGCGACAGCCAGATCTCCGCGTCCGGCATCCCGC
>JBBSPY010000054.1:0-16418 GCA_038258415.1 Burkholderiales bacterium
GATCCGCGCCTGCACCAGCTGTTCGGCCGCTATGCGACCTACTGCGGCTCGTCGCCCTTCGACGCCCCGGCGACGCTGATGCTCGTCGCCCACGTCGAACAGGCGGGCGTGTGGCGCGTGCGCGGCGGCATGCACGAGATCGCCGCATCGATGCAGCGCATGTCGGAGCGGCACGGCGCCGTGTTCCGTTTCGGCAGCGGCGTGCGCGAGATCGTCGCCGAGCGCGGCCGAGCGCGCGGGGTGCGCCTCGACGACGGCGACGTGCTCGAGGCCGACGCCGTCGTCTTCAACGGCGACGTGTCCGCGCTCGGCACCGGACTGCTCGGCGCCGACGTGGTGGACGCAGCGCCTGCGGTGCCAGCGCACAAGCGTTCACTGTCGGCCGTGACGTGGAACATCGTCGGCCTCGCGCGCGGCTTCCCGCTGGTGCGCCACAACGTGTTCTTCGGCGCCGACTGCGCCGACGAGTTCGCGGCCGTCTTCGATCGCGGCACGACGCCGGCCGATCCCACCGTGTACGTCTGCGCCCAGGACCGTGGCGACGGCGAAAGTGACGACCCCGCGGCCACCGCCGGCGAGCGCCTCTTCTGCCTCGTCAACGCGCCCGCGTCGGGCGACAGCTCACCCATGACACCCCCGGAGGTAGCGCGATGCTCGGAGCGGATGCGGCAGGTGCTGGCACGGGCGGGCCTCTCGATCGAGGCCACGCCGGCGAACGTGGTGACAACGACGCCGACCGACTTCGCGCGCCTCTTTCCGGCGACCGGGGGGGCGCTGTACGGCCAGGCGTCGCACGGCTGGGCGGCGTCGTTCAGCCGGCCGGGCGCGCGCTCGAAGGTGCCGGGCCTCTACCTCGCGGGGGGCAGCGTGCATCCGGGGCCGGGCGTGCCGATGGCGGCGCTCTCGGGGCGGCTGGCGGCGGCGAGCGTGCAGGCGGACCGGTCGGCGGCGATGCGGCGGACGCGGTCCGCTTCGACGTCGACGTCGCGCGCGGCGGCTACGCCTGGTGGTACGTCGATGCCCTGAGCGAGGACGGGCTCCGCGGCCTGACGCTGATCGCCTTCGTCGGCAGCGTCTTCTCACCGTACTACGCGTGGGCGCGACGACGACGCGACGGCGCCGACCCGGCCCGGCACGTGGCGTTGAACGTCGCGCTCTACGGCGCCGACGGCCGGCGCTGGACGATGACCGAACGCGGCGCTGCCTGCGCGATGCGGGACGCACGTTCGTACGCGATCGGCCCGAGCCGGCTGGCATGGGACGGCGCGACGCTCACGGTCTCGATCGACGAGGTCTGCGCACCCTGGCCGCAGCGGGTGCGCGGCATCGTCCGCGTGCGCCCCCGCGCACTGCACGCCGAGCGGCACGCGCTCGATGCCGCCGGCCGGCACCACTGGCAGCCGATCGCGCCGGTGGCCGACGGCGCGGTCGACCTCGACGCGCCGCACAGCCGCTGGCGCGGCCACGCCTACGTCGACCGCAACCAGGGCGAAGCGCCGCTCGAGCGCGACTTCCGGCGCTGGCACTGGTCGCGCGCGCGCACCGCCTCCGGGCGCTCGGGCATCGTCTACGACATCGAGCGGCGCGACGGCAGCGCGCTCTCGCTCGCCCTCGCCTTCGACGCCGATGGCCGTTCGCTCGGCCGCTTCGAACCGCCGCCCGTGACGGCGCTGCCGCGCTCGGCCTGGCGCATCGCCCGCGAGACTCGAAGCGAGGGCGCAGCGACGCTGCAGCGCTCGCTGGAGGACGGCCCGTTCTACGCACGCGCCGTCGTCGGCTCGACGCTCCTCGGCGAGCCCGCCGTCGCCGTCCACGAGACCCTCGACCTCGACCGTTTCGCGTCGCGGTGGGTGCAGGCGATGCTGCCGTTTCGCATGCCGCGAAGGCAGTGACACGCCCCTCCGGCACCGCCGGCGGGAGAAGAGGTCGCTACGCCATCAGCGCAGCGCGCCGGCGTGCGGCACGCGGTCGGCGCGCTCGAGACGGTCGAAGAGGTCGATGAGCCACACGACGCGACCCTGGGCCGATGCCGCCGGCCTCGCCGCCTGCGGACGCACGGCACCGCTCGCCTCGACCAGATGGCGCGTTTCCGGCAATGGCGGCAACGACACGTGCAGCGTGTCGACGCGGTGCCGCGCGACCACCGCCTTCGAGAGCAGCGCCGCCTTGCGCGCCACCGACACGACAGCGCGCGCATCGACCGAATTGCCGCCGCGCCGACCGACCTCGCGGCCGATCTCACCGTAGAGCGACCGCGCCGACTCGATGCCGACGCGACACGACGCGGGCAGCAGCGCCACGCCGGCGCCAGCGCGCGCGTAGAGCCCCTCGGCTTCGGCGAGCAGCCGCGTGACGACACGACCGAGCGCGGCATCGAAGCGCGGCGCCGCAACGAGCGTCGCGACGTCGACGCCCTCTTCGCGCAACCACGCGAGCGGCAGGTAGACGCGGCCGGCGCGCGCGTCCTCGCCGACATCGCGGGCGATGTTCGAGAGCTGCATCGCAACGCCGAGGTCACAAGCCCGCGACAGCGCGTCGACCGAGCGCGCGCCCATGACCAGCGCCATCATCGCGCCGACGCTGCCGGCCACGCGCGCCGCATAGGCGCGCAGGTCGGCGAGCGATTCGTAGCGGCGGCCGCGCGCGTCCCAGTCGAAGCCGTCGAGGAGCGCATCGGGAAGGGCGCGCGGTATGGCGTGCTCGCGCACGACCGCGGCAAACGCCCGTTCGACGGCGTCGGCGCCGTCGGCACCGGCATAGATCGCGGCCAACCTCTGTCGCAGGGTGTCGAGCGCAGTGCCGGTCGCGGCTGCCCTCGCCTCGGGCGTCGCGCCGGGCACGCCGTCGATCGCGTCGTCGGCGACGCGGCACCACGCGTAGAGCGCGCACGCCGCGTCGCGCACGGCACGTGGCAGGAGATACGACGCGGCGAGAAAGGTGCGAGAGCCGCCGGCCAGCAACGCGCGACAGGCGTCGAGGTCGGTCATGCGGAGCGCTCCGATGCGATCTGCGAGCCGTGCGGCACGACCCGGTCGAGGATGCGCGCGGAAGAGAGCACGCCGGGAAGTCCGGCGCCGGGATGCGTGCCGGCGCCGACGAGGTAGAGGCGGTCGATGTCTTCGCTCCGGTTGTGAGGGCGGAACCAGGCGCTCTGCGTGAGCACCGGTTCGAGCCCGAACGCCGCGCCGCGAAACGACGAGAGCGTGTCCTGGAAATCCTGCGGCGTGAGCAGGCGCGAGGTCGCGATGCAACCGGAAAGGCCCGGCAGCAGCTTCTCCTCGAGGCGCGCCTGGACCGCGCGGCGATACGGCTCGGCCGCGGTCGACCAGTCGGTGCCGCTCTCGAGGTGCGGCACCGGCGAGAGGACGTAGAAGGCGTCGCAACCGTCGGGCGCAAGCGACGGGTCGGTCGCGGTCGGGCGGTGCAGGTAGAGGCTGAAGTCGTCGGCCAGGACCTTGCGGTCGAAGATGTCGCCGAGCAGCTCGCGGTAGCGCGGACCGAGCACGATGGTGTGATGGGCAACGCCGTCGTAGCGCTTCGTGGTGCCGAAGTACCAGACGAACAGGCTCATCGAATAGCGCGCCTTCTCGATGCGGCGGTCGGTCCAGCGCTTGCGGTGCTCGGGCGCGATCAGGTGTCGATAGGTCCATGCCGAATCGGCGTTGGACACGACGACGTCGGCGTCGAGCTGCTGCCCGCTCTCGAGCTGCACGCCGGTCGCGCGACCGCCCTCGACCGCGATCTGCGCGACGCCGGCGCCGCACATGACCGAGCCGCCCTGCCCTTCGATCAGCGAGACCAGGCCGCGCACGAGTGCGCCGGTGCCGCCGATCGGGAAGTGGACGCCCCAACGGCGCTCGAGGAAGGCGATGAGGCAGTAGACCGAGGTCGTGGCGAACGGGTTGCCGCCGACCAGCAGCGACTGGAAGGTGAGCACCACGCGCAGCCTCGGATCGGTCACGTGCTTGCACGCCAGCGACCAGACCGTTCGATAGCCTTCGAGCCGGATCAGGTCGGGCGCGACTCTGGCCATGTCGAGCCACGAGTCGAAGGGCTGGTCGCCGAGCTCCTCGAAACCGACCTCGAAGATGCGCTGGCTGGTGCGCAGGAACCGCTCGTAGCCGTCGACGTCGCCGGGGGCGATGCGGGCGACCTCGGCACGCATCGCTGCGGGGTCGCCGCTGTAGTCGAAGGTTTCGCCGTCGTCGAACACGATCCGGTAGAACGGCGTGACCGGGCGCAGATCGACGTCGTCGGCCATCCGCTTTCCGGCCAGCGCCCACAGCTCCTCGAACAGGAACGGCGCGGTGATGACGGTCGGGCCGGCGTCGAAGGTGTAGCCGTCCTGGCGGTGCACCGTCGCGCGGCCGCCCGGCGCATCCAGCTTCTCGAGCACGCTGACGCGATAGCCGCGCGCGCCCAGGCGCACTGCCGCGGCGAGCCCGCCGAAGCCGCTACCGATCACAATCGCATGCGGCCGCGGATCGTGCGTCGCGGCGAACGAAGGCCCGCCTGCGACCGGCTCGACTGTCAACATGAACCGATGGTAAGAGTGTCAGGCTCGCCTGACAACAGCGTACCGACCCGACTCCGGGTCGAAGGCGTCGTCTGCCGGCGTGGCGAACGACCGCTGTTCGCTCCGGTCACCTTTTCGCTCGCCGCCGGCGCCGCCGCGTGGCTGCGCGGCGCCAACGGCCACGGCAAGACCACGCTGCTGCGCACCCTCGCCGGCCTGTCGTCGCCCGACGCCGGCAGCGTGTCGTGGGCCGACGGCGTTGTGCGCCCGCTCTACCTCGCGCATGCCAACGGCCTGAAGGACGACCTGCCGGCGCGCGACGCGCTGCGCTTCCTGCTCGGCCTCGACGGCGTGCCCGACGATGCCGCGGCCGCCGACCGGGCCCTGGCGGCCGTGCAGATGACGCAGCGCCGTGCGCTGCCGATTCGCGCCCTCTCCCAGGGCCAGCGCCGACGCGTCGCCCTGGCGCGGCTCGCGGCACAACAGGCACCCCGCACGTGGCTGCTCGACGAACCATTCGACTCGCTCGACGCCGACGGCACCGCCATGCTCGCCGCGATGCTCGCGGCGCACGCGGCGCGCGGCGGCAGCGTCGTGCTCACAAGCCACGTGCCGCTGGCGATCGCCACGCTCGCGCCGTCGACGGTCGACCTGCAGGCGCCGACCGCGACCTGACGCGCGACGCATGAGCCTCTTCGCCGCCGTCGTCGCCCGCGACTTGCGCCTGGCCGCCCGACGGCGGACCGACGCGCTGCTGCCGCTCGCCTTCTTCGCCGTTGCCGCCAGCCTGTTCCCGTTCGGCGTCGGCCCCGAGCCGCAGACGCTGCGCCAGGTCGGCCCCGGCATCGTCTGGGTTTCGGCGCTCCTCGCGGCGATGCTGTCGCTGACGCAGTTCTACGCCTCCGACCTCGCCGACGGCTCGCTCGAGCAGATGCTGCTGGCACGCCCCGGCCTCGCGGTCGGCCTCGTCTGCGCCAAGGCGGTCGCCCACTGGCTGGTGACCGGGCTGCCGCTGATCGTCGTCGCGCCGGTGCTCGGGGTGATGTTCGACATGAGCGGCGACTCGATCCTGTCGCTCGCGATCACGCTGCTGCTCGGCACGCCGTCGCTCAGCCTGCTCGGCGGACTCGGCGCCGGCCTCGTGCTGGGCCTGCGCAGCGGCGCCGCGCTGATCGTGCTGCTGGTCGTGCCGCTGTGCCTGCCGGCGCTGATCTTCGGGGCCGGCGCCGTGGCGGCGATCGATTCCGGGCTGTCGGCCCAAGCGCACTACTCGCTGCTCGCGGCATTCGCGATCTTCACGGCGCTGGTGGCGGTACCCGCGACGGCGGCCGCCCTGCGGATCGCCACGGAGTAAGCCCATCCCCAGCACGGCGACTGACTCGCCGACAATGCCGCCCGTGCCGTTCTTCCGCTACGCCGCGCCCGCCGCGTTCTACCGTCTCTCGGGCGTCCTCGTCCCCTGGTGCTGGGCCGCCTTCGCCGCGTTCGCGGCGACCGGCCTGTGGGTCGGGTTCTTCCGCGCGCCGACCGATGCCACCCAGGGCGACGCCTACCGGATCATCTTCATCCACGTGCCCGCCGCGTGGATGTCGATGGTGCTCTACATCGCGATGGCGGTCTGGGCCGCCGTCGGCTGGGCCTTCAACGCGCGCCTCGCCTCGATGGTGGCGCGCGCCGTCGCCCCGACCGGCGCGATGTTCACGGCACTCGCCCTGTGGACCGGCGCGATCTGGGGCAAGCCGACCTGGGGCACGTGGTGGGTGTGGGACGCGCGCCTCACCTCCGAACTGATCCTGCTCTTCCTCTACATGGGCTTCATCTCGCTCGTCTCGGCGATCGACGACGTGCGCCGCGCCGACCGCGCGGGTGCCCTGCTCGCCATTGTCGGCAGCGTCAACGTGCCCATCATCTATTTCTCGGTCAGGTGGTGGAACACGCTGCACCAGGGCGCGAGCGTGAGCCTCTCCAACGGGTCGAAAATGGCCAGCGAGATGCTGCTCGCGATGCTGCTGATGACCCTTGCCTGCTGGGCCTACGCCTTCGCGGTCGTGTTCATGCGCACACGCGCCATCGTGCTCGAGCGCGAGGCGCACGCCGACTGGGTGCGTGAACTTCCGGCGGCCGATCGGCTCCGTCGCAGTGGAACGGCTGTGAAGGTGCACCCATGATCTGGTCGAGCGCGGCGGAATTCTTCGCGATGGGCGGCTACGGGTTCTATGTCTGGGGTGCCTACGGCGTGGCCGCGGCCTGCCTGCTGGCCGAGCCCGTCGGCGTGGCGCTGCGCCTGCGCCGGGCGCGCCGCGACGCGGCAGCAGGGAGCAGCGCGTGAAGCCGCGCCACAAGCGCCTCGCCATCGCCGGCGGCGTCGTCGCCGCGGTGGGCGTCGTCGTGGCTCTGGTGCTCAACGCTTTCCAGAGCAACCTGGTCTTCTTCTATTCGCCGAGCCAGATCGCGGCGCACGAGGCGCCGCAGGCACGCACCTTCCGCGTCGGCGGCATGGTCGAGAAGGGCTCGCTGCAGCGCGACGGCACCGACGTGAGCTTCGTCGTGACCGACACGGCGCGGTCGATTTCCGTGCACTACACCGGCATCCTTCCCGACCTGTTCAAGGAAGGCAAGGGTGTGGTCGCGCAGGGCAAGCTCGAAGGCGGCGTGTTCGTCGCCCGCGAGGTGCTCGCCAAGCACGACGAGAACTACATGCCGCCGGAGGCTGCCGAGGCGCTCAAGCGCGCGCAGCAGGGCAATCCCAAGCTTGCCGAGACGATGACCAACGGACCCGCCGCGCGCTGAGCGCCGGCCTTCCCCATGCTTCCCGAGACCGGTCACTTCGCCCTCTGGCTCGCGCTCGGCATCGCCGGCATCCTCGGCACGATGCCGATGCTCGGCGCGCATCGCGGCCGCGCCGACTGGATGGCGCTCGCCCGGCCTTGCGCCTTCCTGCTGCTCGGTCTCGTCGCGTTCTCGTTCGTGTGCCTCGCCGTCGCCTTCGCGGCCAACGACTTCTCGGTCGCCTACGTGGCGCAGAACTCGAACCGGTCGCTGCCGCTCCACTACCGCATCACCGCGGTCTGGGGCGGCCACGAAGGCTCGATCCTGCTCTGGCTGCTGATGCTCACGGTCTGGGCCGGCGCCGTCGCGTTGTTCAGCCGGAACCTGCCCGACCGGCTCGTGGCACGCATCCTGGCGGTGATGGGCTGGCTGTCGTTCGGCTTCGTGCTCTTCATCCTGATGACGTCGAACCCGTTCGACCGACTGCTGCCGGTGCCTGCCGACGGCCGCGACCTCAACCCGCTGCTTCAGGACCCGGGCATGGTCATCCACCCGCCGATGCTCTACATGGGCTACGTCGGCCTGTCGGTGGCGTTCTCGTTCGCCGTCGCGGCGCTGATCGGCGGCAACCTCGACGCCGCCTGGGCGCGCTGGACGCGCCCGTGGACGACCGCCGCGTGGATCTTCCTCACCATCGGCATCGCCCTCGGAAGTGCCTGGGCCTACTACGAGCTCGGCTGGGGCGGCTGGTGGTTCTGGGACCCGGTCGAGAACGCGTCGTTCATGCCGTGGCTCGTCGCCACGGCGCTGATCCATTCGCTCGCCGTCACCGAGAAGCGCAACAGCTTCAAGTCGTGGACGGTGCTGCTGGCCATCATGGCGTTCTCGCTGTCGCTGCTCGGCACCTTCCTGGTCCGCTCCGGCGTGCTCTCGTCGGTGCACGCTTTCGCCACCGACCCCGCGCGCGGCCTCTTCATCCTCGCCTTCCTCGTGATCGTGATCGGCGCATCGCTCGGTCTGTATGCCTGGCGCGCGCCCAAGGTCGGCCTCGGCGCGCGCTTCTCGCCCGTCTCGCGCGAGACGATGCTGCTGCTCAACAACGTGTTCCTCGTCGTCGCCTGCGGCGCGGTGCTGCTGGGCACCCTCTACCCGCTCGCGCTCGACGCGATGGGACTCGGCAAGATCTCCGTCGGCCCGCCGTATTTCGACACCGTGTTCGTGCCGTTGCTGGCGCCGCTCGTGGTGCTGATGGGCATCGGCCCGCTCGTGCGCTGGAAGGAAGCCGAGTTGCCGCCGCTGGCATGGCGCCTGAAATGGGCGGCGATGGCCACCGTCGTCGCCACGGCGGCGACGGTGCTCGTGCACGAGGCGGGCATCGTCGGCGCGGCCGGACTCGCGATGGCGTTCTGGGTGGTGTTCTCGGTCGGCACCGACCTCGTCGAGCGGCTGCGGCCCGCGGGTGGCGTGCGCAGCAACGTGCTGCATCGCGCCAGGCAGATCCCGCGCGCGGTGGTCGGCATGATGGTCGCGCACCTCGGAATCGCCGTCTTCATCTTTGGCGTCACGCTCGTCAAGACGGGCGAGGTCGAGCGCGACGTGAAGATGCAGATCGGCGACACGACCGAGGTCCGCGGCCACGTCTTCACCTTCCGCGGCGTGCGCGAGGTACCGGGCCCGAACTACCGCGCCGCGCGGGGCACGATCGAAGTCACCGACCAGGCGACCGGCAAGCTGCAGACGACCCTGCACCCCGAGAAGCGCTTCTACCCGGTGTCGCAGCAGACGATGACCGAGGCCGACATCGACGCGGGCATCACGCGCGACCTCTACGTCTCGCTCGGCGAGCCGGTGGACAACGGCAAGGCGTGGATCGTGCGCGTGTACGTCAAGCCCTTCGTCGACTGGATCTGGGGCGGCTGCCTCGTCATGGCGATCGGCGGGTTCCTCGCCGCCACCGACCGCCGCTACCGCAGCCGCGCCCGCCAGACCGAGGCGCACGGGGCGGCCGTCGGCGCCGCTGCATGAAGCGGCTGTGGTTCCTGATTCCACTGGCAGCGTTTCTTGCGCTCGCCGTGATGCTGGCGTTGGGCCTCAAGCGCGATCCGCGCGAAGTGCCCTCGCCGCTGATCGACAAGCCCGCGCCCGCGTTCTCGCTGACCCGTCTCGACGACCCGCAGAAGACGATCTCCCTGGCCGACCTGCGCGGCCAAGTGTGGATTCTCAACGTGTGGGCGTCGTGGTGCGTCGCCTGTCGCGAGGAGCACCCGATCCTGGTCGACTTCTCGAAACGCAAGACCGTGCCCGTCTACGGCCTCAACTACAAGGACAAGCGCCCCGAAGCCGAAGCATGGCTGGCCCGCTTCGGCAACCCCTACGACGCGTCGCTGTTCGACGGGGAAGGCCGCGTCGGCATCGACTTCGGCGTCTACGGTGTGCCCGAGACCTTCGTCATCGACAAGACCGGCACGATCCGCATGAAGCACACCGGCCCGGTGACGCCGACCGTCCTCGCCGAGAAGATCGAGCCGCTGGTGAAGCAGCTCCAGGGTTGACGGTGCCGAGGCGTCGCCGGTTCACTTTCCTGCGAGCGCTGCTCGCGTCGCTCGCGGTCGTCGTCGTGGCCCTCACGATGACCTGTGGCGCGATCGCGAAAGAAGCGGCGCCCGAAGCCGCCGACCCGGTGCTCGAAGCGCGCATGCTGCGCATCACGTCGGAGCTGCGTTGCCTGGTCTGCCAGAACCAGACCATCGCCGATTCGCACGCCGACCTCGCCGTCGACTTGCGACGGCAGACGCGCGAGTTGCTCGTCGCCGGCAAGACCGACCGCGAGATCGTCGACTACATGACCGCGCGCTACGGCGACTTCGTGCTCTACCGCCCGCCCCTGCGCGCGACCACCGTGGCGCTCTGGTTCGGCCCGGCGGTGATGCTCGTGCTCGGCGCGACCGTTCTCCTGACGGTGCTTCGCCGCCGCTCGAGGCTGCCCGACGACCGCTTCGATCCGGACGACGACGACCAACCGGCCGATGCGGCCGATGCGGCGCGCGCCACATGAGCCGCCGACCGGATCCGCTCGCCGACTCGCGGCGGCGACTCGCCGCGCTCGAAGCGAACCGCACTGCAGGGCGCATCGACGACACCGCCTATCAGGCCGACCGCCGCGCCCTCGAACGCGAGATCGCCGACCGCCTGCTCGCCGGCGAGGCCCCGTCCACCGCCCCGGCCGGAGCGTCGCCGCGCGCCAGGCCGTCGGGCCGCCTCGTCGCGGCCCTCGTGGTGATCGTGCTCGGCGTCGCCGTGGCAGGCTACGCCGTGAAGGGCTCGCCGCAGCTCGCGCGCGCCGGCCTCGGCGGCGCGGCCTACGCGGAGGCCGGCGCGCCAGCAGCCTCTGGAGCCAACACTCGCGAAGCCAGCCTGCAGCAGATCGCCGCGATGGTCGACAGCCTCGCGGCACGCCTGAAGGACAAGCCCGACGACGCCGAGGGCTGGTTCATGCTGGCGCGGTCGTACACCGTGCTCGGCCGCTTCGCCGACAGCCTGCCGGCGTACGCAACCGCCGACCGGCTGCGCCCGAACAACGCGCCGCTGCTCGCCGACTGGGCCGACGCAACCGCCGCCGCGCGCAACAGCATCGTCGACCCGGCCGCCGTCGCCCTCATCGAGCGGGCGCTCGCCGCCGACGCCGACCAGCCGAAGGCACTCGCGCTTGCCGGCACGGCCGACTACGAACGCGGCGACTACAGCGGCGCGATCCGCCGCTGGCAGCGCCTCGCCGATCGCCTCACGCCGGGCAGCGAGCTGCGTCAGCAGGTCGACGCGAGCATCGCCGATGCGCGAAGCAAGGGCGGGCTCGCGGCACCGTCGACGATGCCGACCGCGGCCGCGGCGTCGGGCGCTGCCGCTGGCCAGGCGGTCAGCGGCACGGTCACGCTCTCGCCCGCGGTCGCCGCAGGCGCGGCGCCAGGCGACACGGTGTTCGTGTTCGCGCGGGCCGCGAGCGGGCCGCGCATGCCCCTGGCGGTGAAGCGCGCCACCGTCGCCGAACTGCCGCTCACCTTCCGCCTCGACGATTCGATGGCGATGACGCCGGCCATGACGATCTCCAAGGCCGATCGCATCGTCGTCAGCGCCCGGATCAGCAAGAGCGGCAACGCGACGCCGCAGCCCGGTGATCTTCAGGGCGAGAGCGCGCCGGTGTCGCCCGGCGCCAGCGACCTCGCGATCACGATCGACCGCGCCGTGCCCTGAGTATCGCGGCGGCCAGCGCTTCGAAGCTCGCGAACTCACGGTCCGGATGTGCGGACTCGATCGGCTCGCCGCCGTTGTAGCCCCACGAGACCGCCCATGCGGCGACCCCGGCTGCGCGGGCCGCCTCGACATCCGTCCGCGAATCGCCGATGTGCACCGTAGACGCGACAGCGCCTCCCAGCGTCGATACCACGTGGCCGAGCACCCGCCCGTCGGGCTTGCTGAACGGCAGCGTGTCGCCACCGACCACCAGCGCGAACCGCTCCGCGATGCCGCACGCGGCGAGCACGCTTCGCGCGAATGCCTCGTTCTTGTTGGTCGTGCAGGCGATCGCGATGCCGGCATCGGCGATGCGGCCGAGCGCTTCGACACAACCCGGGAACGGCACCGACCGCGTGCCCGCGATCTCCGCATACGCTGCATCGAAACTGGCGTGAGCTGCGTCGAGATCGGCCGACGACGTGGCCTCGCCGGCATCGATCAGCAGGCGCCGCATCAACTCGCGACCCCCATGCCCGACATGGCGCACGATCGCCGCCGTGTCGCGCTCGCACAGGTCGAGCGCATGCAGTGCCCGGTTCGCCGCTTCCGCGATCTCGGCGCCGGTGTCGGCGAGCGTGCCGTCGAGGTCGAAGCTGGCGATGCGGATGCGGGTCCGGTCGCGGTTGTCGCCCGCGCCCCCGTTCAATGCAGCTGCGCGCGGCGGATGTCCATCATGCGCAGGATGAGCGGCGTGAGGATGAGCTGCATCGCGAGGTCCATTCTCGGCCCCGGCACGACGATGGTGTTGGCGCGCGACATGTACGACTGGTCGATCATCGCCAGCAGGTAGGAGAAGTCGATCCCGCGCGGGTTCCTGAAGCGCACGACCACGGCGCTCTCGCCCGCGGTCGGCACGTCGCGCGCGATGAACGGGTCGGAGGTGTCGACCATCGGCACGCGCTGGAAGTTGATGTCGGTCTCGCCGAACTGCGGGCAGATGTAGTGCACGTAATCGTGCATGCGGCGCAGGATGGTGTCGGTGACGCCTTCCTTCGAATGGCCGCGCTCCCGGGTGTCCCGGTGGATCTTCTGGATCCATTCGAGGTTGATGATCGGCACGACGCCGATCTTGAGATCGACGTGGCGCACGAGGTCGACCTCGGCGGTCTTCACGCAGCCGTGCAGGCCTTCGTAGAACAGCAGGTCGGTGTCGACCGCGATCGGCTGCCACGGGGTGAACGTGCCCGGCTCCTGCTGCCACGGCGCGGCTTCCGCGTCGCTGTGCAGGTAGAGCCGCGTCTCGCAACGGCCGGTCTCGCCGTAGTCGCGGAACTGCCGCTCGAGGGCGGCCCACTCATTGGCCTCGGGGCCGAAATGGCTCACCGACCGCCCGTCGCGATCGGCCGCCGCGATCAGCGCCTTCATCTCCCGTCGCGGATGGCGGTGGAAGGCGTCGCCCTCGATGATCGCGGCCGACAGACCCTCGCGCCGGAATATGTTCTCGAACACGCGCTTGACGGTGGTCGTGCCTGCGCCGCTGGAACCGGTCACGGCGATGACGGGATGCTTCTTGGACATGCGTTCAGCGCGTCGGGGTTACAAACAGGGACCGTTCCTTGAAGAGCGGCCAGTGCAGATTCTCGTGCGGCTCGGCGTGGTACGCGACGATGCGTTCGACCTCGCCTCGGGCGCCGAGGATCACCGGCACCGTCTGGTGCAGCGTGTCGGGCACGACGTCGAGCAGCGGTTGCGTGCCGGTCACGGCCATGCCGCCGGCGCGTTCGACGATGTAGGCCATCGGCGCCGCCTCGTACAGCAGGCGCAGCCGCCCGGCGCGTCGCGGCACGCGCGCGTCGCGCGGATAGAGGTACACGCCGCCCTGCGTCACGAGCCGATGCACCTCGGCGACCATGCAGCCGATCCAGCGCATGTTGAACTCGACCGCGCGCGGGCCGTCGGTGCCGGCCAGGCACTCGGCGACGTAGCGCTGCACGGGCTTCTCCCAGAAACGCTGGTTCGACACGTTGATCGAGAGGATTCGGGTCTCTGCCGGCACGCACGCCGTGCGGTCGACGGCGCGCCAGCAGCCGGCCCGCCCGTCGCGCGCGAACGTGGCCAGCGCGTCGCCACAGGCGACGACCAGGAGCGTCTCCGGACCGTAGATCGCGTACCCGGCGGCGCACTGGCGCCGGCCCGGCTGCAGGAAGCCGGCTTCGCCCGGCGTGGTGCCGCGGGTGGGATGGCGGTGGACCGAGAAGATGGTGCCGACGGCACCGTTCGACACCGCCGAAGCTGAACCGTCGAGCGGATCGACCGCGACGAGGTACTCGCCGCTCGCGCCATGGCGCTCCGAGACGACCGGCACTGCACGCTCCTCGCTGGCCCACGCGGCGACCGACGCGCAGCGTTCGAGCGCTGCGCCGATCGTGCGGTCGCAGACGAGGTCGAGCGTCTTTTGCGTCTCGCCGTGCGGGTTGGCCGTGGCCTCTTCACCGTGCATCTCGCCGAGCGACGCGCGAGAAAGCGTCGACGCGATCGAGGCGCAGGCACCGGCCATCGCACGCAGCGCCTCGGCGAGCGCCGGCGCCGCGCAGCCGTCGAGCCAGCCGTCGAGCGAGTCCGGGGGGCTCGTCATGTCGGGTTGTTCCGGTCGGCCGCGAACAGCCGGCTGGCGCGGATGTCCTCCGGCGCGATCGTCGTGAGGTCGTCCTTCGAGAGTGCGCGGTCGCGGTCGCCGAACAGGCGACTCGCCTGGCGCAGGCGGGTGCGGTCGAGCGCGTTGCGCACGCTGCGCGCGTTCGCGAAGTGCGGTTCGCGCAATCGCCGGTGCAGGTACTCGGTGAACGCCTCGCGGGCGCCATCGCCGAAGCGGTAGTGGCGTTCGGCAAGCATGCGATCGGCGATCTGCATGAGCTCCGGCTCGTCGTAGTCGGGGAACTCCAGGTGGTGGGCGACGCGCGAGTTGAGGCCCGGGTTCGACTTGAAGAAGGTTTCCATCCGGCTCTTGTAACCGGCGAGGATCACGACCAGGTCGTCGCGCTGGTTTTCCATCGCCTGCAGCAGGATCTCGATCGACTCCTGGCCGTAGTCGCGCTCGTTCTCGGGACGGTAGAGGTAGTAAGCCTCGTCGACGAACAGCACGCCGCCCATCGCCCGCTTGATCACGTCCCTGGTCTTCGGCGCGGTGTGACCGATGTACTGGCCGACCAGGTCGTCGCGCGTCACGGCCACGAGGTGGCCCTTGCGCACGTAGCCGAGACCGTGGAGGATCTGCGCCATCCGCATCGCCACCGTCGTCTTGCCGGTGCCGGGATTGCCGGTGAAGCTCATGTGCAGCGACGGGCTCTCGGCCGAGAGGCCGAAGCCGGCGCGCAGCTTGTCGACGACGAGGAGCGCCGCGATGTCGCGGATGCGCATCTTCACGGGCGCGAGGCCGACGAGGTCGCGATCCAGTTCGTCGAGGATCGCGTCGACCTTCGAGTCGCCGACGACATCGGCAATGCTGCGCGCGCTCTCAGTCACCGTACCGCTCCCCTTCCGGCTTGTCCGTCGCATACGACGAAATGCGGTATCGCACCTGCCGACCCGCCATCTCCGTGCGCGCGAGCCCGAACCCGGGCTCGTGCTTCGGCCGGTTGACGATGTACGACATGCGCGGCGTCTCCCAGCCGCGCGACGCGTCGAACGCCGTCACGCGCACGTAGTGGCTCGGGAAGGTCTTGCGGCAGCTCGACACCTCGCCGACGATCGCCGACGCGTCGGTGATGTCGAACAGCGGGTTGCCGAACATCTCCCAATAGGTGTTGCGCGGATGCGGATCGTCGGTGTATTCGATGCCGATCGACCAGCCACGATCGAGCGCGTACTGCACCTGGGTGCCGATCTGCTCGTCGGTGAGGTCGGGCAGGAAGGAGAACTGGCCCTGCGTGAGGCGCTTCGTCGTGGTCATGTCGTTTGCTCCTCAGGCGCTCACGGTCGGCGTCGGCACGAAGTCGGCCGTGTCGGTCGACTCGTAGTTGAAGGTGATGTCGCCCCAGGTGTCGAGCGCCTGCTTGAGCGGCGTGCAGTGGCGGGCCGCGTCCTGCAGGATCTGCGGACCCTGGTTCCAGATGTCCTTGCCTTCGTTGCGCGCGAAGACCATCGCCTCGAGGGCGACGCGGTTGGCCTGCGCGCCGGCCTGGATGCCCTGCGGGTGGCCGATCGTGCCGCCGCCGAACTGCAGGATCACGTCCTCGCCGAGGTAGTGGATGAGCTGGTGCATCTGCCCGGCATGGATGCCGCCCGAGGCCACCGGCATCACCTTCAGCAGCGACGCCCAGTCCTGCTCGAAGAACAGGCCGTGCTCGAGGTTCTGCGGCGTGTGCCGCTCGCGCAGCGTGTCGTAGAAGCCGGCGATCATGTGCGGGTCGCCTTCGAGCTTGCCGACCACCGTGCCGGCGTGGATGTGGTCGACGCCGGCCATCCGCATCCACTTGCAGATGACGCGGAAGTTCATGCCGTGGTTCTTCTGCCGCGAATAGGTGGAATTCCCGGCGCGGTGCAGGTGCAGGATCATGTCGTTGCGGCGCGCCCACTTGGCCATCGACTGGATCGCGGTGTAGCCAATCACGAGGTCGATCATCACGATGCACGAGCCGAGCTCCTTCGCGAACTCGGCGCGCTCGTACATGTCTTCCATCGTGCCGGCGGTCACGTTCAGGTAGTGGCCCTTGACCTCTCCCGTCGCGGCGCTCGCGCGGTTCACGGCCTCCATGCAGTAGAGGAAGCGGTCGCGCCAATGCATGAAGGGCTGCGAGTTGATGTTCTCGTCGTCCTTCATGAAGTCGAGTCCGCCCCGGAGGCCCTCGTACACCACGCGGCCGTAGTTGCGGCCCGAGAGACCGAGCTTGGGCTTGGTGGTGGC
>JBBSPY010000055.1:0-16307 GCA_038258415.1 Burkholderiales bacterium
GATGCCGATCGAGAACACCACGAGCAGCAGCGAGGCGACGTGCTCGTCGCCGTGCAGCACCTCCTTGGCGAACGACGGGAACTGGGCGAGGAAGGCGGCGCCGAAGAACCACAGCCACGAGATGCCGAGGAGGGACCGGAAAACGACGGTGTTGCCGTGCGCCAGCTTGAGGTTGCGCCACGTCTCGCTGAAGGGGTTCCAGTTGATCGAGAGGCCCGGGTCGGTCGAGGGCGAAGCGGGCACCGCCTGCGCCGTCAGCCGCCCGAGCACCGCCACGCCGACGCACGCGATCGCCACCCACGTGGCGCCGATCTGCGGGATCGCGATCAGGAGGCCTCCGGCCACGTTGCCGAGCAGGATCGCGACGAACGTGCCCATCTCGACCATGCCGTTGCCGCCGGTGAGCTCGCGTTCCGTGAGGTGCTGGGGCAGGTAGGCGAACTTCACCGGTCCGAACAGCGTCGAGTGCAGGCCCATGAGGAACACGCAGCCGAGCAGCAGCACGACGTTGTTGGCGAGGAAGCCGATCGCCGCCAGCACCATCACGCCGATCTCCAGCCACTTCACGAAGCGGATCAGCACCGCCTTGTCGAACTTGTCGGCGAGCTGGCCGCTTGTTGCCGAGAACAGCAGGAACGGCAGGATGAAGAGCGCACCGATCACGAGACCGGCGAGCGTCGGCGGCAGCCACGCCACCTGCAGGTGGTAGGTGACGAGCACCGTGAACGCGAACTTGAAGAGGTTGTCGTTGCCGGCGCCGAGGAACTGGGTCCAGAAGAACGGCGCGAAGCGGCGCTGGCCGAGCAATGCGAACTGGTTGGGGTGTTCGCCTTCGGTCGTCATGGTCGTGGTCTCCCGGATGTTCGCGTGCGCGCCGAGCGGAATCTAGCGGATGACGGTGACTTGCCCGCCGAGGCCGGAGCGCGCCAGCCAGGCGAAAACCGAATCGACCGTGACGGTTTCGATGCGGCCGGCGAAGCGTTTCTCGTTGGGATGGTCGTCGAAGGCGACGTTGGCGCTGGTCAGCCGCGCTCCCAAGCGTTCGAACGCGCCGATCCGCAGCTCGCTTGGTCGGTAGTCGCGCAGCCGCAGCCACGCCTGCGCCCGCTCGCGGGTCGATGCGTCCTCGGCCATCGCCGCTGCGAGCGTCTCGATCGCCCACTGGTTCGACTGCTGGTAGCGCGTCGACCACGGGTAGGCGACCATGCTGTAGGCCGCCGTGTCGAGTGCTGCTGTCTGCGCGTTGTCGGCGAGCGCGGCGAGGAGGCGGGACTGGGCGTCGGGCGACAGAACGACGACAGCGGCCTCGTAGCGCCAGAGGTCGTCGAGGAAGAAGTCGCCCAGCCCCTGGCGGTAGAGCGACGCGCGCGATGTGCGGCACTGGTTGAGCTTGTGCACCACGCGCCACGGCTCGCCCGGGTCGGCGCGGTAGGCGAAGGCGAGGTGCGACCAGCGCAGTCCGTAGGCGGTGAGGTTCTGACCGGCGCGACCGATGACGACCACCTGCGCGCCGCTGCGGTCGAGCGCGACGGCGGTGTGCTCGGCGAGCGTCATCGCGCGGGCGATCGTCGCGGTCGATGGCGCCTTCGCTTCGCAGGACCTCCCCGCGAACGCCGTCGGACTGAACAAGACCGCCAGGGCGAACACACACACCGAGGCGATGCGCGCGCCGACCCGGCGCAGGCCGCTCATGGCGTGATCCGTTCGTTGTAGAGCAGCGCCGCGCCGATGCGGTTGGGAATGAACGCGATGGCCGCGCTGGCCGTCGACAGCACCCAGCCCGTCGAGATGACGGTGACCGTCACCAGCGTTCCCGCCGCCACCGACAACGCGCCCGCCCCCTGCGCGCCGAGCCGCACGCTGGCCCGCGCGCCGTCGGAGGCCCGCTCGAGCACCCAGACCGTGCCGTCGGCCGCCGCTTCGACCGACAAGACGGTGAGTGCGGCTCCCGCCGAAAGCAGCGCGACGGGCGCCGCCACCGACACCGCGATCGGCAGCGCCGACAGTGCGCTCGCCTCCGAAGGGCCGCTGTCGTGTGCCCGGGCCGCAGGCGAGGCGAGGGCCGCCACCACCAACGCGGCAGAGGCGAAGCGTGAGATCGAGAACGTGATCATGGTTGACTCCGGTTGCGGTTGTGAAGGGCCGGCTTCGTCACTCGGCGCGCAAGCGTTCGGCGAGGTCCGCCTCGTGCGCGTCGCGCAGCGTCTTGGCGAGCGTGAACGTCTGCGCCACGAAAAAGAGCCAGGCGACCGCCAGGTAGGCCATGTAGGTCGGGCTCACGTCCATCTGCACGACGCCCCACGCGGTGAGGGCCATCGCCAGCGCGAAGCCGCCCCAGACGACGATGCCGAACAGCGGCGTGTCGACCGTCCGGCCCTCGTTGTCGCGAACGAACTTGGCGAGCGTGAAGGAGGCCGACATCGAGAACACGCAGCCCATCGCCATGAAGGCGCGATCGATGTCGGTGCCGGGGAGGAACGCCAGGCCGATGCCGCACAGCGATGCGGCGGCGAAGAACGAGACCCACACCTGCGCTTTCCAGGCGCGGGTGTCGCGGCGAACGGGCGAACGTCGGTGCTGCATCTCCATCAACTCCTCTCCTGCTGACATGCCTTGATCGGCGCCGCCATCATCGGCAACGTGGGCGCCGGCGACCATCGCCTCGAGGAGCGTGGCGGGCGCCGGCACCATGGGTAGCGCGAGGGGCTACCGCGCCTTTGCGATACTGCTCATTCCTTCGACATGAGCACCACGCAAGATCTCGTCGCGGCGCTGAAGGCCGAGCTGCGCGCAGCCGGCATCACCTACGCCGACCTGGCCGATGCGCTGGGCATGTCGGAGTCGAGCGTCAAGCGCGTCTTCGCCAAGTCCGACATGCCGCTCTCGCGCATCGACGACATGCTGCGCGTGCTCAAGATGGACTTCGCCGAGCTCGCGCGCAAGGTCGTCGACGCACGGCCGCTGCTGCGCGAGCTGACCGAGGAGCAGGAGGCGGCGGTCGTCGCCGATCGCAGGCTGCTGCTGCTCGCGGTGTGCTGCCTCAGCCAGTGGACGTTCGAGTCGATGACCCGCGAGTACGCGTTCAGCGACGCCGAGTGTGTCGGCTACCTGACGAGGCTCGACCGGCTCGGCATCATCGAGCTCAAGCCGCACAACCGCTACGCGCTCATGGTCGCCAAGGGCTTCCGCTGGCGGCCGCACGGTCCGGTGATGCGCTACTTCCGCGAGCACGTGGCGGCCGACTACCTCGGTGGCGGCTTCGACGGCGACGGCGAACTCATCATGCTCGTCCATGGCGAGATCACGAGGCCACTGGCGATGAGCCTCGTCGAGCGGCTGCAACGCGTCGGCCAGGACTTCGCGCAGGGGCACCTGGCCGAGCAGAAGTTGCCCGAAGGCGAGCGCACGCCCTACACGCTGCTGGTCGGGATGCGGACGTGGCTGTTCGCGGCGTTTCGCGATCTCAAGCGCGAGCCGCCCGGCCCGTGACGGACGCTCCGCGCGTCGGAGCGGTCAGCGCTTGCCTGGCGCGCCGATGCTGGCGTCGAGGAACTTGAGCATCTCGGTGTAGAGCTCCAGGTTGTTCTCGACGCGGCCGAAGCCGTGTCCTTCTTCCTTCTTGAAGATCACCGCTTTCGGCGGGTTTCCGGCCTTTTCCAGCGCGCTGATCATCATCCGGCCCTGCTCGATGGGAACCCGAATGTCGTCGACACCCCAGTAGAGCATCACCGGCTGCTTGATCTTGTCGGCGAGATAGACGGGCGAGATGTCGTGCGGGATGTTCGAGGTGTCGCTGACGCCGATCACCGCCTTCCAGAACGCGACGCCCGAGGCGTTGTTGGCCGTGTCGCCCTGCGGCGAGGTCAGCTGCACCTCCATCTCGGTCGGCGCTGCGCCCGCGATGCCGCATTTGAAGGTGCCGGGGAAACGCGCCAGCGACATCAGGGTCGCGTATCCACCATAGCTCGCGCCCGAGATGCAGATGCGGTCGGGGTCGGCGAAGCCCTGTGCAATCGCCCACTTGGCGGCGTCGTCGTGGTCCTCGAGCATTTGCTTGCCGTAGGCGCCGAAACCTTCGTAGTAGACCTTGTTGCCGAGCCCGGGTGTGATGCGGAAGTTCGGCAGCACGACGGCATATCCGCGCGAGGCGAGGATCTGCGCTTCGCGGACACCGTAGCCGCCGCCCCATTGGTCGCCGCGAACAAACGGGCCACCGTGGATGTGCACCACCGTCGGCAGCTTCTGTCAGGGCTTGTAGTCCTTCGGCAGGAAGTAGTACGACAGGATCTCGAGCCCGTCGCGCGTCTTCAGGAAGAACGGCCGCTGCGTGACGAGCTTGTCGCTCTTCAGCCAAGGCTTGCTCGAGAACAGGTCCTCGAGCGTCTTCTTGCCTTCGTCGAGTACGTACCAATTCGGTGGCGAGCGGTCGGAATAGGACGTGACGAGATACTGGTCACCGCGGATCTTGAGGAAGGAGTTGAACGTATCCGGCAGGGCGCCGTCGATCATGCGCTGGAGGCGCTTGTCGCTTTCCGTCAGCAGCACCTGCTTCGGTTTCTCGGCGTCGACGGTGTAGCCGAGCAGCTCGTCGGTCACCGGATCTGTGTCGACCGAGTCGAGATCGAACTTCGGATCTTCCGCCACCAGCTCGCCGAGCTTGCGCGTGTTCGGGTCGTAGCGATAGATCGCCTCGGTCGGCCGGTTGGCGTTCGTCGCGACGAGCAGCGTCTGGTTGTTGGCCTCGAAGTAGAGCGGCGTGAAGTCGCCTGGCTTCGTGACGTCGTGGCGGGCGATCTCGACGAACGGATCGCTTTCCGTCTTGCGGTAGTAGATGACTTCGGTCGTCGAGTCCCTGACCTCGGCGGTCACGATGCGCGGAACGCGGTTGCGGTCCAGCAACCAGCGCCCGGCGAGCGCCGGGCGGTCGGGCGTGAGCAGCGTCGTCCGTCCGGTGACGATGTTGAGGCGGTACACGTCGAGCGAATCACCGTCGCGCAGATTGCCTTGTACGAGCACTTCGTCGTCACTTCCGGGGATGCTGCGCAGCACACGCATGGGGCGGTAGATGCGCCGATCGCGACGGGCCTCGAGCACGGTCTGAGCGAGCTGTCGCGATTCCTTGCCGTCGCGGCTGACCATGAACAGGCCACCACCGCGGAACTGTCCCGGCCCGGTCGGAGAGTTCGCCTGGCCGAGCGTGAACAGCAGGCGGTCGTTGCCGACCCAGCGGACCCCGATGACGTCGAAGTTGTCGAAATTCGTGAGCGCCGTTCCCTTCTTCGTGTCCAGGTCGACGACGGCGAGGTTGAACTTGCCGTTGATCGGGATCGTGACGGCGAAGTAGCGGCCGTTGCGCGAGATGCGCGGCGACATGTAGGCGGGCAGCCGCAGGTACTCCTCGATCGGCGCCGGCGACGACGCACCGGGTTGCGGTGCCGAGGCTGCCGCGGTCTGGGCGTGGGCCGCATTGCTGAGGCAAAGCGCGGCGCCGAGGGCCAGCAGTCTGGGCGCGAAACGATGGAAACGCATGATCTCTCCGGGACGTGGGTGCGCGGCGCGAGCGACGCGACATGCGGAAATTCTAGGTGCGACGAGCAACCTCGACGCTTCACGAAAAAAGCCCTCGAACCGCGGTGCGAGGGCTTGCTTCTACGCGACCGCAGCGAGCGGCCGCGAGCATCACATCCTGTAGGTGAGGTTCAGTCGATACAGCCGGCCGCGCGGGTCGAACTGGCTGAAGTCGTACAGGTAGGTTCCAGAGAAGCCAGGGTCGTATGGCGGCTTGCGGTTCAAGAGATTGACCACCGCGCCGCTCACCGTCAGGTTCTTGGTGATGTTGTAGCGGCCGAACAGGTCGAACGTGTAGTAGTCGGGCGTCTTCTCGCGCGCCGTCCCGGTCTGGAAGTTCGGGTTCTGCGGCGCGAAGTAGGAGCCTGGCAGACCCTCTTGCCTCCATCCCTTGGTGTAGTTCCAGCTCGTCGTCACGGCGAATGGGCCGTAGTCCCAGTCGACCGCGGCGCTGGCCTTCAACCTCGGAATGGTGTTCGAGCCGCCGTTCGAGTTGTTGTAGTCGACGCCGTCTTCCTCGAACTTGATGACGTAGTTGCCGCCGAGGCGAAGGCCGAACTTGCCGAGCGTGGTGGTCGGGATCGCGTAGCGCAAGTCGACCTCGATGCCCGAGGTGACGCGCGAGCTCAGGTTCTGGTAGTTGCTGAACACCGTGACCACTTCGTTCGTCACCGGGTCACGCAGCACCTGCGCGGTGCTCGGGCACGGCGCGTCGCCCGGATTCACAGGCGGGTTCGGACACGAGGCGTCGAGAATGTCCTGGAAGCTGTTCGAGGCCACGACGTCGTTCCAGCGGATGCGGTAGTAGTCGACGCTGACGTTGAAGTCCTTGGTCGGCTCGACCACGAAGCCGAGGTTCAGGCTGGTCGATTTCTCTGCCTTCAGGTCGGGGTTGCCGGCGAAGGTGCCGGAAATCTGCCGCACCGCGTCGACCTGAGGGTCGATCACCTGGGTGAAGAACGTCGCAACCGAGGGCGAGATCTCGGGCAGCGTGGGCGCGCGGAAGCCGCGGCCGTAGTTGGCGCGCAGCGCGAGGATCGGGATCGGCGTGTACTTGAGTCCGATCTTCGGGACCGCGGAGCTGCCGTAGTCGCTGTAGTGGTCGTAGCGGCCGGCGAGTTGCATCTCGAGGTTCTTCAGGAGCGGCAGGCGGAACTCGGCGTAGATGGCCTGGCTGTTGCGCGACCCGTCGGTCGCGGTGATGCCCTGGCCGAGGATGTCGCCGTTCTGGGCTGCTTCCGCGGGCCGGTCCTGCAGCTTCTCGCGGCGGTACTCGGCACCGATGGCAAGGCCGACGGGGCCGCCGGGCAGGCGCAGGTTCTGGAACTCGGTGCTGGCCTTGGTGTCGACGAAGAAGAGCGTCGACGTCGACTGGCGCGGGAAGTCGATGCGGATCGAGTCGCGGACCGCCTGGCTGTTCAGCGCTGGGTTGTCGAGGTTGTAGGCGCCTGCGGTCGACACCGGCACCGGCGGCTGTGGCGTTGGCGGAACGCCGAACGCGGCGCTCGTGCCGGACAGCGTGATGCGGTTGAAGTTCTGCGATTCGACCTTGTTCCGCGAGTAGCCGACGGCGCTGTCGAGATCCCACGAACTGACCGTGTAGGTCAGGCCGGCGAGCACCCGAGCCGTATCGGACTTGATCTCGTTGGTGCGCGCACCGAGGTCCTGGAACGCGCCGGTGTAGCGCGCGTTGGTCGGGAACGGGTTGCCCGACGCGCCGGGGGCGAAGTCGATGGTGTAGGAGAACGGTTGCAGTCCGGCCGGCGTCGGCGTGAGGCCGGTCGTGTTGAAGAAGGGCTGCGTGAACGTCTGGTTGGACTTGACGCGGCTCAGCCCGACCTCGGCAAAGGCGTTGACCGTGCTGGAGATCTCGTACGTGCCGCGGCCGAGGAAGCCGATGCGGTCGGTTCCGGGCAGGGCGGAGATGTAGTCGTTGAGCTTTTGCGGGCAGAACGTGTTGGCGGCGGCGCCCGTGGCAGCGCTCGTCGTGTAGCCCTGGGCGAGCGCATCGGTGCCGTTGATGACGTTGCCGCAGGCACTCGTGGCCTGGTAGTTGCTGGTGAGCGCACCGGCAGCGGTGAGTTGGCGCCAGGTGCCGCCGTTGGTGAGCGAGTTGAACTGCCGGCCGCCGGGCTCGCCGCGGTAGTCGCGGCTCTCGCCGAATGGCGTGTCGGACAGCAGGATCTCGCGGCGCTTGTAGTAGTCGAGCACAGCGAAGACGTTGAACTTGTCCGAGCCGAGGTTGCCGAAACCGCCGCTTAGCGTTCCGGAGTACTCGTTCTGGCCGCTGGCGCGACCGACGCCGCCCGAGACCTCGAAGCCGCGGAAGTCCCGGCGCAGGATGATGTTGACGACGCCGGCAATCGCGTCGGAGCCGTAGATCGCCGAAGCGCCGTCCTTCAGGATCTCGACGCGCTCCACGGCGCTCGACGGGATCGAGTTCAGGTCGACGAAGGAATCCTGCAGGTTCTGCGCGAAGCCGTAGCCCGCGGTGCGACGACCGTTGATCAGGACGAGGGTGGTCTTCTCGCCGAGGCCGCGCAGCGAAATGCCGGCAGCACCGGGCGCGAAGCTGTTGCTGAAGCTCTCGCCGTAGCTGCCGCCCGTGTTCGAGGGGATGTTGCGCAGGACGTCGGCGACGGTCGGCTGGCCGGTCCGCTCGATCTGCTCGCGCGTGATGACCTGCACCGGGGCGACGCCCTCGGCGTCGACGCGCTTGATGTTGGAGCCCGTGATCTCCACGCGCTGCAACTGTTGGGGCGTGGGCGGCGGGGTCTGTTGCTGCTGCGCGACGGCGGCGGTGGTCACGCCGCCCGCACACAGTGCCATCACGGCCCGTGCAATGTGGTGATTTCGAAACATGGCTTCCCTCGACGTTTCAAAGAACAGTGGCGTTCTAGCCACCGGTTTCCCGCCTGCAGATCATGCAGATGCGAGTGCTTCAGCTCGGGGTCGCGCAGCGCGTCCCGAAGCTTGTGACGCGATCTTCGCGACGCCGTCCCGACGGGTCACTTGGTGACAACTCAACTTGGCAACCGGGAAACAAACGTGTAGGACTCTTGACGATCTCGACACAAGCTCGTAACCGCCGTGTGCAAGGAGCGGGCCAGCGCTCACGCGCGGCGCCGGCCTTCAGGCCTTGCCGTGGTCGAGGTGCCAGGTTGCGCCGTCGTACTGCGCGAGCCTCGCCGTCAGCTCCGGGGCGACGCCGCGCAGCACCGCGGCAAGCGTGTGCGGCGGGTTGAGCACCCACATGCCGCTGCCGGCGAGGCCGAAGCCCTGCGAATCGGGGCGCTGCACGGTGAGCTGCAGATGCAACCGCTCCCGGCCGTGGGCGACGGCGTCGAGGCGGCGGCGCAGGTCGGCCGCCTCGACCTTGCGCACCTGCGGGTGCCAGACGAGGTAGGTGCCGTCGGCGAAGCGGGCGAGCGCGCCGCGCAGCGTCTGCACGACCTTGGTGTAGTCGCCTCGCCCCTCGTAGCTCGGGTCGACCAGCACCGCGCCGCGCCGAGAAGGCGGTGGCAGCTGCGACTTCAGCCCGGCGAAGCCGTCGCCGTCGATCGCCTGGGCGCGGGTCGACGCGCTCAGGGTCGAGCGCAGGATCTTCTGCTCGGTCGGATGCAGCTCGAAGGCGCGCAAATCGTCCTGCGGCCGCAGCATCTGCAAGGCGAGGGCGGGCGAGCCGGGATACTGGCGCAGAGCGCCGTCGGGGTTGAACGCGGCCACCAGGGCGACGTAGTCGGCGAGCACCGGCGCGAGGTCGGTGCGGCCCCAGAGCCGGCCGATGCCGTTCTCGAACTCGGCCTTCTGCTGGGCGTAGCGGCCTTCGAGCGAATAGCCGCCGGCGCCACCGTGCGTGTCGACGTAGCGAAACGCCTTCGGCTTCTCGCACAGGTGCCGCAACACGAGCATGAGGACGACGTGCTTGAGCACGTCGGCATGGTTGCCGGCGTGAAACGCGTGTCGGTAGGCGAGCACCCGCTTCTCAGCGCACGCGCACGCGAGCCCGGAACAGCTCGACGATGTTGACCTCGTGAGGGCCGGGCAGCAGCTCGAACGGCTCGCCTGCGGCGATCGTCCCCGATTCGCGCACCGCCAGGTAGTAGCCGCACCAGGCACTCTTGGCCATCAGACGGGAGGCGTGCGGAAAGCCCATGGCCGCGTTGAACTTGAAGCACGGAAAGCGGGGCTCGCTGACGGCGAGCGAGCAGCTCGGAAAGGCGAGCACGTCGCCGATCCAGGCGTCCGCCTCGAGCAGGCCCTCGATCGTCAGGTTCTCGCCGAACAGGCCCGCGGCCACCGGCTCGTCCCACAGCGCGACCTGGGCCTGTGCGCGGACGGTCCGCCAGAAGGGGTGGTGTTCGACCGGGTAGGCGTAGACCGCCTTGCCGAGTCCGCCGTGGACCGACGGATCGGCCTGCTCGTCGCCTTCGATGCCCAGCGGCAGCACGGCGCGGGCAGCGTCGGCCGGCTGCTTGCCGATCGCCGTCGACACCCGTCGGCCGTTGATCGTCGTCGGTCGCGCCCGGGCGGTGTTCAGGCTGACGACGCGCCCGCGTGCGGCCATGGTCGGCGTTCGCCTTGCAGGCCTAGGCGGCGCGGTAGCCGCGGCGGCGGGCGGCGACCGCCTTGCCGCGCCGACTGCCGATCCAGGCGAGGACGAACTTGCCCGCCGGATGGCTGGCGCGAAACGACCGCATGGCGTGCACCTGCTCGACGAGCACCTCGCCGCCCTCGGCGGCGATGCGCAGCGGCGGCCCGCCGGCGGCCAGCCACTCACCGCGCTCAACGATGGACCACGTGCTGCCGGTGCGCGCCTGGCGGACGACATTGCCGCCGCGCGGGTCGGCGCTCGCATACCACGGCGCCTTCGGCTCGACGCCGGCGGCGCGCCACAGCGCCTGCTCGGCCACGTGCGTCCCCGAGCCGTCGCCCGGCGAGAGGAACGGCGCCGCCTCTTCAGCAAGTTGTCTCAGCGCCGCGACCGGGTCGCGGTCGACGCGTGCCGCACCGCGGCCGGTCGGCCCGACGAGGATGAAATCGCCGACGGCGATCGCCCGGCGGTCGTGGACGAGCGTCTGCCGCTCGAGGTCGGCCTCGGCGGCCGGTGCGTTGGCGAGCGCGACGTCGACCTCGCCTTCTCGCACGGCATCGAGCACGGCCAGCGCCGGCGCGACGACGAGCTTGACATCGATCCCGGTGTCGGCCGAGAACGCCCGCCGCAAGGCGTCGGCCAGGCCCGACGCGGCGAGCGAGCGGTCGGCTCCGAGGCGCAGCGGCACCGAGGGCTGGCCCATCGCACCGCCGCTGAAGGCGAACAGGCCCAGGAGTCCGGCGGCCGGCGCGACGACAAGGCAGCGGCGGCGCAGCATCGATTCATTATGGTGTCCGCGCCGGGCGTAGGCCGACGAGCACGCCGCTACACTCAGCCGCAGCATTTCCCCCGGGCCGCACGCCCCCCGCATGTCCGTGGCTCGTGCCACGCGGCGCCTAGGGCCGAGGCCCCACCGAGACACACCATGAGCTCACTCCCCACCGCGGCTGCCGGCGCCGCGCCGTCTTCGGTCCGCCATCGCAAGTTGCTCGATTGGGTCGCCGGGATGGCCGCACTCACCGAAGCGAAGGACATCCACTGGTGCGACGGCAGCGACGTCGAATACGACCGCCTGTGCGGGCAACTCGTCGCCGCCGGCACGCTCATGAAGCTCAACCCCGAACTGCGCCCGCACAGCTTTCTCGCCCGCTCGAGCGCGAGCGACGTCGCCCGGGTCGAGGACCGCACCTTCATCTGCTCCGAACACGAGGACGACGCCGGTCCGACCAACAACTGGAAGGCGCCGGCCGAGATGCGCGCGCTCCTCCAGGGCGGCCGGGCGGACGGCACGCCGGCGCTGTTCCGCGGCGCGATGCGGGGCCGCACGATGTACGTCGTGCCGTTCTCCATGGGCCCGCTCGGCTCCGATATCTCCCACATCGGCGTCGAGCTGAGCGACAGCGCCTACGTCGCCGTCAACATGAAGCTGATGACGCGCATGGGCAGCGCCGTGCTCGACGTGCTCGGCGACGACGGCCACTTCGTGCCGTGCATGCACACCGTCGGGGCGCCGCTCGAGCCGGGCGAGAAAGACGTGGCGTGGCCGTGCAACCCGGTGAAGTACATCGTCCACTACCCCGAGACTCAGGAGATCTGGAGCTACGGGTCGGGCTACGGCGGCAACGCGCTGCTCGGCAAGAAGTGCTTCGCGCTGCGCATCGCCTCGGTGATGGGCCGCGACGCGGGCGAGCGCGGAGAGGGCCCCGGCTGGCTCGCCGAGCACATGCTGGTGCTCGGGGTGACGACGCCGGAGGGACACAAGCGCCACGTCGCCGCTGCCTTCCCGAGCGCCTGCGGCAAGACCAACTTCGCGATGCTCGTGCCGCCCGCCGGGATGCCGGGCTGGACCGTGACGACGATCGGCGACGACATCGCCTGGATCAAGCCCGGCTCCGACGGGCGGCTGTATGCGATCAATCCCGAGGCTGGCTACTTCGGCGTCGCCCCCGGCACCAACCAGCAGACGAATCCGAACTGCATGGCCAGCCTCGCGCGCGACGCGATCTTCACGAACGTCGCTCTGACCGACGACGGCGACGTCTGGTGGGAAGGCATGACCGAGAAGCCGCCGGCGCATTGCATCGACTGGCAGGGTCGCGACTGGACGCCCGCGATCGCGAAGGAGGCCGGTGCCGACGGGAAGCCGAGGACGGCCGCCCACCCGAACGCCCGCTTCACCGTCGCCGCGACCAACAACCCGGCGCTCGACGCCGACTGGGACTCGCCCGCCGGCGTGCCCATCGACGCCTTCGTCTTCGGCGGCCGGCGCTCAACCACCGTGCCGCTCGTGACCGAGGCGCGCGACTGGACCGAGGGCGTCTACATGGCGGCGACGATGGGCTCGGAAACGACCGCCGCCGCCGGCGGCAAGCAGGGCGTCGTGCGCCGCGACCCGTTCGCGATGCTGCCCTTCGCCGGCTACAACATGGGCGACTATTTCGCGCACTGGCTCGCGCTCGGCAGGGCGATCGAGAAGGCGGGTGCGACGCTGCCGAAGATCTACTGCGTCAACTGGTTTCGCAAGGGCGATGACGGCAAGTTTGTCTGGCCGGGATACGGCGAGAACATGCGCGTCCTCGAATGGATCGTGCGCCGCGCCGAGGGCAACGCCGACGGCGCATCGAACGCGTTCGGCGTGACGCCGCGGTTCGACGACCTCGACTGGCGCGGCAGCGACTTCGACCGCGCCAGCTTCGACCGCGTGACCGACATCGACGCCGCCGCCTGGCATGACGAGCTCGCACTGCACGACGAGCTGTTCGCGCAGCTGGCCCAGCGACTGCCGCCCGAGCTGCCGCAGGTGCGCGACCGCCTCGCCGCGCGGCTGGCGGCCTGAGCCGAGTCGAGCGCCGCTCGTGGCCCTGCCCGATTCGACGCCGCCGTCGCGGCCGCCCATTGCCGCTGGCGAGCGCGATCTCGACGACGCCGAATTCGAGGAGCTGAACGGCCTGCTCGCCGGCATCCCCGAGCCGCTCGATCCGCTCGCCCTCGACGAGGCCGACGGCTTCGCTGCGGGCATCGCGGTGCAGACGGCCGCGTTGCCCGGCGACGCGTGGTTGCGCTACGTGTTCGACGCCGAAGGTCATCGCTGGGGCGAGGCCGAGCCGTCGCCCGAACACACCCGCGCCAGCGCGCTGCTCCTGCGCCGCGAAGCGGCGATCCGCCTGTCGCTCGCCGAGTTCGGCGGCTTCGACCCGTGGCTGGCCGATGCGGGCGACGATGTCGACGATCCCGTCGCCGCGACCCTCGCGCCCTGGCTCGCCGGCTTCCTCTCGGCGCTCGAGCAGTTCCCGCTGCCGGAAGGCCCCGCCGACGAGCGCCTGGGCGAGGCGATGGCGCGGTTCGAGAGCTACCTCGACCCGTCGGTGACGAGCGACGCCGGGCCGCGCCCGACGACGGTCGACGCCGCCGTCGCCGAGATCGTGCACGACGTGTTCGTCATCTACGACGCGTCGGAGCGCGAGCGCTACCGCGTCGCGCCGGTGCAGCGCGACGGCGCCAAGGTCGGGCGCAACGACCCGTGCCCCTGCGGCGGCGGCAAGAAATACAAGAACTGCCACGGCGCGGCCTGAGCGCCGGCGCCGCGCCGCGACCGGATGCGCCTGCAACTCCTGTCCGACCTGCATCTCGAGACCGAAGCAGTCGAGATCGAGCGTGCCGAGGACGCCGAACTGCTCGTGCTCGCCGGCGACATCGACGCCACGTGGCAAGGCCTCGACCGGTTCGCCCGCTGGCCGGTGCCGGTCGTCTTTGTCGCCGGCAACCACGAGTTCGACGGCCGCGACCTCGAGCTCGCCGTCCCGGCGCTGCGCGGCCGTTGCGCCGAGCTCGGCATCACGATGCTGGAGCGGGAGCGGCTCGTCGTCGTCGACGCGCGCGCCCGCCGCATCCGCATCCTCGGCACGACGCGCTGGAGCGACTACGACGTGTTCGGCGCTGCCCGCCGCGCCAAGGCGATGCGCGCCGGCGCGTACTTTGCGAAGCTGATGCGGGCCACGGTCGGTGGTGCGCCGTTCGACGCGGAGGCGACGCGCGTCGAATCGCTCGCCTGCCGCAACTGGCTCGAAGCCGAGCTGATGCGCAAGGGCGACTGGGATCGCACCGTCGTCGTCACGCACTTCGCACCGAGCCTGCGCAGCGCCGATCCGCGCTACGGCGAGCAGGCTGCGACGGCGAGCTTCTGCAACGCCGACGACGACCTCGTCGCCCGTGCCGACCTCTGGCTGCACGGCCACCTGCACTGCAGGCACGACTACACGCTGAGCAGGATGGACGGCGGCACGGCACGCGTCGTCAGCAACGCGCGCGGACACGCCTGGCGCGGCGAGACCGAAGGCCACGACCCGCGCCGGGTGATCGAGGTCTGACCGCTCTCTAGAATCGCGCCCTTTTTCCACGGGGAGACGCGGTGGACTGGTGCGCGGTCGACTTCGGCACCTCGAACTCGGCGATCGCCGTTCCCGAAGGCGGGTCGACGGTGCTCGTCGAGCTCGAGCGCGGCTACACGACCATGCCGACGGCCGTCTTCTACGCCGCCGACAGCCCGGTTCACGAGCCACCCCGGGTCGAATTCGGTCGAGCCGCCGTCGCCGCCTACGTCGACGGCATTGACGGACGACTGATGCGCTCGATGAAGAGCATTCTCGGCAGCGCCCTCGTCGACCGCTCGACCGACATCGGCGGCGGCCGGTCGGTCGGCTATCTCGACGTCGTTTCGACCTACCTGCGCCACCTGCGGCGCCGCGCCGAAGCGCGCACCGGGCAGCCGATCGAACGCGCCGTGCTCGGCCGCCCGGTCTACTTCGTCGACGACGACCCGGCGCGCGACGCTGCCGCCGAAGCGGCGCTGCGCGAGGCCGCCGGCCGTGCCGGCTTTCGCGAGGTCGCCTTCCAGTACGAGCCGATCGCCGCCGCGTTCGACCACGAGCGCTCGGTGGCAGGCGAGGAGAAGGTGCTCGTCGCCGACATCGGCGGCGGCACGTCGGACTTCTCGGTGGTCCGTGTCGGCGCGGCGCGGGCGAAGCGCAGCGACCGCAAGGACGACATCCTCGCCAATCACGGCGTGCACATCGCCGGCACCGACTTCGACCGCCGCATCGAGCTCGCGGCGATCCTGCCGCTCGCCGGCTATGGGGCTCACGGCCCTTCGGCGCCCGGGGTGGTGGCCCGCGAGGTGCCGAGTGGCGTCTACTTCGATCTCGCCACATGGCACCTGGTCAACACGCTCTACGGGCCGGCGCGCGTCGCCGCGGTGCGTGCGCTGCGGCCGTTCTACGCCGATCCGCGGCTGCACCGCCGGCTGCTCAGGATCATCGAGCGGCGCCTCGGCCACGACCTGCTCGGCCGCGCCGAGACCGCGAAGATCGCGGCCGCCGAGGGCGCCGAGGCCTTGATTGCCCTCGATGCGATCGAGCCCGGGCTGGCAGCCACGCTCGACGAGGCGACGGCGCGCCGCGCGCTCGACGGCGACCTCGATCGCATCGTCGCCGCCGCGCGCCGTGCCGTGGCCGACGCCGGGCTTGGCGCCGCCGACATCGACGCGCTCTATTTCACCGGCGGCTCGACGGGTCTCCGTGCACTGGCCGAGCGGATCGGCGCCGCCTTTCCCGCGGCGCGCGCGGTGCGTGGCGACCGCTTCGCGAGCGTCGTCAGCGGCCTCGCGCTGGTCGCGCAGCGGCGCTACGCCTGAGGCGGCGACTCAGCCATCCGACAGCACGGCCGCCATCGCGACGGCGGTCGCTTCGACATTGCCGGTGTTGAGCCCGGCGACGCACATGCGCCCCGAGCGCACGAGGTAGACCGCGAACTGCTCGCGCAGCCGATCGACCTGGGCAGGCGAAAGTCCGGTGTAGCTGAACATGCCGCGCTGCTCGAGGAAGTAGCCGAAATCGCGGTCGGGCAGCTTCGCCGCAAGCACACCATGCAGCGACCGGCGCATCGCCAGGATGCGCGTGCGCATCGCCTCGAGCTCGCGCTCCCAGGCGGCGCGCAAGTCCGGGTCGGCGAGCACCGTCGCGACGATCTGCCCGCCGTGGATCGGCGGACTCGAGTAGTTGCGACGGACGGCGAACTTGAGCTGGCCGAGCACGCGCGACGCCTCCTCCGCGTCGGCGCACACCACCGAGAGTGCGCCGCAGCGCTCGCC
>JBBSPY010000056.1:0-16031 GCA_038258415.1 Burkholderiales bacterium
GGAGCAGACCGACGTGCACTCCTTCGCCCCGCTCGAGCCGGTGGCCGACGGCTTTCGCAACCATCTGAAGAGCCGCTACAGCGTGCCGGCCGAGGCGCTGCTGATCGACAAGGCCCAGCTGCTGACGCTGACGGCACCGGAGATGACGGTGCTGCTCGGCGGCCTGCGCGTGCTCGGTGCGAGCACGGGCAGTTCGACGCACGGACTCTTCACCCGGCGTCCCGGGACGCTCACCAACGACTTCTTCGTCAACCTGCTCGACATGAAGACCGAGTGGAAGCCGACGTCGGAGGACGCGACCGAGTTCGAGGGGCGCGACCGCGCCAGCGGCGAGCTGCGCTGGACCGGCACGCGCGTCGACATGGTGTTCGGCTCCAACGCGCAGCTGCGCGCGGTGGCCGAGGTCTATGCGAGCGCGGACGCGGAGGCCAAGTTCGCCCGGGACTTCGTCGCGGTGTGGGCCAAGGTGATGGACCTCGACCGCTTCGACATGCGCTGAGCATGCGCACGCGGCGCCGGGGCGGCGCCGCGTCTGGCTAGCTGTCGAGCTTGGCGGTCATCGTGACCTTCGCCTTCAGCACCTTCGAGAGCGGGCAACCTTCCTTGGCCTTGGTCGCGAGTTCCATGAACTTCGCCTGATCGGCGCCGGGAATCTTCGCCGTCACGGTCAGATCACTCTTCGTGATCTCGAAGCCTTCGCCCACCTTCTCGACCGTCACGGCCGCGTGGGTTTCGATCCGTTCCGCTGTCAGGCCTTCGTTGCCGAGCATCAGCGAAAAGGCCATCGAAAAGCAGCCGGCGTGGGCCGCGGCGAGCAACTCCTCGGGGTTGGTCCCCGGCCCGCTCTCGAAGCGGGACTTGAATCCGTAGGGGGCCTCTTTCAGCACACCGGTTTCCGTCGAGATGGTGCCGCCACCATCCCTGGTGCTGCCTTTCCAGACCGCGGTCGCTTTCCTGGTCGCCACTGTTCGCTCCTAGCTTGTAGAGGGACAGGCAGTCTGGCACACGCGCGCCAGCGCTGCATCTACAGCGGAATGTTCCGGTGCTTGCGCCAAGGGTCTTCGACCTTCTTGCTCGCGAGCATCGCCAGTGACCGGCAGATCCGGCGTCGCGTTTCGTGAGGCTGGATCACGTCGTCGATGTAGCCGCGCGCGCTCGCGATGAACGGATTCGCGAACTTCGCCTTGTATTCCGCCTCGCGCGCGGCGAGCTTGGCTGGATCGCCCTTCTCCTCGCGAAAGATGATCTCGACCGCTCCCTTGGCGCCCATCACCGCGATCTCGGCGCTCGGCCAGGCGAGGTTGACGTCGCCGCGCAGGTGCTTGGAGCTCATCACGTCGTACGCGCCGCCATACGCCTTGCGTGTGATGACGGTGATCTTCGGCACCGTGCACTCCGCGTATGCGAACAGCAGCTTGGCGCCGTGCTTGATGATGCCGCCGTACTCCTGCGCCGTGCCCGGCATGAAGCCCGGCACGTCGACGAAGGTGACGACGGGAATGTCGAAGGCGTCGCAGAAGCGAACGAAGCGCGCCGCCTTGATCGAGCTTCTGATGTCCAGACAACCTGCGAGGACGAGCGGCTGGTTGGCGACGATGCCGACCGTCGCGCCTTCCATTCGACCGAAGCCGATGACGATGTTCTGCGCATGCTCGGGCTGCAGCTCGAAGAAGTCGCCGTCGTCGACGGTCTTCCAGATCAGCTCCTTGATGTCGTAGGGCTGATTCGGATTTTCCGGCACCAGCGTGTCGAGCGACAGGTCGGTGCGGTCGGCCGGGTCCCGGCTCGGCAGCAGCGGCGCCTTCTCGCGGTTGCTGCGCGGCAGGTAGTCGACGAAGCGGCGCAGCATCAGGAGGGCGTCGACGTCGTTGTCGAAAGCCAGGTCGGCGACGCCGCTGCGGGTAGTGTGCGTCTCGGCGCCGCCGAGGTCCTGCGCGGTCACCGTCTCGTGCGTGACGGTCTTCACCACCTCGGGCCCGGTGACGAACATGTACGACGTGTCCTTCACCATGAAGATGAAGTCGGTCATCGCCGGCGAATACACAGCGCCGCCGGCGCACGGGCCCATGATGAGGCTGATCTGCGGCACGACGCCGGAGGCGATGACGTTGCGCTGGAACACCTCGGCATAGCCGCCGAGCGACGCGACGCCTTCCTGGATGCGCGCCCCGCCGGAATCGTTCAGGCCGATCACCGGCGCGCCGACCTTCATCGCCTGGTCCATCACCTTGCAGATCTACTCGGCATGGGCTTCGCTCAGCGCGCCGCCGAAGACGGTGAAGTCCTGGCTGAAGACGAAGACCAGCCGCCCGCTGATCGTTCCGTAGCCGGTGACGACACCGTCGCCGGGCGGGCGGTTCTTCTCCATGCCGAAGTCGCTCGAGCGGTGCTCCACGAACATGTCCCACTCCTCGAACGAGCCCTCGTCGAGGAGCACGTCGAGGCGCTCGCGCGCGGTGAGCTTGCCCTTGGCGTGCTGCGCGTCGATGCGCTTCTGGCCGCCACCGAGGCGCGCTTCGGCGCGCTTGCTGTCGAGCTGCTGGATGATGTCGTGCATGGGTCGTGGTGGTCGTGGTGGTCCGGCCGGTCAGCCGGCCGAAACAGGAGACAGCGGAAACAGCGCGGCCATCGCCTGCGCACCGATGACCTCGCGTCCGAAGGGCCGACGCGAACGCGGCAGGAAGCGAAGCGCTGCGAGGCGTCGACTCGCCGACTCGACCAGATGCCGAACCTCGGGTCGCTCGGCGGCGAGCACCGCAGCGACGGTTGCGCGGGCATCCTCGGCATCGACGACGGAGCTCGCATCGAGCATCCACACGGTCGAATGCAGGTACGCCAGCCAGTCGCGCGCCTGCGCCTCGGCGAGCGTCATCACGGTGAGCGGGTCGTCCTCGAAATCGATCATGGCCAGCCCGTCGACTGTATCGATGAAGTTGCGGGCGAAGGCGTGACTCAGGCACCCGTCACGGGCATGGACGCCGACCAGCGCCTCGAGGCCGCGGCGCCACGCGGCCCGGCCCTCCATGCCGCCTTGCTCGATGCGCTCGGCGAGGTTCGCCCCCGCGAGGTGGCCGATGACGATGAAGTCGTGTTCGACGTGCAGCACCGACGGCACGGCCACGCCGGCGACAGCCAGCGCGCGCAGCCTCGCCACCTCGATCGCCTGCCCGTCGCGCCCCCCCGGCGCCGGAACGGCCTGCAGCAGCGACAGGTCGAAGGCGCGTGCGAAGAGGTTGACGAAGCGCGAGCGCCATACGGTGCGCGCCGGCCGGAGCCGCTTGATGACAACGAGGACACCGCTCGGCAGGTCGACGACCTTGACGCGCTGGCGCGCTCTGGCCATCCGCGTGCGAACGGCAGCGAGGTCGGCATCGTTCATGCGTCGCTCGCGGGCCCGTGGTCGCCGGGGGAATCGGCAGCATCGGCGTCGGCGTCGGCGTCGGCGTCGCTGGCGTGGCCACGCCTTGCCCGCCCTTCAGCGTAGACGTCGACCAGACGCTGCGCCGCCGCGGCCACGGGAAGCCGGCCGCGCTCGACGTCGGCGAGCACGCGCGACCACGCGGCTCGCACATCCGGGTCGCCGCGAAAGGCGTCGGCCAGCGCCGCATCGATTGCTCGCTGCAACGCATTCACGCTCTGTCCGCGACGCCGCGCCTCCCACTCGCCCGAAGCCCGCCGAGCCGCCGCCCACGACGAGATCGCTCGCCACACCTGCGCCACGCGAGGCGGATCGATCGCACTCGTCTGCAGCACCTCCGGTGACGCGAGCGCCTGGCCGCCGGGCCCGGTGCGCCGCATCGACGACGCGAGCTGACCCGCAGCGCGCGCCGCCGCCGCCGGATCGAGATCGGCCTTGTTGACGACGACGACATCGGCGAGCTCGAGAACGCCCTTCTTGATCGCCTGCAGATCGTCGCCGGCGTTCGGCAGTTGCAGGAGCACGAAGCAGTCGACGAGGCCGGCGACGGCGTCCTCGCTCTGGCCGACGCCGACGGTCTCGACCACGACGACGTCGAACCCCGCGGCCTCGACGATGCGGATCGCATCGCCCGTCGACGCGGCGACGCCGCCCAGCGTGCCACTACTCGGGCTCGGGCGAACGAAGGCGCGAGGGTCCATCGACAGACGCTCCATGCGCGTCTTGTCGCCGAGGATCGAGCCGCCCGACACGCTCGAGCTCGGATCGACAGCGAGCACCGCGACGCGGCGCCCTTCGGCCATGAGGCGCAGCCCCAGCGCCTCGATGAAGGTCGACTTTCCGACGCCGGGCGAGCCGGAGATGCCGATCCGCAGGGTCGGCCTGGAGGCAGGCGCCGCCGCGAGGTCGACGAGCAGGGCTTGCGCCCGCTGCCGGTGCGTCGCATGCGTCGACTCGACAAGCGTGATCGCCTTCGCGACGGCGCGACGGCGCAGCGTCGCGTCGCCGCCGAACAGGTCGCGCCTGAGCGCGGCGTCGGCGGTCGCATCGGCGTCGGCGTCGTGCTCGCGCGCATCGGATCGGGCCATGGCGCGATTGTCCGCGCAGACACTCGCCGCATGGCCCGCCCTCCTCTGACCCTCGTCGCCGCCGTCGCCGCCGACGGCGGCATCGGCCGCGACGGCGATTTGCTGGTCCGCATCCCGGGCGACCTGAAGCGCTTCCGCGCGATGACGACGGGCCACACCGTGGTGATGGGCCGCAGGACGTGGGACTCCATCGGCAAGCCGCTGCCCGGCCGCGCCAACATCGTCGTCACCCGGCAACCGGCATGGCACGCCGACGGCGCCATTCGCTCCGGCTCGCTCGCCGAGGCGATCGAACGGGCCGATCCGGCCCGACGCGTCTTCGTGATCGGCGGCGCCGAGATCTACCGCGCGGCGCTGCCCGAAGCCGATGCCCTCGAGCTGACGCGAGTCGACGCCGTCTTTCCGGCCGACACCTGGTTCCCTCCTTGGAACGAGACCGACTTCGTGCAAACTGCGCGCGAGGAACACGCCCTGCCCGACGGGACCCGCTACGCCTACACGTCGTGGCGGCGCGCCTGATAGCAGGCGCTTTCATCACCTGGGAGACATCGAATGTCAGGCAAGGGCTTTCACGTCCACGGTCCGCATGACCACGAGCTGGAGCACCGCTCGCACGAGGAGCCGCACGGCATGGCCGGGCGCCTCGCCGTCGCGACCGCGATCATCGCGACGATCGGCGCGATCTTCGCCTACATGGGCGGCCTCGCGCAGCTCAACGCCGGCCTGTTCAAGAACGAGGCGGCGATCAAGAAGACCGAGGCCGCGAATCAGTGGGCCTTCTACCAGGCCAAGAGCAACCGGCAGAACGTGTCCGAGATGGCCGTCGATCTGGTGCCCGACGCGCGGAAGGACTTCTACCGGGGCGAGGCCACGCGCTACAAGTCGGAGAAGGCCGGCATCCAGAAGAAGGCCGAGGAACTCGAGAAGGAGTCGGAGGTCTGGAACGAGCGGACCGAGCAGGAAATCCACGTCGAGCATCGCTGGCAGCAGGCGACGACGGCGCTGCAGATCGCCATCGCGCTGGCAGCGATCGCGCTGCTGACGAGCAGTCGGCGACTGCAGATCGGCGTCTACTTCGTGACGGGAATCGGCATCGTCCTCGGCGTCCTCGCCGCGATGCACATCTGAGCCGGGCGCTCACGCCCGCCGCTGGTGCAGCGTCACTTGTCGTCGAGCCCGAGCTCCTGGATCTTGCGCGTGATGGTGTTGCGGCCGATGCCGAGTCGCTGCGCCGCCTCGATGCGCCGGCCACGGGTGGTGTCGAGCGCCGCTTCGATGAGCTGCGCCTCGAAACGACGCATCAACGTGTCCCAGACACCCGGTTCGCCGCGAGACAGCAGTTCGCGGGCCTCGCGGTCGAGGCCTTCCAGCCAGGTGGTGCCTTCGGGCCGTGGCTGCGCCGATGTCGAGGGCAACGCCGGTGCCTCCGCCGACGCCGCAGGCATCCCCGTCGACGCCGGTGCCGCTGCCGGTGACGGCGCCGCTCCCGCCGCCGACGCCGATCGATGTGCGCGCACCTGCAACTCGGGCGGCAGGTCCTTCCCATCGACGACCTGCGCCGGCGCCATGACGGTCAGCCAGTGGCAGATGTTCTCCAGCTGTCGCACGTTGCCGGGGTAGTCGAACAGCATCAGGCGGCCGATCGCCGAGTCGGTGAGACGCTTGCCCTCGACACCGAGCTCGCGCGCACTCTTGTGCAGGAAGAAGCGCGCCAGCGACGGGATGTCCTCCTGTCGCTCGCGCAGCGCCGGCAGTCGCAGGCGGATGACGTTGAGGCGGTGGAACAGGTCCTCGCGGAACGAGCCCGCCTTCACCCGCTCCTCGAGGTCCTGATGCGTCGCCGCGATGACGCGCACGTTGCTCTTCATCGGGTTGTGGCCGCCGACGCGATAGAACTGGCCGTCGGAGAGCACGCGCAGCAGACGCGTCTGCAGGTCGAACGGCATGTCGCCGATCTCGTCGAGGAAGAGCGTGCCGCCGTCGGCCTGCTCGAAGCGGCCGCGCCGCGTCGTCTGCGCGCCGGTGAAGGCGCCGCGCTCGTGGCCGAACAGCTCGGACTCGAGCAGGTCCTTCGGGATCGCCGCGGTGTTGATCGCGACGAACGGCCCCGAGGCGCGCGGGCTGTGCTTGTGCAGCGCATTGGCCACCAGCTCCTTGCCCGATCCCGACTCGCCGGTGATGAGCACGGTGACGATGCTCTGGCTGAGCCTGCCGATGGCGCGGAACACGTCCTGCATCGCCGGTGCCTGGCCGAGCATTTCCGGCACCTGCGCGGCCGGCGATTCGGCGACGTCCTCGCGCAGGCTCTCCTCGACCGCGCGGCGGATCAGGTCGACCGCCTTCGGCACGTCGAAGGGCTTGGGCAGGTAGTCGAAGGCGCCGCCCTGGAACGCGCTGACGGCGCTGTCGAGGTCGGAGTACGCCGTCATGATGATGACGGGCAGGTCGCGGTGCTTCTGCTTGATCTTGTTCAGCAGGTCGATCCCCGAGCCGCCGGGCATGCGGATGTCTGACACGAGCACTTGCGGCTCGTCGTCGTCCAGCGCGCTGAGGACATCGCGCGGATTGGTGAAGCTGCGCACCGTGAACTCCTCGCGGGTCAGCGCCTTCTCGAGCACGAAACGGATCGACTGATCGTCGTCGACGATCCAGATGGGCTTCAAGGGGTGCTCCGGCGGACGATCAACGTGTGGGCTCAGGCCAGCGGGATCATGATCTTGAACACCGTGCGGCCCGGTTCGCTCTCGAATTCGACGGTGCCATGGTGCTGCTGGATGAAGGTCTGCGCGAGTGTGAGGCCGAGGCCCGATCCGCCTTCGCGCCCGGAGACGAGCGGAAAAAAGATCCGCTCGCGCAACGCGTCTGGCACACCGGGGCCGTTGTCCTCGACATGCAATTCCAGTGCCAGTCGGTGACGCAGCTTGCCGAGCGTGATCTGACGGACGACCCGGGTGCGGAACAGCAGCCTCGCATCGCCGGCCTGGATGCGATCGACCAGCGCCTGGCTCGCGTTGCGCGACACGTTGAGCACCGCCTGGATCAGCTGCTCGCGGTCGCCCTGGAATTCGGGGATCGACGCGTCGTAGTCGCGCTCGGTGGCAAGCCCTGTCGGGTGCTCGGCGAGGATGAGCGCGCGCACGCGCTCCGTCACCTCGTGGATGTTGACGGAGGCGACGACGTGGGGCGAGCGGTGCGGCGCCAGCAGCCGGTCGACGAGCGTCGTCAGCCGGTCTGCTTCCTTGATGATGACCTGCGTGTACTCGGTGAGCGCCCGGCCCTCGATCTCCATCTCGAGCAGCTGCGCCGCGCCGCGGATGCCGCCGAGCGGGTTCTTGATCTCGTGCGCGAGATTGCGGATCAGCTCCTTCGACGCCTCGGCCTGCTCGAGCGCTCGTTCCTCGCGCTGCTGCCGCGTCTGGTGCTCCATCTCGACGAGCTCGAAGACGACGTCGGGCGAGCCGTCGATCCGATTGACCATGATGCGCACCGGCATCACCTCTCCGTGCGTCGCGCCCGGGCGCTTGAGCTGCAGTTCCAGCCGGCTGGTCGAGAACACGTTGCTGCTGACGGCGTGGACCGTCTCGCGCAGCGCCTGCGGATCGGCGAACCAGTCGAAGGCCGAGCCCCTGGACAGACTGCGCCGCGACACGCCGAGCAGTTCCTCGAGCGACGAGTTGGCGAAGATGCACTCGCCCTGCGGCGTCACCACGGCGACCATCGTCGCCAGCAGGTCGAGCGCTTCGAGCGTCGCCGACGGTGGCGTGCCGGACGGCGCTGCGGTCGTCACGGCGTCGGCGGCCGCGCGACCGTCACAGCGTCGGCGGCGCGGCCGATGCGGGCAGCTTCTGGATCTCGCGCCTGAGCGCCGCCACGTCGCCTTCCTTGCGTGCGATCGCCGCGCTCATCTCGGCGACGCGCTCGACGTAGCGCTGGTAGTTCTTCTCGTCGCCCTGCCGTTCGGGCTGGCCGCTGTTGTAGTCCTTCTTCAGCGCGGCGAGGCGCTCCTCCTCCACGCGCAACTCGTTCTCGAGGATGCGCCGTGCGTCGGTGTCGCGAGCGCGCTGCGAGGCCGGGTCGATGCGGCCCGGCCCGGCGACCGCCGGCACCGGCGTGCCACCGCTGGCGGCCGGCGCGCGCGGACGCGTCGTCTGGATCACCGTGACCGGCGCGCCTTCGAGGCGCTTGCAGCCGAGCTTCTCGGCTTCCTTGGCGCTGATCGTGTTCTTGTAGTCGTTGTTCGGGCAACGGTAGGTGACGTTGCCGTCGACCGCGTCGGCACCGAACGAGGCGGTCGCGAAGCCCGCGAGGAGCGCTGCTGCGGCGATGCCGCGATCGAAGCGATGCAGGGGGGTCATGGTCCGTCGTCTCCTGCCCAGTCAACGCGGCATCGGATGGGAGCGACGACACGGGGCGCGGCGATTGTCTCGCAACCCAGCGGCGACCGAAAGCGACGGGGGCGACCGAAGCCGCCCCCTTTTGCACGCTGCGCGCGACTTCGTGACCCGGCGTCAGAGGCTGTAGTACATGTCGAACTCGACCGGGTGCGTCGTCATCCGGAAACGCGTCACCTCCTGCATCTTGAGGTCGATGTAGGCGTCGAGGTAGGAATCGGTGAAGACGCCACCCTTGGTGAGGAAGGCCCGATCGTTCTCCAGGTACTCGAGCGCCTGCTCCAGGCTCGAGCAGACGGTCGGGATCTTCGCGTCTTCCTCGGGCGGCAGGTGGTAGAGGTCCTTGGTCGCGGCCTCGCCCGGGTGGATCTTGTTCTCGACCCCGTCGAGTCCGGCCATCAGCAGCGCCGAGAACGCCAGGTAGGGGTTGGCCTGCGGGTCCGGGAAACGCGCCTCGATGCGGCGGCCCTTCGGATTCGGCACGTGCGGGATGCGGATCGACGCCGAGCGGTTGCGCGAGCTGTACGCCAGCTTCACCGGTGCCTCGAAGCCCGGCACCAGGCGCTTGTAGCTGTTGGTGCCCGGGTTCGTGATCGCATTGAGGGCGCGGGCGTGCTTGATGATGCCGCCGATGTAGAAGAGCGCGAACTCCGACAGGCCGGCATAGCCCTCGCCGGCGAACAGGTTCTTGCCGCCCTTCCAGACCGACTGGTGCACGTGCATGCCCGATCCGTTGTCGCCGACGATCGGCTTGGGCATGAAGGTCGCGCTCTTGCCGTAGGAGTGGGCGACGTTCTGGATCACGTACTTCTGCAGTTGCAGCCAGTCGGCGCGCTCGACGAGCGTCGAGAACTTGGTGCCGATCTCCATCTGCGCCTGCGCCACCTCGTGGTGGTGGACCTCGACCGGGATGCCCAGCGACTCGAGGATCAGGCACATCTCGGAGCGCATGTCCTGCATGGAGTCGATCGGCGGGGTCGGGAAGTAGCCGCCCTTGACCGCCGGCCGATAGCCCGAGTTGCCGTGCTCGTATTCCTTGGCCGAATTCCACGATGCTTCGTCCGAGTCGACCTTGCAGAAGCAACCGGACATGTCGACCTGCCAGCGCACGCTGTCGAACACGAAAAACTCCGGCTCGGGGCCGAAGTACGCCGCATCGCCGAGGCCCGAGGCCTTCATGTAAGCCTCCGCGCGCTTGGCGAGCGATCGCGGGTCGCGCTCGTAGGGCTTGCCGTCACCGGGTTCGACGACGTCGCAGGTCAGGAACAGCGTCGGTTCCTCGTAGAACGGGTCGATGTTGGCGGTGTTCGGGTCGGGCATCAGGAGCATGTCGGACGCCTCGATGCCTTTCCAGCCGGCGATCGAGGAGCCGTCGAACGCGTGGCCACTCTCGAACTTGTCGTCGTCGAAGGCCGAGATCGGCACCGAAACGTGTTGCTCCTTGCCGCGTGTGTCGGTGAAGCGGAAGTCGACAAACTTGACCTCGTGCTCCTTCACCATGCTCATCACGTCGGCGACGGTCTTGGCTGCCATCGAAGGTTCTCCAGGAAGGAATGGGTTTGCGGAGGACGGGCCCGTCGAAGACGAGCCCCAAAAACGCGCACGGAAGCTAGCAGAAAGTCTGCCAATTGCCCGCGAGGAAGCCGAGCGGCTTGCGCATGTCTGGTGCGTCTGTGTGCACTATAGAGGTTCACTAGCGCACCATTTCTGATCCAAGCGTCGCACCATGCTCGCGCAGCCCGGCGATCAGCGCTGCGTAGGCCGACGCCACCGCCGAGGCGTCGGCACCCGGTGCCACCTTGACTCCCAGCTCGATGTGCGCGCCGAGCTCGGGGTGATCCACGCTCGGCAGGCTGAACACCCTGACACCCGGCCAGCGCGACTCGACGGACTCCATCAGCGGCGTCAGCGCCGCCTCCATCGCGCCGTAGACGATGACCGAGCGCTCGCGGGCACGGACCTCGCCGTTGCCCGCGGCGATCCGTTTCGGGTAGCGCGTGTCGAGCACCCACTCGATCATCGGCCACGCCATCACCGGGAAGCCGGGAACGAAGTGGACGCCGCCCTCGCCTTCGAGGATCGAGAAGCCGGCGATCTTGTTGTAGGGATTCGGGATGATCTGCGCGCCCTGCGGAAACACGGCCATGTTGAGCCGATGCACGTTGTCGGCTCGATCGGGCTCGAAGGCCACGCCTCGCTCGCGCGCGGTGTCGCGCATCCGCTCGACGACGAGGTCGCGCGCCTCGGGGTGCAGCAGCAGCGGCCGGCCGAGCGCGGCCGCGGCGGCCTGCCGGGTGTGGTCGTCCGGCGTCGCACCGATGCCGCCGCAGCAGAACACGCAGTCGCCGTCGACACGCGCGTCGCGAAAGGCGTCGCGCAGGTCGGCGGCGATGCGCGTCGGGTCGTCGCCGACCAGCCGCATCCACGACAGGCCGAGGTCGCGGGCGGAAAGCAACTCGATGACCTTGGCGAGGTGCTTGTCGGTTCGCTTGCCCGAGAGGATCTCGTCGCCGACGACGATGAGGCCGATGTTCATGGGTTTCCCGTGCGTGATGGCATGACCGGCGCAGCCATCACGCCGTCACGAAGCTCGCTCAGCGCCGCCAGCAAGTAGTGCGCGAACCAGAGTGCGGAGAAAGCGAAGACGAGCGTGTAGAGCCAGATCGAGACGAAGACCAGGAAGGGTGCGAAGACGACCGTCAGGACGCTCATCGCCCAGAGGAGCGCGGGCGCCGCACCTAGCAGGCCGGTGACGACGCCGATGCCGAGCAGCGGCCACCGCCGGCCGGTGACGAGCGCCAGCCGCTCCTCGCGGGTGGCATGCTCGGCGAGAACGTCGAAGGCGAACACGCGGTAGGTGAGCCAGCCCCAGATCAGCGGCGGCACGACGATCACCAGGGGTGGCACGAACCAGAGTGGAATGCTCGCGACGAGCGCGACGAGCGCGACTGCCGTGCACCCCAGCGACCAGCCTACGGCAGACCAGAAGCCTGCCCCTTGCCTGCGCTCGAGCGCCGGGTAGCGGCGCGACGCGACGAGGCGAACGATGGCGGGCGTCATCAGCAGCGACACGAGGACCAGCGTGACGATGACGAACAGCGGGATGGCCGCGGTGACCACAACAAGCGGCGCCAGCAGCGCGGTCGGGTCGCCGATGCCGAACGAGCGGAACCAGCCCGACACCGCCTCGACGATCGGCCACCCGGCGAGCACGGCACCCACCGCGTCGACCGACCGCGCCCACCAGAACCAGCCGAGCACCCCGACTGCCGCGCCGACGATCGCCAGCGGCAGCAACGACAGGGCGATGACCTTGGGATGCAGGCAGTACGCGATGGCGCGCCAGAGCGAATCGACGAGTTCTCGGCCCATGCAGGCGCGCAGTGTAGGGGCCGGCCGGAGCGGACGCAGGCATCCCCGGACAGCGGCCGGAATGCCGACAAGCTCACGCATTGCGCCCTCCTCCACGACGCCGCGCTGCCGAAAATCCGCGGATGGCCGCACACCTGCCCACTCTGTTCGCCGCCGTCGCCGCAGCACTCGTCGTGGTCAGCGCCAGCTCGGCGACGATCGGCATCCGCCAACGGCTCAAGCGCGGCATGTGGTGGTGGGTTGGCGCCAATGCCGGGCTTGCCGCGGCACTCGCGTGCTCGGCCTTCGACACCGCGCATCCGGCTGGTCACGGAGAGCCGGCTGCGGTGGCGGCCGCACTCGCCGCCCTGCTCGCGTTGCAATGGCCGGTCACGACGCTCGCCGGAATGCGGCGCCTCTTCTCACGCGGCACCGGCGGCATTCCGCCATGGGTCGACGCGGCGGTCTTCACGCTCGCCGCGGCCGCTTCGGTCGGAGTCTGGCTGGTGCCGTTCGGCGGCATCGCGCCGGAAGCGGTGCTGGCCGTCGCGATCCTCGTCGTCACGGCGCACGTCGCGCTCGCGGTGTCGTGGCTCGAGGACTTCGCCGCCACACCGGTCCTGAAGAGTCTGCGCGGCGCGCTCGCCTGCAGTGGCGTCGTCCAGGCGGCGTGGCTTGCCGTCTCGCTGTCGACGGATGCCCTGGCGCCGGTCGGCGGCGCCGCGCTCGTGGGGCTGCTCGCGACGGCCGCGACCGCGCTGCTGCTGCCGCAACTGTCGCTGGCGATGAACCACGAGCGCAATGTCGCCGGCCTGCGCGCGTCGCACCGCAAGCTGCGTCACCTGGTCGACGTCGACACGCTCACCCGCCTCCCGAATCGCCGCCACTTCCTCGAGCTTGCCGCACGCACGACCAAGTCGGCGCCCGAGCTCGCGACGGTGCTGATGTTCGACATCGACCGGCTGCGCAACATCAACGACGTGCTCGGCCATTCGGTGGGCGACGAAGCCTTGCGCCAACTCGGAACGGTGCTGCGCGAGACGCTGCGCCGTCGCGACGTCGCGGGCCGGCTCGGCGGCGACGACTTCGCAGTCGTCCTGCCGCGCACCCGCGTCGCCGACGCCGACACGGTCATTTCGCGCGTCAAAGCGTCGATGGACGACCGGCAGGTCGCACCGCGCATCGCCCGTGTCCGGGTCAACGTCGGCGCGACACAGATGCAGGCCGGCGACACGCTGGCGTCGGCGCTGCGCCGTGCCGAACAGCAGCTCGAGCAGTCGCGCGACGCCGCCCGCCTCGGCTTCTCGGCGGAGAAGACAATGCCCCTCGTGCAAAACCCCACAGAACCCGGATTGGGGTTCATCAACCGCCCGCGCGAATTGCCGACCAGCGGTCGGATGGCGCTGGCCGATCCGATCCCGATCGGCGAGGTGGTGGGCTGATCGGTCGCGACGCGGCCGCCTCGCCGCCGCTCGGAGCTGTTTCCGCGCGTCCCGGGCAGGAACTCACCTACCGGCCCGACATCGACGGACTGCGCGCCGTCGCCGTGTTGCTGGTGCTCGTCTTCCACTTCCGACTGCTGCCTGCCATCACCTCAGGCTTCCTGGGCGTCGACGTCTTCTTCGTCATCTCCGGAGACCTGATCACGCGGATCGTGCGCAGGCAGCAGCGCGAATCGCGGTTCCGACTTTGCGCCTTCTGGCTTAACCGGGTACGGCGTCTCGCTCCGGCACTGCTTGCGACGACCATCTTGACGCTGGCCGCTGGAGCACTTCTGCTGTTCCCGCCAGACTTTGCGCAGCTCGCGAAGCAGACGCTGGCCGCACAGCTCTACGTTGCCAACATCTACTACTGGCGCAGTGTCAACTACTTCGGCCTTCAGGCTCACGATGTGTATCTGCTGCACACCTGGTCGCTGGCGGTCGAAGAGCAGTTCTATCTCCTTTATCCGTTGCTGCTGCTGGCCATTGCTCGTTGGGTCAAAAGTCGTTATGTCCTGATCGTCAGCGCAATGGCGGTCCTGTCGTTCGGGCTCAACCTCTTCTTCGTCGGCAGCAAGCCGGAAGCTACGTTCTACTTGATGCCGACGCGCGCCTTCGAGTTGCTCGCCGGCGCGCTGTTGACGCTTGTACCCTTCGAGTCCGCCGGCTTCGTTCGGCGTCCGGCATGGCTGGCGCTGGCGTCGGGTGTGGGCGGAGCCGGATGCCTCGTGATCGCCGCTACGGGCCTGCGACCCGGCGCGGCCTTCCCGGGATGGTCCGCGCTCTGGCCCGTAGTCGGTGGCGTGCTGCTCGTCCTCGCGGGCCAGATCGGCCGAAATCCGGTGTCGTCGCTGCTGGGGGTCCGGCCCGCCGTGTACCTCGGCAGGATCTCGTACCCGCTATATCTGGTTCACTGGCCGATCAACGTCTTTGCTGCCGCTTGGTTCGGCCACGGCTACTCGACGGATGTGCGAGCGGCGATGCTGGCAGTCTCGGTGGTCTTGGCGGCGGCTATGCACCATGGGGTCGAGAATCCCGGCCGGGCCTTCCTCGAGCGTTCGTCGACGAGCACGTCTTGGCGATGGTACGCGGGCACTCTCGCCGCCGTAGTTCTGGCCTCGACAGCGGTCCTGGCGACGCACGGCTGGCCCTCCCGTTACCCGGAACGCGTTGCGACACTCGCCGCGTACGAGGAAGACCGCGCGCCGGAGCTACGCGAATGTGAGTTCCGGCCCGGTCATCCGCTCGACGCTGCGACGATGTGCCGTCTTGGCGCTGCCGCTGTCCCGCCTCGGTGGCTGGTCTACGGTGACTCCCACCTATGGGCAGCAAGCGGTGCCTTTGAGGCATGGCTGCGAGGTCGCGGAGAGTCCGCGCGATTCGTATTCCGACACGGGTGTCTTCCAGTGCACGGGCTCTACACATGGCCCACCGACGGCGGCTGCCACGCATTCAACGACGCGGTCATGGCCGCTCTCAACGGTCAAACGTCAATCGACCGCGTGATGGTCGTATCAATCTGGCGCCAAGCCATCGACGGTTTACTCTCCCAGATCCCCGGGCACCAGCCGTCCCGCGCGGAGTCGGACGCCGCCTTCGTTCGCGAGCTCGGCAAGACACTGGATGAGCTTCGCCGCGGTGGCCGGCGTGTCTACGTCTGGGAGCCCCTTCCAGGCGCCCGAGCCAACGTACCGCAGGCGATGGCCCGTGCGGCACTGGAGAAAGAGCCGGTGGCGTTGGCCTACGGCTCCGCAGAGCATCAGTCGCGCTATGAATTGATCCTAGATGCGCTTCAAACGCTGCGCGCCCGGTACGACGGCTCGTTCTCGCCGACGCTGGAGTTGTGCAAGTCCGGCGTCTGCGCAACCGATATCGACGGTCGCCCCCTCTACTTCGACACCACGCACCTAGCGAACTCGTCGAGTCCATTCTGGGCGGCCGCGCTAGCCCGGCAAATTCCGCCCTGATCGCCGCACGGTCAGCCTGCGAAACGCTGCACCTCCCAGCCAGATCGCGTCGCGACCGCCGCGAGCTTCTCGTCGGCATCGACGACCACCGGCCGACCCACCGCCGCGAGCAGCGGACGGTCGTTGATCGAGTCGCTGTAGAACGTCGCTTCGGCCATCGCCCGCCGCGTCAGAGCGCGTTCTCCGAGCCAGGCTTCGAGCCGTGCGACCTTGCCCTCGCGCATGTTGAGGACGCCGTCGGTACGGCCGCTGAACGCGCCGCCGGCGTCGACCGCGAGCTCGGTCGCAATCAGGTCGTCGATCGTCAGTGCAGCGGCGATCGGCTCGGCGAGGAA
>JBBSPY010000057.1:0-15708 GCA_038258415.1 Burkholderiales bacterium
AAGCGGAAGATGTTGTCGATCAGCAGCAGCACGTCGCGCTGTTCGTCGTCGCGGAAGTACTCGGCCATCGTCAGGGCGGCCTGGCCGACGCGGAAGCGCGCGCCCGGCGGCTCGTTCATCTGGCCGAAGACCATCACCATGTTCTTCAACACGTCGGCCTTCTTCATCTCGGCGTAGAGATCCTGGCCCTCGCGGCAGCGTTCGCCGATGCCGCAGAAGATGCTGACGCCCTCGTTCGCGCCTCGCTTGCCCGTGTTGTGCTTGCCGACCATGTTGTGGATCATCTCGGTCAGCAGCACCGTCTTGCCGACGCCTGCGCCGCCGAACAGTCCCGCCTTGCCGCCGATCTCGAGCGGCACCAGCACGTCGATCATCTTGATGCCGGTCTCGAAGATCACCGACGTGGTGGATCGCTCGATCAAGGGCGGTGGCTCGCGATGCACCGAGCGCCACGAGACACCCTCGGGCTCGTCCTGGCGATCGATGGCGTGGCCGAAGACGTCGAACATGCGCGACAGGATGGCCTTGCCGACCGGCGCCATCAGCGGCCCGCCGGTGTCCGACACCGGCATGCCGCGCGCCAGGCCCTGCGTCGGCGTGAGCGCGATGCCGCGTACGTGGCGAGCGTCGAGCTGGGTGAGTGCTTCGATCGCCACTTCGCCGGCGATGCCCGCGCGCAGCAGGGTGCGGATGGGCGGCAGGCGACCCTCGAAGCGAACGTCGACGACGCTTCCACGCACCGCGGTGACCACACCTGTCCCTGACTCCACGAGGGCTTCGCGCGTCGAGTGGTCGTTGTTGTCGCCCCTCCTGTCGCCCACCCTGAATCCACCCTCCGACATCGCCCGCAGGTCACAGGATCGCACTCTGCGCGCGTTGCGGCCCAGGGTCTGTGCGTCAGCGCACAGACCGGGCATGGCAGCAGCGCTCAGGCTAGGTGTGTCCGAGTGGTTCTGCCCGGTCTCAAAGAGGAAGCCCCATGGCTACCGTCAAGTCGTCGATCGAAACCGTCAAGACTCCGGGCTTGGCCTTGCCCGCCGCGCCCCCTGAGCACGGTGATGACGCGATGCTTCGAGACGGCACCCGCGTTCACGTGCGGGCCATCCACCCGGCAGACATCGAACTGGAGCGTCGTTTCCTCGAGTCGCTGTCCTCGGCGTCGCGCCGCTTCCGCTTCCTGGACACGATGAACTCACCGAGCGAGGCGCTTCTGAAGCAGATGACGGCCATCGACCCGGCCACCGACGCAGCTTTCGTGGCGCTGCTGGGCACGGGCGACCAGACCCGGGAGATCGGGGTTGCCAGGTTCAGCGCGCAAGCCGACGGTGACGACTGCGAATTTGCCGTGACGGTCGCCGATACCTGGCAGCGCAAGGGATTGGGGACGCTGTTGATGCAACGCCTGATCGAAGTCGCAAGGACGCGCGGCATCAAGAAGATGCACTCCAGCGACGCTGCAGACAACGATCTGATGCGCGAGTTCGCCGAGCGCCTGCACTTTCGGCACCAGCGTGATCCCGACGACGCGAAGCTGGTGCTCTACAGCCTGCGCCTCGACGAAACCGAGACCACCCGCAGCAGCGCGTAGGCCGCCGCCTCTACGGCGCCACGCGTCTGCCGCTCGCGATTCCAGCGCTGCTACGTGCGGCAGCGAACAGACCTGCGTGCGCCTTGATCCTAGTCTGGGCCCATCGCCGCTGCGCACACCCGTAACGCACTTCTCCCGTCCGGCGCCGCACGCGCGGCGGCGAGCAAGCTATTTCCCGTCATTGCTGCTGACCTCGATCGCCGCTCGCGCGCAAGACGAAACACTGCCGGCCTTCAAGCAGGGCGACTCGATCGAAGCCCGGGTGCAGGGCTGCGTCACCTGCCACGGCCGGAGCGGCCAGGGCAGCCGCAACGGCGTGTACCCGCGCATCGCAGGCAAGCCGGCCGGCTACCTCTACAACCAGTTGGCCGCGTTCGGGACGGCACGCGCCGCTACGCGCCGATGAGCGCAACATCGCACCATGCATCTCCTGCCACGGTGGCGTCGATCAGAAGCTGGGCGCACCGCGGCTTGAAGGGTTGCCGAAGGACTACATCGTCGAGCAGCTGCAGGCGTTCAAGTCGGGTGCGCGCCACAACGACGCGCAGGCCCAGATGCGCAACATGGTTCGCGCCATCACGCCTGCCGAGATCGACGAAGTGGCCGAGTTCTATGCCCGCAAGTCGACGGCGCACGCAACGCGCTAGCCAGCCAGCAAACCCAACCGTTAGCCGTCAGGACAGTTGTGCAGCATCCTTTCACGGTCGAGCAGTTCCACGGTGTGCTCCGCGAATACGACACGACGGTTTGGCCGGCCCTTTGAAAGTCGCAGGGACCCTCCAGTAGATGCCATGAGACACAGCGAAAGCCATCGAACACATCGAACTGGATGGCTGCGCGCGGCCGTCCTCGGCGCAAACGACGGAATCGTCTCTACTGCGAGCCTTGTCCTAGGCGTCGCTGCGTCAGGTGCAAGTACCCAGGCAACGCTGATTGCAGGCGTAGCAGGCCTTGTCGCAGGTGCCATGTCAATGGCTGCAGGCGAGTATGTGTCGGTCAGTTCACAAGCCGACACCGAGCGCGCAGACCTGGCCCGGGAGAGCAAGGAGTTGGCGGCAAGCCCGAGTCAGGAACACGCTGAACTGACGTCAATCTACGTGAAACGCGGCCTCGATGAGGCACTGGCCACCAACGTGGCCACGCAATTGATGGCTCATGACTCGCTTGGCGCACATGCGCGAGATGAGCTCGGCATCTCGGACACCCTGGCCGCAAGACCCGTGCAAGCCGCTTTGGCTTCGGCGGGTACGTTTGCCGTGGGCGCGGCGCTGCCTCTGTCAATGGTTTCGATGCTTCCTCCTTCGATGCTCATGTGGGGCCTCGCTGGCAGCTCGCTTGGCTTTCTTGCTCTACTCGGACTGCTGGCGGCACGCGCAGGCGGCTCCTCTGTGACCATCTCGGTCGCGCGCGTGATGTTCTGGGGCGCCTTGGCAATGGCACTGACCGCGGGAGTCGGGGCTCTCTTCGGGGTGGCGGCCTGATCGGAAAAGTGACATGAAGCGCGACGCCGAACCGCTCCATCGGCCCGACATTCCAAACGCTGCTTCGGGCCTTCGGCCCGCTGCTCATGTCGACCGATGGACGACATCGTGGTGAGCCGCGAGAGCCCAAGGCCCCATCCCGACGGCAACTCCTGCTGGCGGCTGCGGGGGTCTCCGCCACGGCAACGTTGCCGGCATGTTCATCGGGCGACGCCGAGCAGAGCGCTGCCCGCGCCCTGCGACTGCCGCAGGTGCAGCCCTTCGGCACGGCCGTTGCCCCGGTGTCCCCGATGCATGACCTGGTGCGCCAGGCCTTCCTCGCTCCTTCGAGCCACAACACGCAATGCTGGCGCCTCCAGATCACCGAGAACTCGATCTCGATGGCGCGCGACCTCACGCGCCGCTGCCCGGCCGTGGATCCCGACGACCATCACCTCTATGTCTCGCTGGGTTGTGCGGCGGAAAAAATCGTGCATGCCGCCCTGGCCACCGGACTCCGGGCCGACCCACGCTTCGATCCCGGCGGCGGCGGTGTGATTGCGGTGAACTTCGACGCGACACGGAACCGCGTCTCGCCGCTGTCTCAGGCGATCACCGAACGGCATTGCACCCGCGGCGACTACGACGGCCAGCCGATTTCGCCGGCCGAACTGCGCCAGCTGGAACAGGCGGGCACCGGGGACGGCATCAGCGTGCGGCTGCTGACTGCGCGCCCGGCCATGGAGAGCGTGCTCGAGTACGTTGTCGCGGCGAGCACGGCACAGATAAAAGACGTCGCGTTCGTCGCGGAACTCCAGGCATGGATCCGCTTCAGCACCGACGAGGCGCTGCGCACCGGCGATGGCCTTTCGCCGGCGCCACGGGCAACCCCTCGTTGCCGCGGTGGCTGGGCAGCCGGGTGATGGGCCTGTTTTTCACACCGAAATCCGAGAATCAACGCCACTCGCGGGAGGTTCGCAAGTCGGCCGGCATCGCGGTGTTTGCCTCGGAGCGCAGTGACAAGGCCCATTGGGTCGAGGCAGGCCGGTTCCCAGGCGTCCAGCGTCAGCAAGGTGAGCGGCACCACCTCCAGTGCCGAGAACAAGGCCGACAGGGCCATGTTGACGTTGGTCTGCCCGGTGAAGTACCAGTGATGGCCGGTGCCCATCAGGCCGCCGAGAAAGTACAGGATGGCGTCCAGGTAGACCACCCGCAGCGCCACGTTGCGGCGGGTCAGCCCGAGCGCTCACGACTCAGGCTGCAATCAGCCAGGCAACTGTCGGTGCCAGCGCGGTGCCGAGGGCGCTGGCGGTGAAGACGATCCCAGCCAGGATGATCATGCTGCGCCTGCCGAAACGGCCCCTGAGAGCACCTCCCAATCCCGCACCCAGGACGGCACCCACGAGCACGGAGCTGACGACAATCTCCTCCATGGCCGGTGACAAGGAGAACTGATCCTTGATGAAAAGGTAGCGCCGGAGATGACACCCGTGTCGTAGCCGAAGAGCAGGCCGCCGATCGCGGCAACGCCTACCGCGCGAAATAGAAGAGACGGTTCATTCCGGTCCGGTCTCTGCCCGCCGGGGGAAACGCTCGATGCCGAGATGGGACATCGAGGATCGGCTCGGAGCCGATTTCGGCGATGTCACGTCGATGGCGTGGGCCGAGCCCTCCGGCGTCAAGGGCGCGCAAGCCTTGCAGGCGCGCTGCAACCTTTCCACCGCTGCCCACGCCATCGGGCGATCACGCCTCATCGATTCGACGAAGGAGGCCAACTCAGCGTTGGCGGACAAGATCTCAACCAAAAGGGCACCTCTCGCTCGTCGCAACGTCGCTTCGACTGTACGAGCGACGCGCAGCGAGATCGGTGCGCCAGCACACATAGGAGCCTGACTCGGCGGGCATGAGAAAGGTCCTTGTCACGCAAGGAGTCGACTGTACGTTCGCAGTCGTACGACCGGATCTTGCTCACCGCTGCATGTGCGCCAGCAGACAGACAGGCCGACCACCTTCGGCTCAGAGTCGGGTCATCGAACCAGAGGAGAGTGGTGGCTCGGTCATCAGGTGCTCGTCGCGCCGCAGCGGATCGCTGACATCAATTGGCTCGATGCCACCGTGTCGGTCGATCTGACGCGGCAGGCGGTCAAGGCCGCGCCACCCTACGACGCGAACGCCTTGCCGAACACGGAGCAGGAACGCGGGCTCTTCGCCCATGACGCAAAGGCCTCGCATGTTCGCGACTGAGTTGCCATTTCCCGAGCTGGCGCTGGTGGTAGGAACTCGAGGACTCTCGGCGCCGGCGTCGGCCTGCTGCTCGCCGAACGGTTAACAACGGATCAGCGTCGAGCCGTAGGCTGGGCCCTTGTGGCGATCGGGGTCGTGACCACGCTTCCCTCGGCGCTGATGTGTTCAACCGTCGAAAGCGCATGCCGGGTTGACGGCCTCGCACGCCGTCTGGCGGCGGATACGGCGCCTTTGCCGCTCAACCGCGGCCGCCATGAAGGGTCGCGAAATTCAAAGCCAATGCCGCGAGGACGCCCGCGACCGTCGTCGGATCCTCGGCGCCGGCGGCGGCAGCAAGCTCGACCGCGATCTCGTACTGCCGCCGCGTCAGTTCTTCGGCACGCATCAGGTCTTGAGCGGTGATGTTGGCCCGGTGTTCGGTTGGTGTAGCCATCGATTTCTCCTTGATGTAACTTGCTCCTACCGCATCCATGCGAGGTAGGTGTGCCGGTCTGCCGCATAGCAGCCGCAGGCAGCGGCTTCGAGGCCGCTGCGATCGAGAACGGTGAGCTCGCCTCGCCGATACGCGATGAGGCCATCTTCTTGCAGGCTTCTGGCCGCCGTCGTGACGCCGACCCGTCGTACCCCCAGCATGTAGGCCAGAAACTCGTGTGTCACGCGAAAGGTGTCGGACTGCGAACGGTCCTGGCTCATCAACAGCCAGCGCGCCAGGCGAGGGCCGATGAGGTGAAAGCGCAGGCAACCGGCCGACTGCGCCAGTTGCCCCATCAGCACGTAGATGTAGCGGCCAAGCTCCCGCCGCAGCGCCGAGCTGCTGCGGAGCTCGCGCTGAAGGGCCGCGGAGCTGACCTGCCATGCGAGCCCCGGGCCCTGAACGACTGCGTGCAGCGGGGAAACAGACACGCCTAGCGCGAAGTGCGCGCCGAGCATGCCTTCAGCGCCGATCATTCCGACCTCCACGCCGGGACTGCCCTCGATTCGGGTCACGAGCGAGATGAACCCTTCGGTCGGAAAGTAGGCGTGGCGCATCGGCATGCCGGGTTCCGACAACACGTCGGCAAGCCCCAAATCGACGCATCTGCAGACCGAAAGCAGCGCGTTCCTGTCTTTGCGCGGAAGCGATTCGATCAGACGGTTTTCTGCTTCGACCAAGCCAGTTCCTCGGCGGTGACGCGTGACGCCGTGAGTCGGGGGGTCGCGTGCAACGCATCGCGTCGAGGCGCCCTCGAGATGCCGGAGTCTGCTTCGCATCGCGACGCCCGACTGTCTGCCAGCACACATAGCGCCGTTCGCGCATGCCGATCCTCAGGAGAGTCGCACTGGCGCACGACTCGTGCTGAAGCGCGGCGGCTCCGCGTCGCGCAAGACTCAGGTCGACACCCGGGCCGGAAGCAGCCGCGCGTATTCCCTACGAACGACCTCGTAGCACTCGCAGGTGCGCTTTTCCAAACCCTCGCGATCGAGCACCTTGATGTGCCCTCGGGAATAGCGGATGAGTCCGGCCTTCTGCAGGCTCAGCGCTCCTTCGGTGACGCCTTCGCGCCGAACGCCCAGCATGTTGGCGATCAGCTCCTGCGTCATGACCAGCTCGTTGCCGCGCAGGCGGTCCATGCTGAGCAGCAGCCAGCGGCAGAGCTGCTGGTCGAGTGAATGGTGGCGGTTGCAGACGGCGGTCTGCGCCATCTGCGTGATCAGGGCCTGCGTGTAGCGCAGCAGCAGGTGCATGACGGGGCCGGAGCGGCCGAATTCGTCCTTGATCGCCTGGCCCTTCAGCCGAAAACCGTGGCCCGCGCTTTGCACCACTGCGCGGCTCGGCGTCGTCTCGCCGCCCATGAACAGGGAAATGCCGACGACGCCTTCGTTGCCGACGACGGCAATCTCGGCCGAGGCCCCGCTTTCCATCACGTAGAGCAGCGAGACGATCGCCGTGGTCGGGAAGTAGACGTGGCTTTGCGAGTTGCCCGACTCGTAGAGGACATGGCCGAGCGGCATGTCGGTCCATTCGAGCTGCGACTGCCAGCGGTCCCACTCCTCCAGCGGCAGAGATGCGAGCAGTTCGTTGCTCTTCGGGTCGCGCGCGAAATTCATGAGTTACCCCCTGCACCCGGGCACGCGGGCGCCATCATCGCAGGGAGCATAGCCGTAGCCGCACCGGGGCGATGAGGGCAATGTGCGGTGGCGCACCGAAGAGCGTCGGACCTTCAGGACGCCGGCTCACCCACCTTCGGCCAATAGGTGCCCAAGCTCCAGAGGTTTCCTTCGAAGTCACGGCATGCGAATTCGCGGCTGCCGTAGTCGGTGTCGGCGAGCTCGCGCTCGATCGTGGCGCCCGAGGCCTGGATGCGCGCGTGAAGGGCGTCGGCGTCGTCGACGGCGACGTAGATTGCGTCGGTCCTGCGGCCTTTCGGGTCTCCGACCAGCTTGCCGTAGTCGTCGTCGCGGTGCCGGCCGAGCATCAGGATCGACGAGCCGAACGCGAGCTCGGCGTGCTGCACGCCATCGTCGCCGCGATAGACGACGCGCTCGGTGAAGCCCAGCACGTCGACCAGCCATCGGATCATGGCGTCGGGGTCCGCGCAGCGCATCGTCGGGTACAGACGAGGGGCTTCCGTGCCGACGGCGTGGGTCATGATGGCGCTCCTGTGGTTGGAGGGATGAGTGTCTTCGCGATCACAGGCTGTGGGGCAAATCCGTTACCCTCTGGCGCACACGCCGCTTCCTGTGACCTCGGGAGTCGGCCTTGCCAAGCTCCGCTCGACACGATCCTGCGCAGAGGCCAGCCGAGACGACCATGACGCCGCACGAACCGCTTCGCCTGCACGTCCCCGAGCCCTCGGCCCGGCCGGGCCAGCAGACGGATTTTTCGTATCTCCATCTCGCAGCGGCAGGCGAGGTCCGCCGGCCGCCCGTGGACACCGCGCCGATCGACACCGCCGATCTCGCCTACACGCTCGTCCGCGTGCTCGACGAGTCCGGGAGCGCGGTCGGGCCGTGGGCACCGCAGGTCGCGCCCGAGCTCCTGCGTCGCGGCATGCGGGCGATGCTGAAGACGCGCATCTTCGACGCCCGCATGCAGATCGCGCAGCGGCAGAAGAAGATCTCGTTCTACATGCAGTGCCTCGGCGAGGAGGCGATCGCCACGGCGCATGCGCTGGCGATCGAGGCCGGCGACATGTGCTTCCCGTCGTACCGCCAGCAGGGCCTGCTGCTGGCACGCGACGACGTGTCCATGGTCGACATGATGTGCCAGCTGATGTCGAACCGGCGCGACGCGCTGAAGGGGCGCCAGCTGCCGGTGATGTACTCGTTCCGGCGCGCCGGCTTCTTCACCATCAGCGGCAACCTGGCGACTCAGTTCATCCAGGCCGTGGGCTGGGCGATGGCCTCGGCGATCAAGGGCGACACGCGCATCGCTTCGGGCTGGATCGGCGACGGCGCCACCGCCGAGGCCGACTTCCACAACGCGCTCACCTTCGCGCACGTCTACCGCGCGCCGGTGATCCTCAACGTCGTCAACAACCAGTGGGCGATCTCGACCTTCCAGGCGATCGCGGGCGGCGAGGCGACGACGTTCGCGGCGCGCGGCACCGGCGCCGGCATCGCCTCGCTGCGTGTCGACGGCAACGACTTCCTGGCCGTGCTGGCGGCGTCGCAGTGGGCGGCCGAGCGGGCGAGACGCAACCTTGGCCCGACGCTGATCGAATGGGTGACCTACCGCGGCGCCGCGCACTCGACGTCCGACGACCCCTCCAAGTACCGGCCGTCCGACGACTGGTCGCACTTTCCGCTCGGCGACCCGGTGGCGCGGCTCAAGCAGCACCTGATCGCGATCGGCGCCTGGTCCGACACCGAGCACGACACGGTCGTCAAGGAGCTCGAGGCCGAGGTCGCGGCGGCGCAGAAGGAAGCCGAGCGACACGGCACGCTGGCCGACGCGCACACGCCGTCGCTGGAGTCGATGTTCGAGGACGTCTACAAGGAGATGCCGCAGCATCTGCGCGACCAGCTTCGGGAGGCGAGCCGATGAGCAGCCGCCCGATGACGATGATCCAGGCGCTGCGCTCGGCGATGGACGTCATGCTCGAGCGCGATCCCGACGTCGTCGTGTTCGGCCAGGACGTCGGTTATTTCGGCGGAGTGTTCCGCTGCACCGAAGGGCTGCAGGCCAAGTACGGCAAGACGCGCGTGTTCGATGCGCCGATCTCCGAGGGCGGCATCGTCGGCGCGGCGGTCGGCATGGGTGCCTACGGCCTGCGCCCGGTGGTCGAGATCCAGTTCGCCGACTACTTCTACCCGGCGTCGGACCAGATCGTCTCCGAAGCGGCGCGCCTGCGCTACCGCTCTGCGGGCGACTTCACGGCGCCGATCACGGTGCGCATGCCGTGCGGCGGCGGCATCTACGGCGGGCAGACCCACAGCCAGAGCCCGGAGGCGCTCTTCACGCACGTCTGCGGCATCCGCACCGTGATGCCGTCGAACCCGCACGATGCCAAGGGCCTGCTGATCGCCTCGATCGAGAACGACGATCCGGTCGTCTTCCTCGAACCCAAGCGGCTGTACAACGGCCCCTTCGACGGTCACCACGACCGGCCGATCGTGCCGTGGTCGAAGCACCGGCTCGGCGAGGTGCCCGAAGGGCACTACACCGTGCCGCTCGACACCGCGACGGTGTTCCGCTCCGGCAGCGAGCTCACGGTGCTGACCTACGGCACGATGGTCTTCGTCTCCGAGGCGGCCGCCAACGAGACCGGCGTCGACGCCGAGATCATCGACCTGCGCACGCTCTGGCCGCTCGACCTGTCGACGGTCGTCGCGTCGGTGAAGAAGACGGGGCGCTGCCTGGTCGTCCACGAGGCGACGCAGACGAGCGGCTTCGGTGCCGAGCTCGCGGCGCTGGTGCAGGAGCACTGCTTCTATCACCTCGAGGTGCCGATCGAGCGCGTCGCCGGTTGGGACACACCGTACCCGCACTCGCTCGAGTGGGCCTACGTCCCCGGGCCGGCGCGGGTCGGCGCGGCGATGCAACGCGCGATGGAGGCGTGATGGGCGTGCACATCATCAAGATGCCCGACATCGGCGAAGGCATCGCCGAGGTGGAGCTCGTGGCCTGGCACGTCAAGCCCGGCGACACGATCGCAGAGGACCAGCCGCTGGCCGACGTGATGACCGACAAGGCCAACGTCGAGATCCCGTCGCCGGTGGTCGGCAAGGTCGTGTCGCTCGGCGGCGACGTCGGCGAGATCCTCGCCGTCGGCTCGGAGCTGATCCGCATCGAGGTCGCGGGCGGTGACGATGCGGTCGAACCCGAGCCGGTAAAGGCGCCGGCGCCCGTTCCAGCACGTGCACCGGCACCGATCCCGTCGCCGGTCGTGGTGAAGGCGGCCACCGCCGCGCCGGCGCGCGAACCTGCGAAAGGCGATCGCCCGATCGCCTCGCCGTCGGTTCGGCGCCGCGCCTGGGAGCTCGGTCTCGACCTGCACGACGTCGCGGCGACCGGCCCCGGCGGCCGCATCATGCAGACCGACCTCGACGCGGTGCCGGGTGGGCGCGGCCCGGCGACGGACACCGCGGCACGACAGCCGGCCGCGGGCGCCCGGCGCGACGGCGAAACCGCCATCCGCGTCATCGGCGTGCGCCGCATGATCGCGCAGAAGATGCAGGAGTCGAAGCGCCGCATCCCGCACTTCACCTACGTCGAGGAGGTCGACGTCACCGAGCTCGAGGCTCTGCGCGCGCGTCTGAACGAGCGCTGGGCCGACGCGCGCGGCAAGCTGACGCAGCTGCCCTTCCTCGTTCGCGCCGTGGCCCTCGCGGTGGTCGACTTCCCGCAGGTCAACGCGCGCTTCGACGACGAGGCCGGCACAGTCACGCGCCACGGCGCCGTGCACGTCGGCATCGCCACGCAGACCGAGTTCGGGCTGATGGTGCCGGTGCTGCGCCACGCCGAAGCCCTCGACCCGTGGGCGTGCGCCGCCGAGGTGACGCGGCTCGCCGCGACCGCGCGCAGCGGCAAGATGACGCGCAACGAGCTCACCGGATCGACGATCACGATCACCAGCCTCGGTGCGCTCGGTGGCATCGTCTCGACGCCGGTGATCAACCATCCCGAGGTGGCGATCGTCGGCGTCAACCGCATCGTCGAGCGACCGACGATGCGCGCCGGTGCGGTGGTGCCGAGGCTGTTGATGAACCTGTCGTCGTCGTTCGACCACCGGGTCGTCGACGGCATCGACGCGGCCCGCTTCGTTCAGGCGCTGCGCGGCTTCCTCGAGACGCCGGCGATGCTGTTCATCCAGGGCGGGCGTTAACTCAGATCCGCACGCGCGGTTCCGGGAGTCCGGCGACGCCGACATCGAATGAAAGGAGCCGGCCGGACGCCGGGAAAGACGCCAGCCGGTCGGCGTTGGAGCGATGGCGAAGCGTCGTCACGAACATCGTTCGGAGATCGCGGCCGCCGAACGCCGGCATCGTCGGCCACGGCGTGGGCAACGTGATCGTCTGCAGGATGCGGCCGTCGGGGTGCAGGCGCAGCAACTCGCCCGCGTGCACCGCGGCCAGCCAGTAGCAACCCTCGGCATCTACCGTCGCGCCGTCGGGCGCGCCCTTGCCCTCGACGAACCGCAGGAACTCGCGCCGCCCTGACAAAGCGCCGCTCGCCGGATCGAGGTCGCAGCGCCAGACCGTGCGGGCGACGCTGTCGGCAAACCAGGCGCCGCGGCCGTCGGCCGTGAAGGCGAGGCCGTTGGCCAGCGTGATGCCGGAGACGACGCGAACCAGCTTGCCGGCGTCGAGCCGGTGCAGGCCCGCTTCGGCGCGCTGCTTCGGTTCGTGCATGGTGCCGACCCAGAAGCGCCCCTGACGGTCGCAGCGGCCGTCGTTGCAGCGGAACTCCGCGCCGTCGTGGTCGACCACCGAGACCGTGTCGAGGCGGCCGCTGCCGGGATCGAAGGTGGCGATCCGATCGCGCAGCGCGACGACGAGGCCGCCGCCTTGGCGCAGTGCGATGCAGCCGACGCTCGTCGGCATCGGCCAGCTCGCCACGGCTCCGGTGTCGGGCTCGAAGCGCAGGATCGCCGGTGCCTCGATGTCGACCAGCCAGAGCGCCTGGCTCGCGGCGTCCCACACCGGCGACTCGAGCAGACCGCCCTCGACGCCGTCGACGATCCTGATGTCCACGGGCTCGGGCTCAGCGGCGCAGCCACCACCGGGAGAGCCTGGCGACGAACGGGGTCAGCCGTGTGCGGGTGTACGCGTCGGCCGCCATCTTGATCGCCTCGGCCTGCGTCGGGTAGGCGTGGATCACCTCGGCCAGCGTGCGCAGCCCCATTCCGGACACCATCGCCAGCGAAACGCTGTTGATCATGTCGCCGGCGTGGCGAGCGACGACGGTGGCGCCGAGGATGTGGTCGGTGCCGTCGCGGATGTGGATCTTCGCGAAGCCTTCTTCCTCGCCGTCGGCGATCGCCCGGTCGACCTCGTGCATCGGCACGGTGAAGGTGCGCACCGGGATGCCGCGCTCGTTGGCCTGCTTCACGTACAGGCCGACGTGGGCGATTTCCGGGTCGGTGTAGGTGCACCAGGGAATCGTCAGCGAGCTCCAGCGCTTCCGGCCGGGGAAGAGCGCGTTGCGCAGCGCAATGCGTGCCGACGCTTCGGCGGTGTCGGTGAACTTGTGCTCGAGGCAGACGTCGCCAGCGGCGTAGATGCGCGGGTTGGTGGTGCGCATGTAGTCGTCGACGGCGATGCCGTTCTCCGGATCGTGGTCGACGCCGGCGACGTCGAGGCCGAGGTCGTCGACGTTGGGCGTGCGGCCGATGCCAGTCAGGATCTGGTCGACGGCGATGCTCGTGTGCTCGCCCGCGCTCACCAGCTCGACGAGCTTCTGCTCGCCCTTCTTGCTCACCTTGATGGCGGTGCTGTTGAGGTGGATCTCGACGCCGTCGTGGGCGAGCGCATCCGAGACCATCTGCGCCGCGTCGCGCTCTTCGCCCGGGAGGAAGAACGGTTCCTGGTGGACGATCTTGGTCTCGATGCCGAAGCGCGCGAACGCCTGCGCGAACTCGCAGCCGAGCGGGCCGCCGCCGATCACCATCAGGCTTTGCGGTCGCGTGGTCAGGTCGAACACGTTCTCGTTGGTCATGTAGCCCGCTTCCGGCATCCCGGGGATGTCGGGCAACGTCGGCCGCGAGCCGGTCGCGACCAGGGCCTTCTTGAAGCGCAGCGTCGCGCCGTCGACGCCGACGGTGTCGGTGCCGGTGAAGCGTGCCGGGCCGAGGTAGACGTCGATGCCTTCCTCGGCGAGCCTCATCGCGGAGTCGTTGCGGCTGATGCGCTCGCGGACGCGCCGCATGCGCCGCATCGCCGCGCCGAAATCGACCCGGACCTGCGACGGCCGCTCCACCCCGTAGTGCTCGGCGTCGCGCATGTCGGCGTAGAGACGTGCGGTCCGGATCAACGTCTTCGACGGCACGCACCCGGTGTTGAGACAGTCGCCGCCGAGGCGATCGCGCTCGACCAGCGCGACCCTCGCGCCGAGCGCCACCGCACCACGCGCCGCGACGAGCCCGGCCGGACCGGCACCGATGACGACGAGGTCGTAGCGGTCGCGCGGGATCGGGTTGCGCCAATCGCTCGGTGCGACGTTGGCGAGCAGGCCGCGCTGGTGCTCGCAGTCGTCGAGGTCGTTGTCGGACACGTCTAGTTCACTGCGCTAGAGCCAGCCGCCGGAAAAGCCCGCCCGCCGCAAGCCCGCGACGATGTACCGGTTGGCTCGGCCGAGCTTCCAGGGCAGTCCGGTGCGAACGTTCTCGAGCATGAGCACGATCATCCCCTGATCGAGCCCGAAGGTGCCGGGCGAGATCCAGGGTCGCGCGTTGTCGACGTGGTTTGTCTGGTTCGAAGGCGACAGCGTCTCGTTGAAGCCGCTCGCCAGCAGCCGGCGGTAGTCGGGCGCTCCGTCCTGCGCGATCCAGCGTCGCACCACCGGCCAGACCAGCTCGGGCGCGAAGACCATCGAGCACAACGTGGCCGGTCCGGCGATCGTGCCGTCGTCGGGGCCATACGGAACGCCGCGCGCCGCGTAGCCGGCGAACCTCTGCTCGCGACCCGCGATCCGGCGCGGCGCGGCGTCGGGTCCGTCGCCGGCCGACAGTCCCCAGTTGTTCTCGCCGTAGCCGGCGAATGAGCGCGGGTTGCGCATCGCGTACTCGCGCTGGACCTGCACCGCGCGGCGGCTGTTCTCGAAGTAGTCGCTGTCCTTCTCGCGCATGAACGCATCGCGGATGCCACGCAGGTCGACCCACGCATGCGAAAAGTGGTGGATGAAGAGGGGCCCGGCGTAGAGGAACTCGTGTCCGTACAGGTCTTCCCACTGGTAGGTGAGCGTCCAGTCGTGGAAGCCCGCGTCGGTGATCGCGTGGTCAGGCGAGCCGAGAGCGAGCGCGTAGAGCAGCAGCGCCTCGCTGTAGCCGTCCCAGCCGTAGTTGAAAAAGCCCGAGTCCGGCTTCCATCCCTGGCGGATCGCCTTGCCGCCCTCCTGCGCCCAGCGCCACTCGACCCGGCGGTACAGCGCGTCGGCGAGCTCGCGCAGTTCGCGCTCGTCGGCGGAGTCGGCGTCGAACCAGAGCGCCGCGGTGAGCATGCCGGCGACGAGGAACGCGGTGTCGATCATCGACAGCTCGGACTCCCAGACGCGGGCGCCGCTGTCCATGTCGAGGAAGTGGAAGTAGAAACCCCGGTGGCCGCTCGATCCCGGCTCGGCCGATTGGTCGCTCTTGCTGAAGAAGCGCAGCGCTGCAAGGCACCGCGAGACCGCATCGCGGCGCTCGATCCAGCCGCGGGCGACGCCGATCGGGCAGGTCGAAAGCGCCAGTCCGACGACGGCGATGCTGCAGGGAGACCCGTCGCGGCTCGTGTCGGGCACGAGGCCGGAGTCGGGGCGTGTGTGCCGGAGGAAGTAGTCGAAGGCCGCGCGTTGCAGCGCGTCGAGCGTCTCGTCGTCGGTTTCGGCGACTGCCACGCCCGCGTCCGGGCCGGGTCAGGACACGACGGCGACCTCGACGCGGCGGGCCTCGGCGCTGTTTCCAGATCCGGTGCTCGCGTCGGGCTTCTTCATCTCGATCCTGTCGTCGGGAATGCCGGCTGTCTTCAACGCGTCGGCGACCGTCTCGGCACGGCGCTTCGCGAGCGCCTCGTTCGCCGCAGCGTCTCCGGTCGCATCGGCGTAGCCGCTGACGACGGCCTTGCCGCCTGCCGCGACGCGGCTGTTGACCTCGGCGAGAGCCGACTCTGCGCCCGTCGCGAGATCGGCCTTGCCGGTCGCGAAGTAGAACTTCACGACACCACCCTCGACGACGAAGCTCGCCGCGTCGGCCGACGTGGCCGGCAGCGCCACGGCCGCCGCGGGAACCACCGGCG
>JBBSPY010000058.1:0-15653 GCA_038258415.1 Burkholderiales bacterium
CGCACCAGCGGCGCAGCGACGGCGATTACACTCCGCGGCGATGCCCCGGGGGGCTCGGCGCTCCCCGCCGCACTCCACCAGAGCCTGCGACGCAGGGATTCGGTCGATGAACAATTCGAACGGCAGCGGCAACACGGCGTGGGAACCGCCAAAGGGCGCCGAAGGCGACGAATGGGCACCCACGCGTGTCGAACCGTCTTCGCGTCATGAGTCGGTCGACGAATGGCAGGCAACCCGCGTGCAGCCCCGCGATCAACCGCTGCGCGAGGCGCCGCCCCAACGCAGCCCGACGCCGACCGCTGAGTCGCCCGACGCATGGGCGGCCACGCGGGCCCACACCGCCCTCGCCACGCAGATCATGGGCGACGAGGCCGACTACCTCGCGGGCGAGAACGAGGACGTCGGCCGCCAGATCGGCAACAACGAACGCGAGCTGTTCGTCTCGTGCGCGCCCGCCGAGGCGATGCAGCAGCAGTTCGAGCACCTGCACCCCGAGTTCATCGCGGTCCACGACATCGCCACCGCGTCGTCGCGCAAGCTACTGGCCGGCATCGCGGCGGCGAGCGGTCGCACACCTCAAAAGCTCGTCATCCGCCGCCAGGGATACGGCACCCCGCTGGCCACGCTCGAGTTCGTGGAGCTGCCCACCAGCGACAACCGGTCGCTCCGCCTGTACTCCACGGAAGCCGACGCGGACACCGCGCAGCGGCACGCGCTGGCGAAGGTGCTGCTCGCCTACAGCCGGCTCGGCGTCGTGATGTTCGGCGAGTTGCCGGGGCATGCCATCGCCGCCGCGATCAAGCCCCTGCACGACGACATCCTGGCCGGCCCGTGGCCGAACCGCAACCTGCTGCTGCTGCCGCTCGCCTCGGCCAGCACGCTCGTCACGCACGGGCTCGATCTCGGCCGCGGTACCGGCATCGCCGTTCGCACGACGCCACAGGTGGCCCGGCCCGCCGACGCCTGGGCGTTCATCACGGGCACGTGGAGCCGGCTGCGCGAGCAGTCGTCGTCGGATCGGGCGGTACCCGAGCTCGGCGCGTTCCGCCCAGTTGCCTACCAGGCGGCGCGGCCGTCGCGCGGCCAGGTGATGCGCGGCCTTCCTTCGGGCGACACGCTCCCCTTCGACGATGCGCCGGCGACGCCCCTGGCCATGCGGCCGATGCCGCAGCTCGCCTCGGCCAACGCGGCCGCTGCGCTCCCCTCGACCGTCATCGAGCGATACGTTCGCCAGATCTCGGAGCTGAACGGCGTCGTCAGCGTGTGCGTGTTCGAAATCCAGTCGGGCCGCGCCGTCGCCCACGCCGGTGCGAACCCCGGCGCGGCGCCGCTGGGCGCGCATGGCGGCGATCTCGTCGGCGCCATGACGAGCGCCAGCCGTTCGCTGGGCCTCGGTCACTCGCCCCCGGATGCCGCCATCACCCTCGGATCGCACCACCTGCTCCTGCGCGCCGTGCCGAAGAACCCCGGCTTGGCGATGCATGCCGTGCTCGACAAGGCCAGCGCCAACCTCACGCTGGCCCGGCTTCAGGTGCTGAGGATGGATTCGCTCTTCGACGAATAGCGGTCAGTGGACCACTCGCTCGAAGACGAATCGACCGTCTTCGTAGTCGACGGGAATCACGTCCTTGGCACCGAAGCGCCCTTCGAGGATGAGCTTGCTCACCGGGTTCTCGATGTCGCGCTGGATGGCCCGCTTCAGCGGACGCGCCCCGAACACCGGATCGAATCCGGCCTTGGCGATCCGCTCCAGCGCCGCCTGCGAGACGTCGAGCTTCATGTCCATCTTCTCCAATCGCTGCTCGAGCACGCGCAGCTGGATCTTCGCGATCGCCTTGATGTCCTTCGCGTCGAGCGCGTGGAAGACGACCGTCTCGTCGATCCGGTTCAGAAACTCGGGGCGAAAGTGCTTGCGGACCTCGTCCCAGACCGCCGCCTGGATCTCGTCGGCCGGCTGACCGACCATCTGCATGATGTGCTGCGAGCCGAGATTGGAGGTCATCACGATCACCGTGTTCTTGAAGTCCACCGTACGACCCTGGCCGTCGGTCAGCCGTCCGTCGTCGAGCACCTGGAGCAGGACGTTGAACACGTCGGGGTGCGCCTTTTCGACTTCGTCGAGGAGGAGCACGCTGTAGGGCTTGCGACGGACCGCCTCGGTCAGGTAGCCGCCTTCGTCGTAGCCAACGTAGCCGGGCGGCGCCCCGATCATCCGCGCCACCGAGTGCTTCTCCATGAACTCGCTCATGTCGAGGCGGATGAGGTGATCCTCGCTGTCGAAGAGGAAGGCGGCGAGCGCCTTGCACAGCTCCGTCTTGCCGACGCCGGTTGGTCCCAGGAACAGGAAGGAGCCGGTCGGGCGGTTCGGGTCCGAGAGGCCCGAGCGTGACCGCCGGATCGCGTTCGACACCGCGGCAATGGCCTCGTCCTGCCCGACCACGCGCTCGTGCAGCTTCGCTTCCATCTGCAGCAGCTTGTCGCGCTCGCCCTGCATCAGCTTGCTGACGGGAATGCCCGTGGCACGCGCCACGACCTCGGCGATCTCTTCCGCGCCTACCATCGTGCGCAGGAGCTGAGGCCGGCCTTCCGCGCCCTTCTTCTGTTCGGTCGCCTGCGCGTCCTTCAGCTGCCGCTCGAGCTCGGGAAGCCTCCCGTACTGAAGTTCGGCGACCTTGTTGTAGTCGCCCTTGCGCTTGAGTTCCTCGATCTGGAACCGCATCCGGTCGATCTCCTCGAGCAGCTGGGCCGAGCCTTGCGCCGCGGCCTTCTCCGCTTTCCAGATCTCGTCGAGGTCGGCGATCTCCTTCTTCACGCGTCCGATCTCCTCGTCGATGAGGTCGCGTCGGCGCCGGCTCGCCTCGTCCTTTTCCTTGGTGACGGCCGCGAGCTCGATCTGCAACTGGATGAGGCGCCGATCGAGCTTGTCGAGGACCTCCGGCTTGGAGTCGATCTCGATCTTCACCTTCGCGGCGGCCTCGTCGATCAGGTCGATCGCCTTGTCGGGCAGGAAGCGGTCGGTGATGTAGCGCGCCGAGAGCTCGGCCGCGGCGACGATCGCCGGGTCGGTGATCTCGACGCCGTGGTGCACCTCGTACTTCTCCTGCAGGCCGCGCAGGATGGCGATGGTCGCCTCGACGCTGGGCTCGCCGACCAGGATTTTCTGGAAACGGCGTTCGAGCGCGGCGTCTTTCTCGACGTATTTGCGGTACTCGTTGAGCGTCGTCGCGCCGATGCAGTGCAACTCGCCCCGGGCCAGCGCGGGCTTGAGCATGTTGCCGGCGTCGATCGCGCCTTCGGCCTTGCCGGCTCCGACCATGGTGTGGATCTCGTCGATGAAGACGATCGTGCGGCCTTCGTCCTGGGCCACTTCCTTGAGTACGCTCTTCAGGCGCTCCTCGAACTCGCCGCGGAACTTGGCACCCGCGAGCAGCAAGGCCATGTCCAGCACCAGCACGCGCTTGTCCTTGAGGGAATCGGGCACCTCGCCGGCGACGATGCGCTGCGCGAGGCCTTCGACGATCGCCGTCTTGCCGACGCCGGGCTCGCCGATCAGCACCGGGTTGTTCTTGGTGCGGCGCTGCAGCACCTGGATGGCGCGTCGGATCTCGTCGTCACGGCCGATCACCGGGTCGAGCTTGCCCTTGCGCGCTCGCTCGGTCAGGTCGAGCGTGTATTTCTTGAGTGCCTCGCGCTGGCCTTCGCTCTCGGCGCTGTCGACGGTCTGGCCGCCGCGGACGGCCTCGATCGCGGTCTCGAGCGCCTTGCGCGTGAGTCCGTGTTCCCTGGCGACGACGCTGACCGCTCCCTTGGCGTCGGCGAGCGCGAGCAGGAACATCTCGCTCGCGATGAACTGGTCGCCGCGCTTGCTTGCTTCCTTCTCCGCCGCCTGCAACAGCGCGTTGAGGTCGCGACCGACCTGCACCGCCTCTCCCCCCTGAACCTGCGGCAGCCGGCCGATCTGCTCGTCGACGGCGGCCTGCAGCTGGGCGACGCTCACGCCTGCGCGGCCGAGCAGCGCCTTCGGGCCGTCGGCCTGCACGAGCATGGCCGAGAGCAGGTGAGACGGCTCGATGTACGGGTTGTCCTTGGTGACGGCCAGGCTCTGGGCGTCGGCGAGGGCCGACTGGAAAGTCGTCGTCAGTTTGTCGATGCGCATGGAAGTTGTCCTTCGAATCGACAAAATTTGGGGCGTCGGCGCCCTGTTTTCAAGCGCCGAAGCGTCGGGTCATGGCAGCAGGACCGTGGCGAGCCTGAAGCCGACCGCGGCCGCCGCGAGCGCGCCGAGCACGTGCGCCGCGGCGTGCAAGGCGGCGATGCCGAACTCGGCGCGCTGGAGCATGAGCAGCGATTCGACGGAAAACGCAGAGAACGTCGTGAATCCCCCGAGGAACCCGGTGACGACGAGCAGCCGCAGAAGTTCGTTGGGCGATCGCTCGAACCAGGCGAGCGCGGCACCGATGAGCAGGCCGCCGACGCAGTTGACGAACAGCGTGCCGAGCGGGAAGCCGCTCCAGCGAGCGTTCAGCCACAGGGCTGCCGCCCAGCGCAGCAAGGCGCCCACGGCCGCGCCCAGCGAGACGGCAGCGACCTGCCAGCCGACCATGCCGCCCTAGCGCAGCGGCGCCGCGTTGGACGAGGCGATGCCCCAACGCGCGAGCGCCGCATCGTCGGCCTGCCGCGCGTCGACCCAGGTCGCGTTGCCGTCGGCCGTCGTCTCCTTTTTCCAGAACGGCGCCTGCGTCTTCAGGTAGTCCATCAGGAACCCGCACGCGTCGAAGGCGTGTGCGCGGTGCGCCGACGCGACCGCCACGAGCACGATCTGCTCGCGCGCCGCAAGCACGCCGACACGGTGAACGACGCGGGCGGCTCGGAGGTCGAAGCGGGCGAACGCGGCGTCGACCATCGCCTCGATGGCGGACTCGGTCATGCCGGGGTAGTGCTCGAGTTCCATCGACGTGACGGTGGCGGCCTCGCCAGCAGCGCGCTCGCGCACCGTTCCGACGAAGACAGCGACCGCGCCGACGCCGCCGTCATCCGCGCGCAGCGCCGCGATCTCGGCCGAGACGTCGAAGTCCTCGCGGCGGATCGAGACGCGAGCGGGCGTCGTCACCGTACTCAACCTCCGGTCACCGGTGGAAAGAAGCCGACCTCGTCACCCTCGGCGAGGAGGCGGTCCTCGTCGGACAGCACGCGGTTCCAGGCGGCGCGGACAAGCCGGTCACGCGTGAGCGCCTCGGCGTGCCGACCGCGTCGCGCGATGAGCGCGTCGCGCAGCGCCGCGATGGTCGCGCCGTCGGCAAGCACGGCGGTCTCGCCCTCGCCGAGGGCCTCGCGCAACGACGCGAAATAGCGAACGCTGACCTTCACCGCGCGCTCCTCACCCGATCAGCTCGGCGAACGGCAGGTACGACACCGTGTCGCCGACGGCGATCGCCTGCCCGCCCGGGTTGTCCACCAGTCCGTCGGCCCAGATCGTCGAGGTGAGGACGGCCGAGCCCTGGTGACCGAAGAGATCGAGACCCCCCTTCGCGTTGCGGCGGGCGCGCAGGAACTCGCGTCGCCGGTCCGGCTTCGGCCACGCGAAATCGGCTCGCATCGAGATCGGCCGCGGCGAAGGATCGACGACGCCCTGCAGCCTCAGCAGCACCGGGCGGACGGCGAAGGCGAACGTGACAAACGCCGATACCGGATTGCCCGGCAGGCCGACGAACCAGGCCGACGAACCGCCGGCAGCCCCGTCGCGAAAGACCTCGCCGAAGGCGAGCGGCTTGCCCGGCTTCATGGCGATCTTCCACAGATCGAGCCTGCCTTCCTTCTCGACCGCCGGCTTGAGGTGATCCTCCTCGCCGACCGACATGCCGCCGCAGGTGACGATGAGGTCGGCATCGGCTGCGGCGCGACGCAACGCATCGCGGGTCGCGTCGAGTCGGTCGGCGACGATGCCCAGGTCCTGGCAGACGCCGCCGAGCGCCTCGATCAACGCGCGCAGCGTGTAGCGGTTCGAGTTGTAGATCGCGCCGGGCCGCATCGGCTCGCCCGGCATGAGGAGCTCGTCGCCGGTGGAGAACAGCGCGACGCGCGGCCGCGGCGCAACGCGCAGCGTGGCGACTCCGACCGACGCCGCCATTCCGAGCGCCTGCGGCGAGAGGCGCTGGCCGGCCTCCAGCACGACGGCATCGACTCGCACGTCTTCCCCGCGCCGCCGCACGGCGAGCCCGGCGACGGGCACCGTGTCGACGCGAACGCCGGCGTCGACCGTGGCCGTGCGCTCCTGCATGACGACCGCGTCGGCGCCGTCGGGCAACGGGGCTCCGGTGAAGATGCGCGCCGCGGTGCCGGGCGTGAGCGAGGTTCCGACCGACCCGGCCGGAATGCGCTGGCTCACCGGCAGCACCGTTCCGGCGGCCGGCACGTCGGCGGCGCGCAACGCGTAGCCGTCCATCTCGCTGTTGTCGTGCGGCGGAACATCGATCGTCGAACGGACCGACTCGGCGAGGACGCGACCGCGTGCATCGAACGTCGAGACGGTCTCGACGCGGGAGGCCGGGAGCGGAACGACCCTGGCCAGCAACCGCGACACCGCCTCGTCGAGCGGGATCGGCGCCTTGTCGTCGGCGTTGTTGGCTGCGCCTGAGCTCATGCAGCTTCTGCCATCGACACCGCGTGCTCGGCGATGAAGCGCTTGAGCTGCGCCACGTCGGCAGGCATGCGGACGAAGCGTCGCGGCAGCGCTTCGATGTCCTCGAAACCCGGCGGCCGCGGTGCGTCGGCACCGGTGGCCTCGAGGATGGTCGCATTGAACTTGGCTGGCTGCGCCGTCTCGAGGACCACCATCGGCACGTCGGGCTCGACATGGTCGCGCGCCACGCGCAGCGCATCCGCCGTGTGCGGATCGACGAGCTGGCCGTGCTCGCGCAGCGTGCTGCGGATCGTCTCGATCCGGTCGGCAGCGGTGCTGCGGCCACTGGCGAATCCGAATGCGGCGACGCGGTCGCGGTCGGCGGCGGCGAGCGAGAAGCCGCGCGTCGCCTCGACCTCGGCGAACAGTGCCCGGGTGCGGGCGGCATCGCGGCCGAGCGCGTCGAAGACGAAGCGCTCGAAGTTCGACGCCTTCGAGATGTCCATCGACGGGCTCGACGTCTCGTGCGTCTCCGCCGCGGCCCGCGCGCGGTAGCTGCCGGTGCGGAAGAACTCGTCGAGCACGTCGTTCTCGTTGGTGGCGAGGACCAGGCGGCGGATCGGCAGCCCCATCTGGCGCGCGATGTGGCCGGCGCAGATGTTGCCGAAGTTGCCGGTCGGAACGGCGAAGGAAACGGCCTCGTCGTCGCGCGTCGTCGCCTGCAGCCAGCCCGAGACGTAGTAGACGACCTGCGCCAGCAGCCGGGCCCAGTTGATCGAGTTGACCGTGCCGATCGCGTGCGCGGCCTTGAACGCGGCGTCGCCGGAGACGGCCTTGACGAGGTCCTGGCAGTCGTCGAACACACCGTCGACCGCGAGGTTGTGGATGTTGGCGTCGGCGAGGCCGAACATCTGCGCCTGCTGGAACGGGCTCATGCGACCGTCCGGCGACAGCATGAAGACGGCGATGCCGCGCTTCCCCCTGAGCGCGTGCTCGGCCGCGCTGCCGGTGTCGCCCGACGTCGCGCCGACGACGTTGAGCACGCGGCCACGCCGGGCCAGCTCGTACTCGAAGGCATGACCCAGGAACTGCATCGCGACGTCCTTGAACGCGAGCGTCGGGCCGTTCGAGAGGCCGAGGATGGAGATGTCGGCGTCGAGCCGGCGCAGCGGCACGATGCGGGCATCGCCGAACACGTCGGCGGTCCACGTCGCGTCGACGATGCGACGCAGGTCGGCCGGCGGGATGTCGTCGATGTAGAGCGAAAGCACCTCGAAGGCGAGGTCCGCGTACGACAGGCTGCGCCAGCGGGCCAGGGTCGCGGCTTCGATCCGCGGATAGCGCTCGGGAAGGTAGAGCCCACCATCGGGCGCCAGCCCCTCGAGGAGGATGTCGCAGAAGCGCCGACCGGCCGCCTCGCCCCGTGTGCTCAGGTACCTCACCCGAGGTCTTCCTTGCGGATGCGCACGATCCTCGCGAGCACCGTGGGAAGCGCCTGCATGTCGGCGATCGCCCGGGTCATGCGGCCCTCCACGGTGTCGTGGGTCAGGATGATGACGTCGGTCCGCGCCGCGCCCTCGTGGCTGCCGGGCTCGGCCGGGCGCTGCAGCAGCGCGTCGATCGAGATCGTGTGCTCGGCGAGGATGCCGGTCACGCGGGCGATCACGCCGGCGACGTCGGCAACCTGCAGCCGCAGGTAGAACGACGTGACGACATCCTCGATGGGCAGTACGGCGATGTCGCACATCGCCTGTGGCTGGAACGCCAGATGGGGCACACGGTGGTCCGGATCGGCGCCAGCGAGCCGCGCCAGATCGACCAGGTCGGCGATCACCGCGGAAGCGGTCGGCTCGGCCCCTGCGCCCTTGCCGTAGTAGAGCGTCGTGCCGACGGCGTCGCCCTGCACCAGCACCGCGTTCATCGCGCCCTCGACGTTGGCGATAAGCCGCTTGCTCGGCACCAGCGTCGGATGCACGCGCAGCTCGATGCCCTCGGCGCGTCGCTTCGTGATCGCCAGCAGCTTGACGCGGTAGCCGAGTTGCTCGGCATACGCGATGTCAGCCTGTGCCAGTCCGGAGATGCCCTCGACGTGGGCGCGCGAGAACTGCATCGGAACCCCGAACGCGATGGCGCTGACGATCGCCGCCTTGTGCGCGGCGTCGATGCCCTCGACGTCGAAGGTCGGGTCGGCCTCGGCGTAACCCAGGCGCTGCGCGTCGGCCAGCGCGGTGGCGCAATCGACCCGGCGCTCGCGCATCTCGGAGAGGATGAAGTTCGTCGTGCCGTTGATGATCCCGGCGATCCACTCGATCCGGTTGGCGGTCAACCCTTCTCGCAGCGCCTTGACGATGGGGATGCCGCCGGCGACGGCGGCCTCGAACGCGACGACGACACCCTGCTCGCTTGCCGCCGCGAAGATCTCGGTCCCGTGCACCGCGAGCAGCGCCTTGTTCGCCGTGACGACGTGCTTGCCGGCGGCAATGGCGGCCAGCACCAGCTCGCGCGCGACCGTCGTGCCGCCGATCAGCTCGACGACGGCATCGACGTCGGATCGCCGAATGACCGAGCCCGCGTCGTCCACCACCTCGGCGACATCGCCGGCGACTGCGCGCGCCCGGGCCGTGTCGCGGTCGGCGATGACGACGATGCGGATCTCGCAGCCGGCGCGGCGCTGTATCTCCGCCTGGTTGCGCTGCAGGACGGTGAACGTGCCGCCGCCGACCACGCCGGCGCCGAGCAGACCGACGCGCAGCACCCTGATGCCTGGCGTGCTCACCGTGCGTGCCGGGTCCGGTAGTGGTCGAGAAAGACGGCAATCCTCGTCATCGCGTCGGTCAGGTCGTCGGTGTTGGGCAGGAAGACGACCCGAAAGTGGTCGGCCTGCGGCCAGTTGAAGCCCGAACCCTGCACGATCAGCACTTTCTGCTCGGCGAGCAGTTCGTAGGCGAACTGCTGGTCGTCGGCGATCGGGTAGAGCCCGGGGTCCAGCCGCGGGAACATGTAGAGCGCGGCTTTCGGCTTGACGCACGTCACGCCGGGAATCGAGACGAGCATCTCGTGCGCGAGGTCTCGCTGGCGCGCCAGCCGCCCGCCGGGGGCGACCAGGTCGTCGATGCTCTGGTGGCCGCCGAGCGCCGTCTGTATCGCGAGCTGCCCGGGCGTGTTGGAGCACAGCCGCATCGAGGCGAGCATGTTGAGCCCCTCGATGTAGTCGCCGGCGTATCGCTTCTCTCCCGAGACGACCATCCAGCCGGCACGGTAGCCGCACGACCGGTAGTTCTTCGACAGGCCGTTGAAGGTGAGGAAGAGGACGTCGTCGGCGAGCGAAGCGATCGACGTGTGGATGGCGCCGTCGTAGAGCGTCTTGTCGTAGATCTCGTCGGCGAAGACGATCAGGCCGTGCTCGCGGGCGAGCGCGACGATCCGCTCGAGCACGTCGGCAGGGTACAGCGCGCCGGTCGGGTTGTTCGGGTTGATGACGACGATCGCCCGCGTGCGCGCCGTCACCTTCTTGGCGATGTCGGCGAGGTCGGGCATCCAGTCGCTCTGCTCGTCGCACAGGTAGTGCACCGGGGTGCCCCCCGACAGCGCCACCGACGCCGTCCACAGCGGATAGTCCGGGGTCGGGATCAGCACCTCGTCGCCGTCGTCGAGGAGCGCGTTCATGCTCATCGTGATCAGCTCGGATGCGCCGTTGCCGAGGTACACGTCGTCGACCGTGACCCCGGTGACCTGCTTCTGCTGCGTGTAGTGGACGACCGCCTTGCGGGGCGCGAACAGGCCCTTGGAGTCCGTGTAGCCGGCGGCGTTGGGCAGGTTTCGGATCATGTCCTGCACGATCTCGTCGGGCGGCTCGAGGCCGAACGCGGCGATGTTGCCGATGTTCAGCTTGACGATGTGCTGGCCCTCTTCTTCCATCTGCCGAGCCTTCTCCAGCACCGGGCCGCGGATGTCGTAGCACACGTTGGCGAGCTTGGCCGACTTGGACACCCGACGCGCGCTCGTTCGGGCGATGTGTAGCGTCGGCGTGGTGCTCATCGCCCCGATTATCAATAATGCCGCTCCATGAAGATGCGCGCCGACCGGATCGATGGCCAGAACGCGATCGCCCGTCACGGTCCGGACGGTGTGGCCGTCAACGGCCGGGAGTGGACCGAGAGCGTGCTCGTTCCGTGGGCCGGCGACCTGACGCCCTGGTCGGCAAGGTCGTTCGACGAGCTGTCGGTGTCGCACTTCGAGCGCATCGCCGCGCTGCGGCCCGAGCTCGTCGTCTTCGGCAGCGGTACCCGGCTTCGTTTCCCGCACCCGTCGCTGCTGCGCCCGCTCATCGACGCGCGCATCGGCGTCGAGACGATGGACACCGCGGCCGCCTGCCGCACCTACAACGTCCTCATCGCCGAAGGCCGATCGGTGGTGGCGGCGCTGCTCTTCGAGTCCGAGCGCTCGGCGTGAGGCGGACCCGCCGGGTCTCCGAGCCGCTTTTCAACGCCCTATAATTGCGGGTTGTGCCCCGCTTCGGCGGCCCGCCCGCAGCGACACCACAAGCTTCATGACGCCTTCACTGAACAAGCCTGTCCCTGAATTCGAGGCCGTCGCCACGGGCGAGGTGAAGTTCACGCCGCAGGCTTACGCCGGCCAGATCGTGGTGCTGTATTTCTACCCGAAGGACAACACGCCCGGCTGCACCACCGAGGCGATGCAGTTTCGCGATCACTACAAGGACTTCGTGAAGGCCGGCGCCGTTCTGTTCGGCGTGTCGCGCGACAACATGGCGTCGCACGAACGCTTCAAGGCCAACCTGCAGTTGCCGTTCGAGCTCATCGCCGACACCGAAGAGAAGCTCTGCCACATGTTCGGCGTGGTCAAGAACAAGATCATGTATGGCAAGAAGGTGAAGGGCATCGAACGCAGCACCTTCCTGATCGACAGCGAAGGCGTCCTGCGCGGCGAGTGGCGTGGCCTGAAGGTCGCCGGCCACGTCGAGGAAGTGCTCAAGGCGGTGAAGGCGCTCCAGAAAGAGAAAGGCGGCTGAGCGGCGACGACACCCGAGTCGCGTTCCCATGCCGTTGCCCAGACCCCCCGCGAAGCGAGCCGATCGGCTCGCCGCCGACGACTACGTCGCTCGCCCAGCCAGGTCACCCGAACCCGCTGCAGGGCCAGCGCGCCGCAAGAGGGCCGCACTGGAGTCGCCCGCGCCCGCGCCGCACGCGACCCCGGCTGCCCCGGTCGTACAGGCGCCTGCCCTCCTGCCGCGGTCCGTTCCAGCGCCGCCGCAAGCCGCGCCCGACCGTGCCAAGAAGCCGCGCAGCCATGGCCCGAAGACCCTGTTCGTGCTCGATACCAACGTGCTGATGCACGACCCGACGTCGCTGTTCCGCTTCGAGGAGCACGACATCTACCTGCCGATGATCACGCTCGAGGAGCTCGATCAGCACAAGCGCGGCATGACCGAAGTCGCGCGCAACGCCCGCCAGGTCAGCCGCGACCTCGACGCGCTCGCCTCCAACATGCCGAGCCGCGACGTCGAGGGCCGCGCCCAGGGCATCGCGCTGAACCGCACCGGCCACCGCGAGGCCGGCGGCACGCTCTGGTTCCAGACGGACCTGATCCACATCTCGCTGCCACAGGGCCTGCCGCAGGGGAAGGCCGACAACCAGATCCTCGGTGTCGTCCAGGCACTGCGCGAGAAGCAGCCGGAGCGCGACGTCGTGCTGGTGTCGAAGGACATCAACATGCGCATCAAGGCGCGTGCGCTCGGCCTGCCGGCGGAAGACTACTTCAACGACAAGACGCTCGACGACGGCGACCTGCTCTACAACGGCGCGCTGGCCCTGCCCGCCGATTTCTGGGACACGCTGGGCAAGGATGTCGAGAGCTGGCAGTCGGGAGGCCAGACCTGCTGGCGCATTTCAGGCCCGGTGGTGGCGCAACTCCTCGTCAACCAGTTCGTCTGGTACGACGCGCCAGGATCGCCCGGGTCTCATGCCGCGCCGTCGCTGCAGGCTCGCGTCACCGAGATCACCGGCAAGTCCGCGGTCCTGAAGACGCTGAAGGATCACACGCACGCCAAGAATGCCGTCTGGGGCATCACGGCCCGCAACCGCCACCAGAACTTCGCCATCAACCTGCTGATGGATCCGGACTGCGACTTCATCACGCTGACCGGCACGGCCGGATCCGGCAAGACACTGATGTCGCTCGCGTCGGGCCTGGCGCAGGTGATGGACGACCGCCGCTACACCGAGATCATCGTCACCCGCGTGACCGTGCCGGTCGGCGAGGACATCGGCTTCCTGCCCGGCACCGAGGAAGAGAAGATGGGCCCTTGGATGGGCGCCCTCGACGACAACCTCGAGGTGCTCGCCAAGGGCGACGGCAGCGCCGGCGATTGGGGCCGCGCTGCCACGCAGGACCTCGTGCGCTCGAAGATCAAGATCAAGAGCCTGAACTTCATGCGCGGGCGCACGTTCCTGAACAAGTTCGTCATCATCGACGAGGCGCAGAACCTCACGCCCAAGCAGATGAAGACGTTGATCACGCGCGCCGGCCCCGGCACCAAGATCGTCTGTCTCGGCAACCTCGCGCAGATCGACACGCCCTACCTGACCGAGGGCTCGTCGGGCCTCACCTATGCCGTCGACCGGTTCAAGGGCTGGGCTCACTCGGGCCACGTGACGCTCGCGCGTGGCGAGCGCTCGCGGCTCGCCGACTTCGCGTCCGAGGTGCTATAGGACCGCGCGCAGGCCGCTACGAGCGTTTCAGCTCGCCCGCCTTCTCCTTCACGACGGCCCAGGCCGCGGCGTCGGGTAGCGCGGCCTTGCGCCGCGAGATGACGGGCCACTGAAGCGCAAGCTCGGCGTTGAGCGGTGTGAAGCGCTGCTGCTCCGCAGGGACGTCTTCGTCGGCGAAGATCGCATCGACCGGGCACTCCGGGACACAGACCGCGCAGTCGATGCACTCGTCGGGGTCGATGGCGAGGAAATTCGGGCCTTCGCGGAACGCGTCGACCGGGCACACATCGACGCAGTCGGTGTGCTTGCAGTTGATGCACGGCTCGGTGACGACGAACGTCATGACATCCCTCAGCCGTCCTTGCCGTCGATCCTCGGCGCCGCCAGCCACGGCGCGTAGACGAAGAGATAGAGCGCGAAGGCGCAGCACCACGAAGCTGCCGCTGCGACCAGGAGCGGCGCCAGCCAGAACGCCGACGCAATCGTCGAGGCAACGCGCAGACCCGCGGCGAGCATGACGAGAGCGTAGGCAAGCACTTCCGGGCGAGAAACCGCCAGCGGCCGACCGGTGTGGCCGCGTGCGGTGCGGGTGATCATGCCGATGACGAGGCCGCCGGTTGCGCCGACTGCGAGCGCGTGCACCCCGGCCGACGCGCTCAGCACGCCGAGTTGCGCCAGGGCGAGCAGGGTGCAGCCGATCGCGATCCACGCATAGCCCGCGTGCAGGATCCACAGGATCGGTCGTTCGCGCGTCACCCAAGGTCGCCAGCCCACCTGCCTCGCGACATGCAGCACCGCCGCCGAGGCAAAGGCAGCGGCCCCTCCCCAGCTTGGTGGCGAGAAGACCCACAGCAGCAGCGCCAGCGCCGTGACGGCGAGCGTCGCGATGTCGAGCGGAGTGCCGACCCTCAGCTTCAGGCCAGGCGTGGCGCTCATCGTGAAGCCCGGGAGGATGCGCCCCGCGATCACGCATTCGATCATCACGATCAGCGCGAGCGCGGCGTGCAGCGGCACGAAGGCGGACAAGCCGACAGCGCCGACCACGGCGAGGTGGAACAGCACGTTCGACGCCGCCAGCAGCACAAGCAGCGGGACCAGCACGAGGTTGCGGCGGTTGCCCGCCCGCACGAGCACGCTGCCGAGCACCACGGCGACCACGGGAAGCAGCGCGCTGTCCAGAACGGCGTGAACGACGTACGGGCCCCCGAATGCCGTCAGGCGAGCTGCAGCCCAGAGCAGCAGCAACGCACCGAGGCTGGCCCCTCTCGGCGTTGCGCGTCCCGTCCAGGCCCTTCCGGCCGTGAGCAGGAATCCGACGATCACGGCAGCGGCGAAACCGAACAGCATCTCGTGCGCATGCCAGAGCAACGGTGGCAGGCTCGACGGCACGGCGAACGCGTCGAGATGCGACGCAACCCAGAGCGGAACCTCGACGCAGGCCACGGTGGCTGCCGCCAGATAGAACGGACGAAAACCGAGCCGCAGCAGCGGGTGGCCGCGTTCGCCCTCGTGCGATGCCGATTGCTCCGCTCCAATCTTGATCAGCGGCTGCGCTTTCATGATTCCGATGTCGATCTGCATTGATGCATTTCTCTTACATCTTAGGGAATCCGCCGCCGAATAGCAATATCATCGATGCATCTTTGCGGCACGATGAGACTCACCGACTACACCGACTACACCCTGCGCGTGCTCATGTACTGCGCAGCGAACCGGGAGCGTCGTGTCACGATTGCGGAGCTCGCCGAGCAGCACGAGGTATCGAAGAACCATCTCATGAAGATCGTCAACGATCTCGGTCGCAGGGGCATGCTCGAGACGACGCGGGGACGCGGCGGCGGCGTGCGATTGCTCGGCGACCCGTCGGCGATCCGGGTCGGCGACATCGTGCGCCAGGCCGAAGTCGACTTTCGGTTGGTCGAGTGCTTCGACCCGTCGACCGACACCTGCACGCTGACGCCGCGTTGTCGTCTCAGGCACGTCCTCGCGACCGCCTTGCATGCGTACTTCCGCGAGCTCGACAAGGCGACGCTCGCTGAGATCGCGATCGCCGGGCCGCTTGGAGTGCCCTTCAGGCCCCAGCCCCCAGGCAAGTCCACGCGGCCGATCACGATGATGCGGGCGCCGACGCGTCGACCGCGAGCTTCATGAATACGCCCTCCAACCTTCCCTTCCCCGGCCATCGCGCACCCCAGGCGGGGTTCGAGGCGCCGCTCGAGATGCTGTCGGCCTGCCATGGTCGCATCGAGGATCAGTGCTCGACCCTGCGACGGCTCGTCGAGCACGTCGGCGCCTGCGGTGTC
>JBBSPY010000059.1:0-15487 GCA_038258415.1 Burkholderiales bacterium
GACTGCGACGACAGCGCCGCCGAGCCCTTGACGTCGTACGCGGTGCAGAACGTCGCGCAGAGGTTCGCCGGCGTGTAGTAGAAGCCGTAGATGTTCGGCCCCATCAGGCGGATGTCGTACTTTCGGCCGATGGCGACGAGCTCGTCCTGCATCCCCTGCTCGCCGGTCTCGGCGAAGCCCGACGGGATCAGCACCGCGCCGGCGATCTTCTTTTCGCCGCACTCGGTGAGCGCGCCGGCGACGAGCTTGGCGGGAATCGCGAACACCGCCGTGTCGATCTCGCCCTCGACGTCCTTGACGCTCTTGTAGGCCTTGTGACCCATGATCTCGGCCGACTTCGGGTGGATCGGGTAGATCCTGCCCTTGTAGCCGCCGTTGATGAGGTTCTTCATCACCGAGTTGCCGATCTTTCCGGCCTCGTCGGAAGCACCGATCACCGCCACCGCCTTCGGCTGCATGATGCGGTTCATCGACCTCACCACGTCGGCTTCGGCCGGCCGGTGGCGCGCCGGCTTCTGCTCGAAGTCGACGACGATGCGCACGTCGGCGGCGATCGCGCCTTCCTTCGTCGCGAAGACCGGGTTCAGGTCCATCTCGGCGATCTCGGGGAAATCGCTCACCAGTTCGCTCACGCCGACGATCAGGCTCGCGAGCGCATCGCGGTTGACGGCATCGCCGCCGCGAACACCCTTGAGCATCTCCGCCGCCTGGATGCCGTCGAGCATCGAGAGCGCGTCGTCCTTGCTCGCAGGGGCGAGCCGGAACGTGATGTCCTTCAGCACCTCGACAAGCACGCCGCCGAGGCCGAACGCGACGAGCTTGCCGAAGCTGCCGTCGGTCACCGCGCCGACGATCACCTCCTGGCCGCCCTTCAACATCTGCTGCACCTGGACGCCGTCGATCTTCGCGTCGGCCTTGTATCGCTTCGCGTTGGCGAGGATGGTGTCGTAGGCCTTCGCGGCCTCATCGGCACTCTTCACGCCGACGATCACGCCGCCCGCCTCGGTCTTGTGCAGGATGTCGGGCGAGACGATCTTCATGACGACCGGAAAGCCCATCTCCGATGCCAGCTTCGACGCCTCGGCGCCGCTGCCGGCAACGCCCTCGCCCGGGACCGCGATGCCGTAGGCGTCGCACACCTGCTTGCCCTCAGGCGCGGTGAGCGACGTGCGGCCCGACGCGCGAACCGCGTCGAGCAGCTTCCTGACCTTGGCCTTGTCCTTGTTCATGTCGTCCCCGTTCTTCGTTGTGCTGTTCAGATGATCCTGGCGTCGCGCAGCGCCGCGAGGTCGCCGGTCGAGTAGCCGAGCTCGGTCAGCACCTCCTCGGTGTGCTCGCCGAGCAGCGGCGAGCGCTTGACTTCGGTCGCGCTGTCGGAAAGCTTGATCGGGTTGCCGACCGTGAGGTAGGTGCCGCGCTTCGGGTGTTCGACCTCGACGACGGTCCCGGTCGCGCGCAGCGACTCGTCCTCGGCGATCTCCTTCATCGACAGGATCGGCCCGCACGGAATGTCGAACTCGTTGAGGATGTCCATCGCCTCGAACTTCGTCTTGGTCCGGGTCCACTCCTCGATCGTGGCGAAGATCGCCTTCAGTTTCGGCAGGCGCGCCGGCGGGGTGGCGTAGTCGGGGTCGGTGATCCACTCCTCCTTGCCGATCACCTTGCAGATCGCACCCCACACCGGCGCCTGCGTGATGAAGTAGATATACGCATTCGGGTCGGTCTCCCAGCCCTTGCACTTCAGGATCCAGCCGGGCTGCCCGCCGCCCGACGCATTGCCGGCACGCGGCACCGCGTCGCCGAATGTGCCGTCGGGGTATTGCGGGTACTCCTTCATCACGCCGGTGCGATCGAGCCGCTGCTGGTCGCGCAGCTTGACGCGACACAGGTTGAGCACGCCGTCCTGCATCGCCGCGAGCACCTTCTGGCCGCGGCCGGTGGTGTTGCGCTGATAGAGCGCAGCGACGATGCCGAGCGCAAGGTGCAGGCCGGTTCCCGAGTCGCCGATCTGCGCGCCGGTGACGACGGGCGGGCCGTCGTCGAAGCCGGTGGTCGACGCGGCGCCGCCCGCGCACTGCGCGACGTTCTCGTAGACCTTGCAGTCCTCGTACTTGCCGGGACCGAAGCCCTTGATCGACGCGACGATCATGCGCGGGTTGAGCTTCTGGATGTGCTCCCACGTGAAGCCCATGCGGTCGAGCGCGCCGGGCGCGAAGTTCTCGACCAGCACGTCGCAGGTCTTGATCAGCCGGTCGACCACTTCCTTGCCCTTGGGGTCCTTGGTGTTGACCGTGATCGAGCGCTTGTTGTGGTTGAGCATCGTGAAGTAGAGGCTGTCGACATCGGGGATGTCTCGCAGCTGGCCGCGCGTGGCGTCGCCCTCGCCCGCCTTCTCCACCTTGATCACGTCGGCGCCGAACCAGGCCAGCAGCTGGGTGCAGGTCGGGCCGGACTGGACGTGCGTGAAGTCCAGGATGCGCACGCCGTCTAGTGCTTTGCTCACGTCATCTCTCCTTGGTTCAGGTCTTCTTCGCCGCGCTCTGCGGATTCAGGCTGGTGATGCGACCGCTCTCGGTGCCGGCGGTCTCGTCGATCACGGCGTTGATCAGGGTCGGCCTGCCCGACGCGACGGCCTGCTTGAGCGCCGCGCCGAGCTCCGCCGGCGTCGTGGCGTTGACGCCAACGCCGCCGAAGGCCTCCATCATCTTGTCGTAGCGGGCGCCCTTGACGAACACCGTCGGCGCCACATCACCACCACGCGGATTCTGGTCGGTGCCCTTGTAGACGCCGTTGTTGTTGAAGACGATCACGCAAACCGGAAGGTCGTAGCGACAGATGGTCTCGACCTCCATCCCGGAGAAGCCGAAGGCGCTGTCGCCCTCGATCGCGATCACCGGCTTCTTGCTGATCACCGCCGCCGCCACCGCGAAGCCCATGCCGATGCCCATGATTCCCCAGGTGCCGACGTCGAGCCGCCTCCTCGGCTCGTACATGTCGACGATCGAGCGCGCGAAGTCGAGGGTGTTGGCACCCTCGTTGACGACGATCGTCTCGGGATTGGCCCGGACCACGTCGCGGATCACGTTGAGCGCGCTGTGGAAGTTCATCGGCGACGGGTTCTTCGCCAGGGTCTCGGCCATCTTGGCTTGGTTCTTCTCCCGGCGCTCGCCGATCGCGTCGGTCCATTCGGCGGGCGGCTTCGCCCACTTGCCTCCCAGACGATCGACCAGCGCCTCCACGCACGAGCCGATGTCGCCGACGAGCGGCGCCGCGATCGGGACGTTGCTGTCCATCTCGGTCGGCGAGATGTCGATCTGGATGAAGGTGCGGCCCGCCGCGTTGGCGCCGCCCCAGGTCTTGCCCTTGCCATGCGAGAGCAGCCAGTTGAGCCGCGCGCCGATCAGCATCACGACGTCGGCCTCCGCGAGCACGTAAGAGCGGGTGGCCGACGCCGATTGCGCGTGCGTGTCGGGGAGCAGGCCCTTGGCCATCGACATCGGCAGGTAGGGGATGCCGGTCTTCTCGATCAGTGCGCGGATCGGCGCGTCGGCGCGGGCGTAGGCGGCGCCCTTGCCGAGGATGATCAGCGGCCGCTTGGCGCCCTTGAGCACGCCGAGCGCGCGCTCGACCGCGTCGGGCGCGGGAATCTGGCGCGGCGCCGGATCGACGACCTCGATCAGCGAGCGCTTGCCGGCGGCGGCGTCCATCGTCTGCGAGAACAGCTTGGCTGGCAGGTCGAGGTAGACGCCGCCGGGTCGCCCCGACAGCGCCGAGCGGATCGCCCTGGCGATGCCGACGCCGATGTCCTCGGCGTGCAGCACCCGGTAGGCGGCCTTGCACAGCGGCTTGGCAATCGCCAGCTGGTCCATTTCCTCGTAGTCGCCCTGCTGAAGGTCGACGATCTCGCGCTCGCTCGATCCGCTGATCAGGATCATCGGGAAGCAGTTGGTCGTCGCGTTGGCCAGTGCCGTCAGACCGTTGAGAAAACCCGGCGCGGACACGGTCAGGCAGATGCCGGGCTTTCCGGTCAGGAAACCCGCGGCGGCCGCGGCGTTGCCGGCGTGCTGCTCGTGCCGGAACGAGATGACGCGCAAGCCCTCTGCCTGCATCTTGCGCGTGAGGTCGGTGATCGGAATGCCCGGCAGGCCGAAGACGGTGTCGATGCCGTTGAGCTTGAGGGCGTCGATGACGAGGTGAAACCCGTCCGTCGTCGCTGCGGCCTCGATGTCTTCGGTGGAGGCCGGTTGCGGCTTGAGGACTGCGGACATGCGGGTCTCCTTGGCTTTTTCGTGGGCGGCGTTGGGAACGATGCTGCGACTATCGGCGCCGGGCGGGTCACGGCCGATGACCTCGGTCAAGGTTCGGGAAATTGACGCCCGGTGCCTCCCCTATGATGGAAACTGCCAACCGCAGCGCCTTGCCGCGCTTTCACACGCCTCGATGAACCCGATCTCGCTGGAGAACCACCCGGAACGCAACGTCATCCGCGTGCAACTCAGGCAGAACCTCGTCCTGAAGGACCTCGCCGACGGGGAACGGGAAGCGCTCGAGCCTCACCTGACGATCGTCGACGGCGCCAAGGGCGAAAGCCTGCTGCACCAGGGCGTGCACGAGATGGAACAGTACTTCGTGCTCGACGGCATCCTCAAGCGCGTCGTCGCGAACGCCGACGCACGCGAGATGCTCCTGCGCTTCGCCGACGAGCGCGACATCGAGACCAGCTATGCGGCCTGGCGTCTCGGCACGCCGACGCCGTACAGCATCGTCTGCCTGACCAAGGCGCGCGTGGCGAAACTGCCGATGCAGGCGTGGGTCGACTTCATGGAAGGGCATCCCGCGCTCAAGGCGACGTTCGAGCACGAGGTGATGCGGCTGATGAGCGAGATCATGGCGCACACGATCACGCTGCACCTGCTCGACGCGCCCGGCCGGGTGCACCGGTTCGTCCGCAAGCATGCCGAACTTGCCGATCGCATCCCCCGCAAGGAGCTGGCCGCCTACCTCAACCTGTCTGCAGAGACGCTCAGCCGGCTGAAGCAGCGCGGCAAGATCTGAGCGTTCGACGCGCCGCGCTCAGTCGACGGGTTGCTCGGCGAGCAGCGGATCGATCTTTTTCGCCGGCCGCACCAGCCGCAACAGTCTCGAGATCAGCGGCCAGAACAGCAGGATGAAGGCCAGCGTGGTGATCGAGCCGACCAGCGCGTTCGACCACATGATGGTCACGTCGCCCTGCGACACCAGCATCGCCTGGCGAAACGAGTCCTCGGCCTTGTCACCGAGCACGAGCGCCAGCACCAGCGGCGCCAGCGGGTAGTCGAGCTTCTTAAAGACGTAGCCCATGACGCCGAAGCCGAGCATGAACCAGATGTCGAGCATCGCGTTGTGCACGGTGTACGCGCCGATCGCGCAGATCACGATGATCACCGGCGCGATGATCGAGAACGGGATGCGCAGGATCGACGCGAACAGCGGCACCGTCGTCAGCACGACGATGAGTCCGGCGATGTTGCCGAGGTACATGCTGGCGATGAGCCCCCAGACGAAATCCTTCTGCTCGACGACGAGCAGCGGCCCCGGCTGCAGGCCCCAGATGAGCAGGCCGCCGAGCAGGACCGCGGCGGTCGGCGAGCCGGGGATGCCGAGCGCGAGCATCGGCAGCAGTGCGCTCGTTCCCGCGGCATGAGCCGCGGTCTCCGGCGCGATGACCCCCTCGAGCTCGCCGGTGCCGAACTTCGGCCCGTTCTTCGACATCTTCTTGGCCAGCCCATAGCTCATGAACGATGCCGGCGTCGCGCCGCCCGGCGTGATGCCCATCCAGATGCCGACCAGGGCACTGCGCAGCGAGGTCACCCAGTACCGCGGCAGCATCTTCCACGTCTCCCAGACGACCTTCGGGTTGATGCGCGCCGCCTTGCCCGAGAACGCGAGGCCCTCCTCCATCGACAGCAGGATCTCGCCGATGCCGAACAGGCCGATCACGGCGATGAGGAAGTCGAAGCCGCGCATCAGCTCGGCCTGGCCGAACGTCATTCGCAGTTGCCCGGTCACCGTGTCCATGCCGACGGCCGCCAGCGCGAAGCCGATCGCCATCGACACCAGGATCTTGAACGGCGAACCCTTGCCCATGCCGACGAAGCTGCAGAAGGTGAGCAGGTAGACGGCGAAGAATTCGGGCGCGCCGAAGCGCAGCGCGAACCTCGCGACCAGCGGCGCCAGGAAGGTGATCATCAGCACCGCGATCAGCGCGCCGACGAACGACGACGTGAACGCCGCCGTGAGCGCCTGGCCGGCGTGGCCCTTTTGCGCCAATGGGTAGCCGTCGAAGGTGGTCGCCACCGACCACGGCTCGCCCGGGATGTTGAACAGGATCGACGTGATCGCGCCGCCGAACAGCGCCCCCCAGTAGATGCAGGACAGCATCACGATCGCCGAAGTGGGCGACATGGTGAACGTGAGCGGCAGCAGGATCGCGACGCCGTTGGCGCCGCCGAGCCCGGGCAGCACGCCGATCAGCACGCCGAGCGTGATGCCGACGAACATGAGGCCGATGTTGACCGGCGTGAGGATGACGGCGAAGCCGTGCAGGAGGGAGCCGAGTTCTTCCATGGTGTCGGGCCCGCGCGGTCAGTAGCCGAGGAAGGCCAGCGGCTCGAGCGTTCCCTTGTAGAGCGGCACCTTGAACCAGACCTCGAACAGGGCGAAGAAGAACGCGTTGACAAGAACGCCGATCAGCACGCTCTTCCAGATCGGGTACTTGCCGAGGATGACCATGAAGAGGGCGATGTAGATCGCCGACGCCACGTACAGGCCGAGGAAGACGACGCAGAAGACGTAGAACACGGCCGGCACGAACACCGACAGGACCCGAACGAGCTGCTCGCGGTCGACGAAGGCGGCTGTGTCGCGCTTCTTCGAGAACACCGCCTGGTAGAAGATCCCGGCACTCGCGATGCACAGGATGAGGCCGATGTAGAAGGGGAAGTAACCCGAGCCGGGACCGTCGCTCGTCCAGCCCGCGCCGAGCCCACGCGCCTGGACGACGACGGTGACGCCGGCGATGAAGAGCAGCACCGCGACCGCGGCGTCGACGGTGCTGGTCCGCACGACGACAGGGCTCGTGGGCGAACCGACCGGATGTTCTTCGAGCATGCAGTGCCCCCGCTGCGAGGATGAGCCTGACGACGATGCCGGGATCGGCCGCGGCCCGCCCCGGCCGAGGCCGCTGGGCGTGCCGCCCGGAACGCTACTTCTTGGCCAGGAAGCCCGCTTCGCTCATGAGCTGGTGGTGCGCGGCCTCGGCCTTCTCGACCCAGCTGCGGTACTCGGCACCGCTCATCGACGTCGTGTTGAAGGCGCCCTTGGCCATGAAGTCCTTCCAGTCCTGCGTCTCGCGCACCTTCTTCAGCAGGTCGACGTAGAAGGCGGTCTGGTCGGGCGTGACGCCGGGCGCCATGAAGATGCCGCGCAGCATCACGTAGTCGGTCGGGATGCCGGACTCCTTGCAGGTCGGGATGTCGTTCCACGACATCGTGTCGGTGACCTTCTCCTTGTACGGCATGCGCGTGTCGTCGAACACGCACAGCGGGCGCAGCTTGCCGGCGCGCCACTGCGCGACGGCTTCGATCGGGTTGTTGACCGTCGAATCGATGTGGTTGCCGACGAGCTGCACAGCCACCTCGCCGCCGCCCTTGTAGGGGATGTAGATGAACTTCGTTCCCGTTGCCTTCTCCAGGCCGACCGTGATGATCTGGTCTTCCTGCTTGGAGCCGGTCCCGCCCATCTTCATCTTGCTCGGGCCGGCCGCCTTCACCGCGGTGATGTAGTCCGTTGCAGTCTTGTAGGGCTTGTCGGAGTTGACCCAGAGCACGAACTGGTCGAGCGCCATCATCGACACCGGCGTCATGTCCTTCCAGTTGAAGGGAACGCCCGTCGCCATCGGCGTGGTGAACAGGTTCGACAGCGTGATGATGATCTTGTTCGGGTCGCCCTTGGCCTCCTTGACGTCGAGAAAGCCCTCGGCGCCGGCGCCGCCCGACTTGTTGACGACGATCATCGACTCCTTCATCAACTTGTGCTTGACGATGATCCCCTGGATCAGGCGCGCCATCTGGTCGGCGCCGCCGCCGGTGCCCGCGGGAACGATGAACTCGACGGGCTTGGTCGGTTCCCAGGCCCACGCAGGCGCTGCGAACGCAACCCCGGCGAGGCCCGCCACGGCACAGGCCGTGCGCAGGATCGACGTGCCGCGAAGTTGGGTGGCGGCGGCGATGCCGTTTCCGAGCTTGATCATCTTGTCTCCTGGTGGTGTGCCGAAGCGGCGTTCGATGTCGTTGCTTCCTTCGACTCGATGCCACTCGTCCAAACGCAGCGAATGGTCAGTCGGACGACGGGGCGAACGCTTGACTTTCGTCAACTTCCCGGTAAACAGGGGTTGGGGATTACATCTACTCGCCGCGCGTTTCGCGAGGTCGCGGGAACGGCACGATGCGTTCGATGGCCGACGCGCCGTCCTCGAGGAGGAAGGCCCGGAACGCCTCCGCCACCGGCGGCAGCCGCTTCGTCCGGCGGTGCACGACGTACCAGTTGAGCATCACCGGGAATCGATCGACGTCGAGCATGACCAGGCGCTTCGACTTCAGCTCGCGGGCCACCGTATGCGCCGACAGGAAGCTCACGCCCATGCCGGCGATGACCGCCTGCTTGATCGTCTCGGTGCTGCGGATCTCCATCGCGACCCTCAGCTTCGCGAAGCGAGCGCCCAGGCTGTCGCGCATCGAGTTCCAGGTGTCCGACCCCTGCTCGCGAACCAGGAAGGGCTCGGCCATCAACCGCGCGCGGGAGATCGCTCGCTGGCCCGCGAGCGGATGCCCGGGCGCCGCGACCATGACGTAGGGGTGGGGTGCGAAGGCCTCGGCGGTCATGTCGCCGTCGGCAGGCGGCCGCACCATGACGCCAAGGTCGGTGAGGTTCTGCGCGATGTGCGTGAGCAGCCCCTCGCGGTTGTGCACGGTGAAGTTCAGCGACACGCCCGGATGACGGCGCACGAACTCGACCAGCAACTGCGGAAAGAAGTAGTCGCCGGCGCTGATCACGCCGACGTTGAGCGTGCCGCCGGACACGCCGCTCAGGCGCGCCATCGCGTGTTCGGCCGCCTGGAACTGGGCGATGATCGAACGGCTGATGCCGAGGAGCTCGCTGCCCGCCTGGGTGAGGTGGATCTTCTTGCCGACCTGCTCGAACAGAGGATGCCCGGCGTGCTCCGCGAGCTTCTTGACCTGCGTCGAGACCGCCGGCTGCGTGAGGTGCAGTTCCTCGGCCGCACGCGAGTAGCTGCTCAGCCGGGCGACGCTCTCGAAGACCTTGAGCTGTCGCAGCGTCGCGTGCTTCATCGCGACACGATGCCACAGACCGCGCTCAGGACGGCGCGGCGGTCCCGTCGTGGGTGAGCAGCTTGACGAGGGCGTGCACGGCGTCGAGCTGCGGCGTCGGCGTCGCGGTCAGCCGTCCGAGCTCGATGACGGGACCGAGCAGCGCATCGACCTCGGTGGGGCGACCGGCCTCGACGTCCTTCAGCATCGACGTCTTGTGGGCGCCGACCTTCTCCGCTCCGGCAATCCGCTTCTCCAGCGGCACGCGAAAGGCGATGCCGAGCTTGCCCGCGACGATCTCAGCCTCTCGCATCATCGCCGCCGCGAGCGCCCGGGTCGGCGCGTAGCGGCAGATGTCGAGCAGCGTGGCGCGCGACAGCGCGCTGATGGGATTGAAGCTCAGGTTGCCCCAGAGCTTGAGCCAGATCTCCGAGCGGATGTCGGCGAGCACCGGTGACCGGAAGCCGGCGAGTTCGAGGCACGCCGCCGTCTTCGCCGCGCGCTCGCTGCTGCTGCCGTCGAGCTCGCCGAGCGGAAGGCGATCGCCCTCCACGTGCTGGACGACGCCCGGCGCAACGAGCTCCGACGCCGGATAGACGACGCATCCGAGCACGCGCGCTGCGGGAATCCTCGACGCGACCTGCCCACCAGGGTCGACACTCGCGAGGTGCAGGCCGTCGAATTCACCGCCGAGCCCGTGGAAGTACCAGAAGGGGATGCCGTTCTGCATCGTGACCACGACCGAATCCGGACCGAGCAGCTGCGGCAGGTCGTCGGCCACCGACTCCACCTGGTGCGCCTTCACGGCGAGGACGACGATGTCGTGCGGGCCAGCCTCGCGATAGTCCGCCGTCGCGATGACATTGCGCGCAACGCGGCGCTGTCCGTCGGCCTCGATCAGCGCGATGCCGTCGCTGCGGATGGCCTGCAGGTTGGCGCCGCGGACCAGGAAGGTGACGCTCTCGCCCGCCAGCGCGAGCCTGGCGCCCACCAGCCCGCCGATCGCTCCCGCGCCGATGATCGCGATTCGCATGGCTCGATCCCTGGCCTCAGGCGCCGAGCTCGCCCGCGCTCGACTGCGCCCAGTCGAAGCACGGCCCGGTGTCACCGATGGCCACGCGCGCCTTGTGAAAGCCGTTCTTGCGCACCTCGATGGCGGACGCCAGGAACTCGGCGTCGTAGGCCCTGAGCAGATGCGGATGGCGAGCCTCCAGGTAGCGCCGGATGCGCTCGCCCGGGTCGGTGTGCGCCTGCAGGTCGAGAAAGGTATCGACGTCCCAGTGCCACCTGAGACCCAGGTCGTGGAACGACGCGTTGTAGGCGTCGAGTTCGGCCCACACGGCGGGATGGGCAGAATGGGCGGCGGTCGATGCTCGGGACATGGCGGCTTCTTCGGTGACGACGAGCAGGCACTGTAGGTCCCGGCAACGATGCACGATAGTCAAAGTATTTGATCGATTCCATAACCTAACAGTTATACATTTGCGACGGCCCACCGATCCATGAAGCATTTCGACCTGCGCGACTTTCTCGGAGGCGCGCTGCTGATCGCGCTGGGTGTGTTTGTCGCGGTCTACGCGGGCACGCACTACCGCATCGGCGAGCCGGCGCGCATGGGGCCGGGCTTTTTCCCGGTCGCGCTCGGCTGCATCCTGGCCGGGCTCGGTCTGATCGTGCTGCTGCTGTCGTTCCGCGTCTCGGCGCATGCCTGGGAGGTCGCGGCGATCGCCTGGCGCTCTCTCGCGGCCATTCTCATCGCCGTCGCCGTGTTCGCCCTGATCGTCGGCCGCTTCGGCCTCATGCCAGCCACCGTCGCGCTGACCTTCGTCGCCGCGCTCGCCGAGCCCCGGTTCCGCTGGCGACGAACGCTGCTGCTCGCCGTCTCGCTCGCGGTTCTCTCCTGGCTCATCTTCACGGTCGGCCTGCAGATGAACCTGCCCGCCTTCTCGCAACCGTAGGCGCGCCAGATGGACATCTTCTCCAGCTTCCTCGCGCACATCTCGCTCGGCATACACGAGGCGGTCTCGCTGACCAACCTCTGGTACTGCTTCGTCGGCGTCTTCCTCGGCTGCCTGGTCGGCGTGCTGCCGGGCCTCGGCTCGCTGATCGCGATCTCGCTGCTGCTGCCGATCACCTACCACCTGCCGCCGACCGGCGCGATGATCATGCTCGCCGGGGTGTACTTCGGCGCCGACTACGGCGGCGGCACCTGCTCGATCCTGCTCGGCGTGCCCGGTCATGCCGCGGCGGCGGTCGACGTGCTCGACGGCTATCCGATGGCGCAGCAGGGCCGGGGCGGCGTGGCCCTCTTCATGAAGTGCATCGCCTCGTTCTGGGGGTCGTCGGTCGGCATCGTGATGCTGATGCTGTTCGCGCCCCTGCTGGCCGAGGTGGCGCTCAAGTTCGGCCCAGCCGAGTACTGCTCGCTGATGGTGCTCGGCCTGCTCGCGGCGTCCACCGTCGGGCAGGGGTCGCCGATCAAGGGCGTGGCGATGATGGTGTTCGGTCTCATCCTCGGGATCGTCGGCACCGACGTCAACAGCGGCACGCAGCGCTTCGCCTTCGACGTGCCGGAGCTGAGCGACGGCATCGGCCTGGTGGCCCTGGCCATGGGCCTGTTCGCGATCACCGAGGTGATCAAGAGCGCCGGCAAGGGATCGGTGACGGTCAAGACGCAGAGCTTCACGCTGCGCGACCAGATGCCCACGCGCGAGGATTGGCGCCGCTCGATCGGGCCGATGCTCAGAGGCTCCGGCCTCGGCGCCTTCTTCGGCGCGCTGCCTGGCACCAGCGGCGGGATGGCGACGTTTCTGTCCTACGCGATCGAGAAGCGCATCTCCAAGCACCCGGAGCAGTTCGGCAAGGGCGCGATCGAGGGCATCGCCGGGCCGGAGGCCTGCAACAACGCCGGCGTGGGAACCGCGTTCATCCCGACGCTCACGCTCGGCATCCCGGGCGACGCGATCATGGCGCTGATGCTCGCGGCACTGACCATCCAGGGCATCCAGCCCGGGCCGCAGGTGCTCACCAGCCACCCCGACCTGTTCTGGGGCCTGATCGTCAGCTTCTGGATCGGCAACGTCTTCCTGGTGATCCTCAACATCCCGCTGATCGGCATGTGGGTGCGCCTGCTGGCGATCCCGTATTCGATGCTGTTCCCGGCGATCGTCCTGTTCACCTGCATCGGCGTCTACAGCACGAACAACAACGTCTTCGACATCTACGTGCTGCTGGCCTTCGGCGCCATCGGCTACCTGATGCTGCTGCTGCGCTTCGAGGTCGTCCCGGTGCTGCTCGGGCTCATCCTCGGGCCGCTGTTCGAGGAGAACTTCAGGCGCGCGCTGCTGCTGTCGCGGGGCGACTTCGCGGTCTTCGTCGAACGCCCGATCAGCGCCTCGGCCCTGGCCTTCACCGCACTGCTCGTGGGCTGGTCGATGTGGTCGTACTTCAGGAAGAGGAACGCCAAGCCGGTCGCCGCAGAACCGCCCGTGAACGAAGAGGCGATCGCGCGATAGCCGCCGCGGTCAGGAGCCCCGTTCGGCCGAATCGAGCCGGCCGCCGCGGCGACGGTCTGCGGCAGGCCAAGGGGCCGACTCACGCTCCAGGGCGTGGACACTGGCCTGCAGTCGGTCGAGCAGCCCGTCGAGCGCCACGATCTCGCGGTCGTCGAGATCAGCGAGGATGCGCGCGTTCAGGTCCTCCATCACCGGGATCATGCGTTCGAGGAGCGCCATGCCGGCTTCGGTCATCGACAGCTCGATGTAGCGACGATCGCCGCGCCGCGATGCCCGGGCCACGAGGTCCTTCCTGACGAGCGACACGATTGCCTTCGACATCGCAGACCGGTCCAGGTTGGCCTTTTCGGCCAGAGCCGATGAGTGCACCGGCCCGGACGCATGGAGCAGCGCCAGAACGACCCATTCCCGCCGGGTGACACCGAAGCGGCCTTCGCACAACCTGAGGACGATGCCGCCGCCGACCGCGCGTATGCCGTTCAGGCGGTACAGCAGCATGTCGGCCAGGCTGGCGGGATGGGAGAGGCGGATGCGAGACGAAGGTAGGACCACGGTGCAAAGCCGCGCAGGCACGGCGGGAAAATACCGACGACAGTTGCTTTCAACCATTGTCGACCGGAAGTGCAGGATCGAGTGGTGAGCGACTTCGCCGATCAATCGAACCGCACGCCGCAAGAACTTGCGGCTCGGCGCGAGCTAGCCGCCTGCTACCAGCTCTTCGATCGACTCGGCTGGGCCGAGGGCATCTTCAACCACATCACCGTGCGCGTACCGTCGCCGCCGGGCATCGGACCGCACTTCCTGATCAACCCGTTCGGGCTGCACTATTGCGAGGTGAGGCCCGGCAACCTCGTCAAGATCGACGGCGACGGGTCGGATGTCGAGAGCAGCGGCCATCGCGTCAACCGGGCCGGCTTCGTCATCCACGGCGCCATCCATTGCGCACGCGACGACGCCCACTGCATCATGCACGTCCACACGACCGCCGGCTGTGCGGTCGCGTGCAAGGACGACGGGCTTCGACACGACAATTTCTACAGCGCGATGCTGGCACGCGACCTCGCGTACCACGAGTACGAAGGCGTCACGACCGGCCTGGAGGAGCAGCCGCGCCTGGTGGCCTCGCTGGGCAACGCGTCGCACCTGATCCTGCGCAACCACGGACTGCTGGTCGTCGGCCGGACCTTGCCGCAAGCGTTCAAGCGCCTGTGGACCTTGCAGCGGGCGTGCGAGATCCAGTTGGCCAGCGATTCGGGCGCCGGCCGCAACCGGCCGATCGCAGCCGCCGTGCTGGATCGCGTGCCGGCCACGCAGGCCGGCATGCAGGAGAAGGGCAAGACGGACAACGACGAGCTCCTGTTCGATGCCATGGCGCGCCGCCACGGCATCGACTTCAGCCGCAGCCATTGAAGGAGACCCCCATGAACCAGACAGAACTGGCGGTGACCCGCCTCGGCGGAAACATCGGCGCCGAAATCCGCGGCATCGACCTGCGACAGCAGATGGCGCCGGAGACGTTCGAGGCGCTTCACGCCGCGTTCGTCCGCCACGAGGTGCTCGTCTTCCGAGACCAGGACATCACGCTCGACGAGCAGCTGGCGTTCGGACGTCTGTTCGGCGAGCTCTCGATCCATCCGTTCAGCCCCAATCTCGACGACAAGCGCGAGGTCATCGTGCTCGACTACTCGGCCGACAACCCGCCGGCGCTGACCGACCAGTGGCACGCCGACGAAACCTTCCGCGCCGCACCTCCGGCGCTGACGATCCTGCGCGCCAACATCGTCCCCGAGTACGGTGGCGACACCCTCTTCGCGAGCATGACGGCGGCCTACACGAGCCTGTCGGAGCGCATGAAGCGCTACATCCACGGCTTGGAAGCCACCCACGACTTCAAGCCGTGGCGGCCACTCTTCACCAGCTCGGAGGCGCACCAGGCCAAGCTGCGCGAGCTGGAACGGACGTTCCCCAATCCGTCGCACCCGGTCGTGCGCATCCATCCGGTCACCGGGCGGAGGCTGATCAACGTCAACGCGCAGTTCACGACCCGGATCAAGGGTCTGTCCGCTGAGGAAAGCGACATGATCCTGCGGCACCTTTACGACCGCGCCAGGTGCCCCGAGTTTCAGTTGCGCGTGAAGTGGCAGCCGCATACCGTCGTGATGTGGGACAACCGGTCGACTCACCACTACGCGCCGCACGACTACTACCCGCAGCGACGCAGCATGAGCCGCGTCACCGTGGCGGGCGATGCCGTTCGAGGCGTGGAAGGTGACTACACCCCCGAATCGGGCGTCGCGCCCTTGCCCGACGGCCATCACATCGTCCCTGCCGCACCCGGCAAGCGGCCGATCCGGGAGTTCGAACGCGGCCTCGTCGCGACGGAGGCAGCATGAACCCGAGGCGTCGCATCCTCCGCCTGGTCCCCGCCGCGTTGATGACGGGCCTGGCCTTGCCCGTCATGGCCCAGTCGTATCCGGCGCGGCCCATCAAGTTGCTCGTTCCCTATCCGCCGGGAGCGCTGACCGACGCCCTCGGTCGGTTGATGGCCGAGCACATGCGGCCGGCTCTCGGCCAGCCCATCGTGGTCGAGAACCGCGCGGGCGC
>JBBSPY010000060.1:0-15252 GCA_038258415.1 Burkholderiales bacterium
CCTGGCGCAGCGTGCGCAGCATGTCGCCGTCGCCGGAGCCGCCCGCGATGGCGCCGGCGGCGCGCGCCTTCCAGTACAGCCACTGCGGGTCCTGCTGCTCGGCGGGTGTCATCGCCGTGATCGCCTGCATCACCTGCTGCCAGCGCGCCTTGCCGCCATCGGCGCGCAGTGCGGCACGCGCCTTCCACGCGAGCAGGTCGTCGGAGAGGACGACGCCGCGCGCGCCGCGCCGGCCTTCGGCGCGCTCGGCGCGGTCGTACTGGTCGGGCGCTTCCGCGCGGAGCTTGAGTGCCGACTGGCGCCCGACGCTCGCCCACGCGTAGGCGGCGAGGTCGGGCGGAAGCGCCTTGTCCCAGCGCGAGGTGAGCTGGTCGACGGCGGTGTCGCCGTCGGTCGCGGCAAGCCGCACGAGCGACAGCAACGTCGTCTCGGCGGCGGCGCGCGACGCCGTCGAGCCTTTGCGCGCCAGGACGCGCGCCGGGTGGTCGACCGCCTCGGCGACGTTCGCGGCCACGGCGGGGCCGAGCAGCGCGGCCGTCTGCTTCGCGGTGCGCAGCTTGTTGGTCTCGGTGGCGTTGCGCACGCGCACCCACACGTCGGCAGGGCCAACCACCTTCGCGTCGAACAGCATCTGGCCGAGCAGGGCGCAGCCGTCGTCGGCCTCGCGCTGCGCCAGCCAGGCGGCGACCGCTGCGTCTTTCGCTTCCTTCGTCGTGAGCGGTGCGGCGGCTGCCGCGTAGCAGGTGACCTCTCGGTCGTCGTTCATGCGAAAGCGCGGGAACTCGGCGGCTACGCCGGCGAGGTCGCGGCGCCGGCCGAGTTCGAGCAGCCAGTCGTTGCGGAAGCGGTCTTCCACGTAGGTACCGGGCCAGCGCGCGATGAACGCCTGCGCTTCGGCGGGCGTGGCCGATGCGATGCGGTTCTGCAGTTCCCAGTATTCGACCCACATCGCCAGCGGGTTGCCCTGTGCGGCAGCGAGCGCACTCAGCGCGGCGAGCCGCGTGGCGTCCTTGCGCCGCAGCGCGTCGCGCGCGTCGAGGACGGTCTGCTCGGGTCCCGCGGCCGCGACGGGTCGCTCGGCCTGCGGGCGCGCAGCGCGTGGCGCTGCCGTCACGGCCGTGACGCTGCCGGCCATGACGAGCAGCGCGAGGGCCGATCCATATACTGACCCGCGCATGCGCAGACCCCCGGCACAGCCCTTCATCGCTCGTCGCATCGTGTCGCTTCCTCCGCTTTCTCTGTCGTCGTCCTGACATCCACGTGACCGACTCGCCGCGCACCCCCCTGCGACGGCGACTGCTCGCCGAGCGAGACGCATTCGTCCGGTCCGCCGACATGGCGGGGGCGACTCGCGCGCTGCACGCGGCGCTCGTCGACACCGTCGCCGAGCTGGAGCCGGCGATCCTCGGTGTCTACTGCGCGTTCGGCTCCGAATCTAACGTAACCGATGCGATCGCCGCCGACGCGCGGTTGTCGAAAACCGCTCTCGCGCTGCCGTATGCACGGCGCGAGGACCGCGCGATGACGTTCCGCGCCTGGCGACACGGCGAGACCACCGTGCCCGACGAATGCGGCATCGGCTCCGGCACCGGACCCGAGGTCGAGCCCGACGTCGTCGTCGTGCCGTGCGTCGGATGGAGCGCAGGAGGCTACCGGCTCGGCTACGGCGGTGGCTACTACGACCGCTGGCTGGCGGCACGGCCGCAGGTCACCGCGATCGGGGTGGCGTGGTCGTTCACCGAACTCGATGCGGCCGCGTTCGACGCCCGGCCCCACGACACGCCGCTCGCGCTCATCGTCACCGAGCGGGGCCCGCGCTGAGCTTGCCGAGCGCGTCGACTGCGGCGCGCGTGCTTGCGGCCTGGGACTCGACCCAGGCGCTGAACTCGCGGACCTCGGGTCGGCTCTTGCCGCCGGACGACACCACCATCCAGTAGCCGTAAGGGCTGCCGAGCCGCTTCGACGCGCCGAACGGCTCGACCAGCTCGCCGCGCTGCAGCGCCTCGAGGACGAGCGGCACGCGCGCCAGCGCAACGCCGTGGCCGGCCAGCGCGGCTTGCACCTGCTGGTAGGTGTAGTTGAGATAGAGCCAGCGTCGCGGCTGCAGATGATCGAGACCATTCGCGCCGAGCCAGTAGCGCCAGCTGAGGAAGTCGCTGCTCGGGCGGTCGTCGTCTTCCTCGGCGAGCGTGTGCTGCGCGAGGTCGGCGGGTCGGGCCAGCGGCGGCGCCTCGCCGCGCAGGATGCGGTCCCACAGGCCGCGGCTCACGACCGGTGTCAGGGTGTCGTCGAAGAGGTGCACCGCACCGGCGTCGGAGCTTCGCGGGCGGTGGTATCGAAGTGCGAGATCGACTTCGGGATCGTCGAGGTCGGCGAGAGCGTCGTGCGCGGAGACGCGGATGTCGATGTCGGGGTGGCTGCTCTGGAACGCCTCGATGCGGGGCAGCACCCAGAGCGACCCGAACGACGCGAACGTGGTCACGCTCACGCGCCGCCGGCTCCTGGCCTGGCGGATCTGCTGCACGCTGGCGTCCAGGCCCGTCAGCCACGGATCGACCGTTCGCAGCAGCGTCTGCCCGGCCGGCGCGAGCTCGACGTGACGCGTTCCGCGCACGAACAGCGGCTCGCCGAGCTCCTCTTCCAGTCCCTTGATCTGCCGGCTGACGGCCGACTGCGTGACGTGCAGCGCCTCTGCCGCGGCGCTGAAGCTGGCCAGCCGGGCGACCGCTTCGAAGGCGCGCAGGTTCGACAGTGCGAGCGGTCGTCGAGTTCGAGAATTCATGCGTGCTGAGCATCAATCGGTTCGATCGATCTCATTGGATCACAGAGACAGAAATCTCGATGATGTGGGTCCATAGGAAGGAAGATTCATGAGCATCCTGAACAACTCCATGCCTTTCTGCGCGCTGCGGCCGGGGCATGTCGTCGCGCTCGCCGGCGGCTCGGGTCGGCTGTCCGTGGTCGACGGTCGCGTCTGGTTGACGCGCCCGGGCGATCCCGACGATCACCTCCTTGCCGCAGGCGACTCGATCGAGGTCGACGACGCGTCGCGCACGCTCGTCGAGCCCTGGGGCGGCGGCGCTGCGGTCGCGTGGCAGCGCGACGCGCTCGGCGCCCGTGTCCGCCGGCGCTGGCAGCGCCTGCACGTCGTCACCGATGCCGTCCCGCACAATGCCCGGTTCATCGAGAACAAGGACGAAGGGCAGGGCGATGGGGGCCTCTTCCGGAGCTGACCTGGCCGCGCAGCGCGCCAAGCTCGTCGCCGCGCGCCAGGCGTTGCCCGACCGGCTCGAGCGAGCCGTCGCATTGCAGGGCGCGCTGCGCGTCTTTCTGGTCGGCCGGCGCGAATCGACGATCGGCGCCTATTGGCCCATCAAGGGCGAGTTCGACCCCCTGCCCGCCCTCTACCGCTGGACCGAAGGTGCCGATGAGCGCGGTCCGCGCCGCATCGGCCTTCCGGTCGCCGACCGCGAGACCGGCACGCTCCGATTCCGCGTCTGGTACCCGGGCTGCGAGATGGAACTCGACGCCTACGACATCCCGAAGCCGAAGGACACCGACGAGTTCTCGCCGCAGATGCTCGTCGTGCCGTGTCTCGGCTTCGGCCCGGGCGGCGTGCGCCTCGGCTACGGCGGCGGCTTCTTCGACCGCACGTTGAAAGCGATCACGCCGCGCCCGGTCACGATCGGCGTGAGCTACACGCACGGCTTCCTGCCGTTCCTGCGCTCGCAACCCGACGACCTGCCGCTCGACGCGCTCCTGACCGAAGACGGCGTGATGTACGAACGCGGCTGAACGTCGCGGTCAGGCGGCGAGCCGCCGGCAGAGTTCCAGCGACAGCGCCGACTGGTTCAGCGTGTAGAAGTGGATGCCGGGCGCGCCGCCCTCGACGAGCCGGCGGCACAGCCGCTCCAGCACGTCGAGGCCGAAGGCGCGGATCGACGCCGTGTCGTCGAGATAGCCCTCCATCTTCAGCGCCACCCAGCGCGGGATCTCGATGCCGTCGCGCGCCGCGAACTGGGCGATCTTCGCGTAGTTGTGGAACGGCATGATGCCCGCGACGATGGGCACCTCGACGCCGAGCGCGCGCACCTCGTCGACGAAATGGAAGTACGCATCGGGGTTGAAGAAGAACTGCGTGATCGCCGAATCGGCACCAGCCTCCACCTTGGCGGCGAAATGCTCGAGGTCGCGCCGCGCGTAGCGCTGCTGCGGGTGGTACTCGGGGTAGGCGGCGACCTCGATGTGCCAGTCGCGCCCCTGCGTCTCGCGGATGAAGCCGATGAGGTCGGCGGCGTATCGGAACTCGCCGGCCACGGCGGTGCCGCTCGGCAGGTCGCCGCGCAGCGCGACGAGGCGGCGGATGTCGCGGGCGCGGTAGGTGTCGAGGATCGCGGAGATGCCTTCGCGCGTGGAGCCGACGCACGAAAGGTGCGGCGCGGCGTCGTGTCCGAGGGCGGCGATGTCGGCGACGGTGGCGAGCGTCTTGTCGCGAGTCGCGCCGCCGGCGCCGTACGTGACGCTGAAGAACTCGGGCGAGGCGGTCGCGAGTTCGGCGACGACGGTCTTGAGCTTTTCCGACCCGACTGGCGTGTTGGGCGGGAAGAATTCGAAGCTGACGGGGACGGGCAGTTGCAGGTTCATGGTGTCGTATCAGCCGGGGCCGCTTCGCGGACGGCCTGCAGGAAGAATTCGCGCGCACCTTCGGTCCCTGGCGTGGGGCTTTCGAACCAGCGCTGCACGATGAGGCCGAGGCCGACGCAGGCCTTGCGAAGGCGCCGCTCGGCATGGCCGTACGCCGCCTCGCTTTTGACCTTGCCACCGCTGCCGATGTCGACCGGCTGCAGTTCGAACTGCGGCTTCACGAGGAGCAGCAGGATGCCGTCGCCGAGCAAGGGCACGAGCGCGGGCATGACGAGCGTGAGCGAGATGAAGGACAGGTCGCCGACGATGAGGTCGTAGCGTGCGTAGGGAAGCTGCTCGGCGTCGAGGTGGCGTGCGTTCACGCCTTCGAGCGCGGTGACGCGCGGGTCGCCCGCGAGGCGCGGATGCAACTGGCCATGACCGACGTCGACGCCGACCACCTGCGCCGCGCCGCGCTGCAGCAGCACGTCGGTGAAGCCGCCGGTGCTCTGTCCGAGGTCGAGGCAGGTCGTGCCGGCGACGTCGAGGCCCGTCTTCGCGAGCGCAGCCTCGAGCTTCAACCCGCCGCGCGACACGAATCGCAGCTCGGCGTCGTCGGTCACCTCGGCTTCGCTGCCGTCGGCGATCGGTTCGCCCGCCTTGCGGACCACGCGCCACACGTCGCCCTGTCGCACGCGCAGGCCGCCATGCCCGATCAGCCGTGCGGCGGCCGATCGCGTCGGGGCAAGGCCGCGCTCGACGGCGAACACGTCGGCCCGGATGGTGGTCACTCGAGAGAGCCGAGATGCCGCATGGCGGCCTTGCCGAGCTTGTGATCGAAGGTGACCAGCGGCACGCGCAGTGCCGACGCCACCGCCAGATAGGCAGCGTCGTAGGCGGAGAGGGAATAGGTCGTCGCAAGGTCGAGCACGTCGCCCGGCAGCGTGCGATGCATCGTGACGTCGTACTCGTCGTACAGCGCGATGCCCGCGTCCAGAACCTCGGCCGATATCCCGGCCCGCCGCTTCTTGTCGGCGACGTTCGCCACCTCGTGGTCGAGCAGCCAGGGCGCATGCAGCGCCCTGCCGGTGATGAGCTGATCCGCCGCGGGCCTGAGGGTCTCGTCGAACAGCACGGCCACGAGCACGGAGCAGTCGATGACGATCGGCGAGCGGGTGAGGTACGCGGCAGGCGGTTCGGCCACGTAGAGCGCGACCGGCGCCTTCGACGTCATCGGGAATCGCGGTCGGCGCGGATGATGTCGACGCCCAGCGGCCCGCTGTCGACCGGTTCCGGAAAGCGCCGCTTCAATTCCGCTGCGATGTCTTCCGTCGTCCGCGAACCGACGCGTGTGCCGTGCGCGACGCCGCGACTCTGCGTGCGAGCGGGAGCGCCAAAAGCCGGTTGCCCCACCGCAGCCTCGCTCACGATGGCCATCAGCTCGCCCTGAAGCGAGCGATGGTTGCGCTCCGCGCGAGCGCGCAGACGCGCCGCCACATCTTCCGGAACACCCTTGATCGACAGGTTGATGCTCATGCGAGCGCCTCCATTTCGGAACCGGCTCCATTGTGGAGCCCTTTCGCATGCGGCACCAGCCCGAGCCGATTCGCCCGCCTCAGTACCGGTACGTGTCGGGCTTGTACGGGCCTTCCTTCTTCACGCCGATATAGGCGGCCTGCTCGTCGGTGAGTTCGGTCAGCATCGCGCCGACCTTCGTCAGGTGCAGGCGTGCGACCTTTTCGTCGAGGTGCTTCGGGAGCACGTAGACCTTGCCGTTCTCGTACTTCTCGGGCTGCGTGAAAAGCTCGATCTGGGCGATGGTCTGGTTGGCGAAGCTCGAACTCATCACGAAGCTCGGGTGGCCGGTGCCGCAGCCGAGGTTCACCAGCCGGCCCTTGGCGAGAAGGATGATCTTCTTGCCGTCCGGGAACACGACGTGGTCGACCTGGGGCTTGATCTCCTCCCACGTGCAGCCAGTCTCGAGCGCGGCGATGTCGATCTCGTTGTCGAAGTGGCCGATGTTGCAGACGATGGCCTGGTCCTTCATGGCCGCCATGTGCTCGTAGCGGATGACGCCCTTGTTGCCGGTCGTCGTCACGAAGATGTCGGCCTTGTCGGCCGCGTATTCCATCGTCACGACCTTGTAGCCTTCCATCGCCGCCTGCAACGCGTTGATTGGGTCGATCTCGGTGACCCAGACCTGCGCCGACAGCGCCCGCAGCGCCTGCGCCGAGCCCTTGCCGACGTCGCCGTAGCCGGCCACGCAGGCGACCTTGCCGGCGATCATCACGTCGGTGGCGCGCTTGATGCCGTCGACCAGCGACTCGCGGCAGCCGTAGAGGTTGTCGAACTTCGACTTGGTGACCGAGTCGTTGACGTTGATGGCGCGGAACAGCAGCGCGCCCTTGGCGCTCATCTCCTTCAGGCGGTGCACGCCCGTCGTCGTCTCCTCGGTCACGCCGATGATCTCGCCCGACTTTCGCGAGTACCAGGTCGCGTCGACGGCGAGCTTGGCCTTGATCGCGGCGTAGAGGCAGGTCTCCTCTTCGCTGGTCGGCTTCGAGATGACCGACGCGTCCTTCTCGGCCCGCTTGCCGAGGTGCATCAGGAGCGTGGCGTCGCCGCCGTCGTCGAGGATCAGGTTCGGGCCCTCGCCGGTCTGACCCTTGGAGCCGAATTCGAAGATCCGGTGCGTGTAGTCCCAGTAGTCGGCGAGCGACTCGCCCTTGTAGGCGAACACGGGCGTGCCCTGCTCGGCGAGCGCGGCGGCGGCGTGGTCCTGGGTCGAGAAGATGTTGCACGACGCCCATCGCACCTCGGCGCCGAGCGCCTGAAGCGTCTCGACCAGGACGGCGGTCTGGATCGTCATGTGCAGCGAGCCGGCGATGCGTGCGCCCTTGAGCGCCTGCGACTTCGCGAACTCGTCACGGATCGCCATCAGACCGGGCATCTCGGTCTCGGCGATCTTGATTTCCTTGCGGCCCCAGGCGGCGAGCGCGAGGTCGGCGACGATGTACGGGGCGGTGGCTTCGGGCTTGAGAACGGCGTTCATGGCGTGTCGGATTCCTGTCGTGGGCAAGACCCGAACGACGGCGACGCCAAAGAAGGCCTGAGATCCGAGGCCCACCCTGCGACGCGTGTCGTTCGGGTGAGCGCGGTTGCAAGTGGCGCCGCGGCGAGAACACCACGGCTTTGCAGCCTCCCGAGCCTGGGACGCGCCTGGATCGGCCCGCCTTGCAACGCTCCTCGGAAAGCGTGGATTCTAAGGCCGGATGATGTCAGTGCTGCGATCCCGTTCCCTTCATGCCCTGACCCCTCGATCCTCTCCCGAGGGCATGGAGACCGACCGGCGCATACGCCGCCCCTATGATCCCGGCGTGACCCCTGCGCACGTGCAGCCGTGGGAACGCTGCGAACCGGGCCGGCTCGCGCGCGTGCACGGCGTCCTCACCGACATCGACGACACGCTCACGACCGACGGCCAGGTGCCGATGGGTGTGGTGGCGGCAATCGCTGCGCTGGCCGCGACGGGCGTGCCCGTGTTCGCGATCACCGGCCGGCCGATGGGCTGGAGCCGGCCGATCGCCGAGCAACTGCCGCTGGCCGGCGTGGTCGCCGAGAACGGCGCCGTGGCGCTGTTCCGCGACGGCGACGAGTTCCGTGTCGAGTACGCGCAGGACGCCGAGTTGCGCGCCGCCAACGGCCGCAAGCTCCAGTCCGCCGCCGCGCGCATCCTGCGCGAGGTGCCGGGCGCGACGCTCGCGCGCGACAGCGCCGGTCGGGTCACGGACATCGCCATCGACCACGCCGAGTTCGCGCATCTGTCGCCGGCAGCGATCGAGCAGGTGGTCGCGCTGGTGGTCGACGAGGGCATGCAGGCGACGGTCAGCTCGATCCACGTCAACGCCTGGTTCGGCAGCCACGACAAGCTCAGCGGCGCGGCCTGGATCGTGCAGCGACGGCTCGCGCGCGACCTCGAACGCGAGCGCGACCGCTGGCTCTACGTCGGTGACTCGACCAACGACCAGCCGATGTTCGCGGCCTTCCCGCTCTCGGTCGGCGTCGCGAACCTGATGGACTTCGCGCACCGCCTCACCACCTGGCCCGCGTTCATCACCACGCTGCCCCGCGGAAGGGGTTTCATCGAGGTCGCCGAGGCCTTGCTCTCAGCCCGCGAACACCATCCGCCGCCCCCGGGACCGACGTGACGACGGACGGGCAACGCCCGAGGTGGCTCGAGGCCGGCGTCCTCGCGCTCGGCGCCGCCGTCTCGCTCGGCCTCGCGCGCTTCGCCTACGGACTGCTGCTGCCGGCGATGCGCGTCGACCTCGGCTGGAGCTACTTCACCGCCGGCGCGATGAACACGGTCAACGCCGCCGGTTACCTGGCCGGCGCGCTCGTGGCGCCGGCCGCGCTGCGCCGTTGGCGCGCCGACCGGCTGCTTGCGAGCAGCACCGCCGCCACGGCACTCGCACTGGCGGCGCACGGACTCGTGGCCAGCGACGCCGCGCTCTACGCCATGCGCGCGCTCGCCGGCGTCGTGAGCGCCTTGTCGCTCGTGTCGGGCGCGGTCGTGGCGTCCCGCGTGGCGGGCCGTGCCCCCGCGGCGGGGCTGCGGGCGACGCCGGCCGGACTCGTCATCGGCCTTTATTACGGTGGCACGGGGATCGGCATCGTCGCGACCGCCGTGCTCGTGCCGCTCCTGCTCGATCCGCGCAGCCCGCATCCGTGGCAACTTCCGTGGATCGGCATCGGCGCGCTCGGGCTGGTCGCCGCGGCGCTGCTCGCGCGCGTGGTGCGAGGCGAGGCCGAGGCTGGCGCCGCGCCTTCCAAAACGAACGCGCGAGGCCGGTTCGAGCCGCGTCTCTTCAGGCCGGCGCTGGTCGCCTACCTGATGTTCGGCATCGGCTATATCGGCTACATGACGTTCGTCGTCACGCTGCTGCGCGAGCAGCACCTGTCGACTGGCGTCGTCGATGCGTTCTTCGCGATGCTCGGCCTCGCCGTGGTCGCGTCGTCGTGGATCTGGGCGCGCATGCTGCAGCGCTTTCGCGGTGGCGAATCGATGGCGATCCTGAACGGCCTGCTGGCCGTCGCCGCCGTGCTGCCGGTGGTCAGCACGGCACCGTTTGCGGTGTTCGCCTCCGGCCTGCTGTTCGGCGCCGTGTTCCTGTCGCTCGTCGCCTCGACGACGGCGCTGGTGCGGCACAACCTGTCGCCGGCGCTGTGGGCGTCGGGGATCGCGTCGTTCACGGTCGTGTTCGCGTCGGGACAGATCGTCGGGCCGGTGCTGGTCGGGCTGATCGGCGATCGCTTCGGCGGCCTGCGCCCGGGTCTCGCGGTCTCGGCGCTCGCACTCGCGATCGGCGCGGTGGCCGCAACGCGACAGCGGCCGCTGTCGCCGCGTCAGATCGGCGCTTCCTGAATCCCCTCTGCCCGGTTGCGCCCACCGTGCTTGGCCTCATACAGTGCCAGATCAGCGCGACGCAGCAAGGCTTTCGCCTCGTCGCCCTTCTTCACGCTGGCGACTCCGCAACTGATCGTCGTGGCCTGGTTGCCGAACAGAGGCTTGTCGGCGACGTGTTCGCACAACGCATTCGCCTTGCTCAGCGCCTGGTCGAACGGCGTCTCCGGAAGATCATCAGGAACTCCTCGCCGCCCCAGCGCCCCAGGGTATCGACCTCGCGCAGCATCTCCTGCATGCGCGCGGCGACGGCCACGAGGGTCTGGTCACCGACGTGGTGTCCGAACCGGTCGTTGACGTTCTTGAAGTGATCGATGTCGATCAGGATGATCGAGAACGTGCCGCCGTAACGCGCGAAGCGGGCCAGTTCCGATTCGATCGACTCGGAGACGCGCCGGCGATTGGCCAGCCCGGTGAGCTCGTCCGTGTTGGCCAGGCGCGCCAGCTCGTCCACGCTCAGTTGCGCCAGTTGAAAGCGGTGCTGGTAGCTGGAGAAGAAGTAGAGCGCTGCGATCAACACGGCGGAGACGGCGTGTAGCTGAACGGTGAAGTTCGCGTGAGGCCGGTCGAATCCCCCGAGCAGGTAGGGAAGGCTGATCACGACGAAGACGGTCAGGATCGCGAGCGAGATGCGCAGGCTGGAGGTGTGGGCCGACAGCGTGAACGCGAAAACGTAGATGACCGGGATCCACAGGTAGAGCGGCTGGATGTCGATGGTGGCGCCGTACGTCGTCGAATACAGGCGCAGCGCCATGCACGCGGCGCAGATGCCGGCTGCAAACAGCAGACACGACATCTCGGCGGTGCGCAGCGGCACCCATCGCCGCCATGTGACGAAGAACGTCAGCGGGTGGAAGACCATGTTCAGCCCGAAGACCAGCCGCAGAACGGGAGAGGACTTCCCGGCCCATTCCATGCCGGCCCAGGCGATGTTGGAGCTGACCCAACTCACCGCCAGGATGAGCATCAGCACGGACCGCTCCAGGTGGTCGCCCGACGTCGTCGCGGATGTTCGGAGCCGGATGCTCATGGGAGAAGGGTCGAGACCATGGGCTCGACGGTAGCCCTTCACGGGGGGCGCTCGATGCACGCCCCGGCGCGCGGCTCAGGCGAGGAAGGCGCCGATCGACTCGTTCAGGAACCGCGCGTCGGCCTCGTGCGTGCTGCTCGCGGCCAGGTGGCCCTGGCGCGACGGGATCTCGACGAAGCGAGCCCCGGCGATCGCCTCCGCGGCATCGCGAGCCGAGCCGGCCGGGTTGAACAGGTCGAGCGGTGGTGCCAGCAGCAGGGCGAGGGCCCCGATCGACGCGAGCGCCGCCGCGGTGTCGCCGCCGAAGCCGGGTGTCGTGCCGACGTCGTGCGCTTCGTAGGCCCACGACTGGTAGAGGTAGTCGTGCGCCTCGAAGCCGTTCGCGTGCAGGCCGGCGACGACGGCGTCGAACCAGGCGTGCGCGGCCGTCGCATCGGCGAGTCCGTAGCCGTCGAGCGCGTCGGGCGTTCGCATCAGCAGCGCGTTCATCAGGCCGGCGTAGGCGCGCCAACCGCGCTCGGGTCGCGCCGCGAAGCCGCGCGCGTCGTGCCAGGCCGGATCGGCGGTCAGGCAGGCACGCGCCGTCTCGGTCACGAGCACCGCCCACGGCGAGGTCTTCGCCATCGGCGTCATGGCGACGATGCGGTCCATGAAGCCCGGGTGGCTCACCGCCCACTGCAGGGCCTGCATGCCGCCCATCGACGCGCCGACGACGGCGTGCAGGCGGTCGACGCCCAGCGCCTCGACGAGCAGGCGGCGTTGCGCCTCGATCATGTCGCGCAACGCGAAGCGCGGGAATGCCAGGCCCGGCTGGGCGACGCTGTTCGACGGCGATGTCGACAGGCCGTTGCCGATCGGATCGGCCACGACCACGAACCAGCGAGCTGGGTCGAGCGCCGTGCCGGCGCCGATCAGGAAGTCGAGCCGGTGGTGCGTCGCGGTCAGTGCGGGGCACACGAGGATGACGTTGCCGCGATCGCCGTCGAGTCTGCCGTGCGTGACGTACGACTGCCGGTAGTCGACGATCGTGTCGCCCGACTCGAGCGCGAGGTCGCCGAGTGCGGCCTCCCGGTGCGGCGCGTCGACGTGGTCGGGTGCCAGCGGCGGATGCACGTCTCAGGGCATCTCGACGATCGTGCGCGTGCCGATGCCGGCGGCGAGATCGGCGAAGCCGTCGTTGATCTCGTCGAGCCGGATGCGGCGCGTGATCATCTCGTCGAGCATCACCTTGCCCTGCAGGTACAGCTCGGCGATCCACGGGAAGTCGCGCTTCGGCAGCGCCTCGCCATAGCTCGAACGCACGATCTGCTTCTCGCCCATCAGCGAGCCCCACCGGAAGGTGACCGGCTTGTCGACGTTGACCTTGCCGAGCCACACCACGTGCCCAGCCGGCCGCACCGCCTCGACGGCGAGGCGGAATGCCGACTCGTGTCCGGCGGCCTCGAACACGTAGTCGGCGCCGCGGCCGGCGGTCATCGCCTTCACCGCCTCGAGCGCGCCTTCGTCGGCGACGTCGATCGTGTCGGTGGCGCCGAAGCGCCGCGCGCGTTCGAGCCGCTCGGCGCCAACGTCGCCGGCGATGATCCGGCCGGCGCCGGCGAGGCGCGCGCCCTGCAGCACGTTGAGGCCGACCGCGCCGCAGCCGATCACGAGCACGCTCGATCCGGGCTGCACCTTGGCCTTGCGCACGGCCGCGCCGATGCCCGTCATCACGCCGCAGCCGATGATGCAGGCACGGTCGAACGGAATCTCCTTCGGCACCTTGATCGCGCCCGACTCGGTGACGACGGTGTATTCGGCGTGCGTCGACGTGGTGAAGAAGTGGTGCACCGTCTCGCCGTCGCGCGACAGCCGCGACGTGCCGTCGATCAGCCGGCCCCGCGGCTCGTGGCGCTTGTACGGTTCGCAGAGGATGGTGACGCCGCGGTCGCAGTAGAAGCAGTGGCCGCAGTGCGGATTCCACGAGCAGACGACGTGGTCGCCCGGCTTGACGCTCGTCACGTCGGCACCGACCGCCTCGACGACGCCCGCGCCCTCGTGGCCGAGCACGATCGGCAGCGGATAGGGCAGCGCGCCCTGGATGACTTCGAGGTCGGTGTGGCAGAGGCCGCTCGCGTGCACGCGCACGAGCACGTCGCCGGCGCGCAGCGGCGCCATCTCCACCGTGTCGATCGTCAGCGGCTCGCCGGTGCGGTTCAGCACCGCGGCGCGGAACTTCACGAGGTCACATCCCGCCCGCGCGTGGCGCGCCGCCGCGGTCGCCGGCCAGCGCCGCCGAGTCGTTGTAGCTCTTGACGTCGGTGCCGCGGTAGAGGATCTGCGCGTTGCGCTCGGTGATGTCGCGGTGCAGCTGCACGAAGGCTGGGTCCATGTCGCGCGTCGGCCGTGGCTCGAGGGCGAAGTGGTGGAAGCGGTCTTCGCCGCGCACGAGCGACGCGCTGTCGTCGCCGGCGATCTGGGCGACGCTGGTCGGGATGTAGCGCACGGCGAAGCCGATGCGGCGGTCGCCCGACGGATTGGCCGGCGAGCCGTGCACGAGGCGCACGTGGTGCAACGAAATCTCGCCGGGCTCCAGCACCACCGTGATCGCCTTCGCGTCGTCGACATCGACCTCGACCTCCTGGCCGCGCGTCAGCAGGTTGTCTTTCGCGAAGGTGTCGCGGTGCGGAATCTGCTCGGCGGTGTGCGTGCCGGGGATGAAGCCCATCGCGCCGTTCGACGCATTGCTCGGCGTGAGCGCCACCCAGGCGGTGACGACGTCGGGCTTGCTGAGTCCCCAGTAGGTCGAGTCCTGGTGCCACGACACGAACGCGGGGTTCTGCTTCTCCTTGATGAAGAAGTTGGTCGACCAACACAGCAGGTCGGGGCCGTAGAGGTCTTCGATGGCATCGACCACCCGGGTGTGGTGGACGATGTCGTCGAGCCACGGGAACAGCAGGTGCGACTTGTGGCGAAGGTCGCCCTTCAGCGGTCCGCCGGCCTTCTTCTCGAAGGTTTCGAGCCGGTTGCGGACGGCGGTCGCCTCGTCGACGGACATGACGCGGATCGGGAACACGCAGCCGTCGCGCCAGAACGTGTCGATCTGCTCCTGGGTGAGGATCTTGGGCATCGGAATCTCCTTGGAATGCGCCGCCCTAGCCGCCGATGACGCGCACGACTTCGGGCGGATAGTCGTCGCCGGGCTTGCCGTGCCAGATGATCTCGCCGCGCTCGAGCACGTAGAGGCCGTCGGTTCCGTCGGGAATGTGGTGAACGTTCGACTCGGCCATCAGCACGCCGTGGCCGAGCTCGCGGATGCGGTCGATGCCCTCGGCGATGCTGGGGATGATGGCCGGCGAGAGGCCTTCGAAGGGCTCGTCGAGCAGCAGCAGCTTGGGTGCGAGCGCGAGCGCGCGCGCCACCGACACCATCTTCCGCTCGCCGCCCGAGAGCTGGTTGCCGCCGCGCGCGAGGTACTGGCGCAGCTTGGGGAACACCTCGTAGGCGAGCTCGACCCGCGCTTTCGCGTCGCCGCCTTGCGGCCGTGTCCAGGTCGGCAGCTCGATGTTCTCGGCGACGGTGAGGTCGCCGAACACCTGGCTCTCTTCCGGGGAGTAGCCGATGCCGAGCTGGGCGATGCGGTGCGGCGGCTGGCCGGCGATCGCGTGGCCGTCGAAGGCGATCGCGCCCGACACCGGCTTCAGCATGCCCATGACGGTGCGAAACGTCGTCGTCTTGCCAGCGCCGTTGCGGCCGATCAGGCAGATCAGCTCGCTCGCGGCGACGCGCAGGGAGATGCCGCGCAGGATGCGACTCGACTCGATGTCGACGACCAGGTTGTCGATGTCGAGCAGGGCGGTCATGGCACGGACGTGTGGGCCATGCGCGCCGGCCGCTTGCCGACCACCGAGGCGATGAGCGCCGGATCGGCGAAGAAGTCGTCGGGCGCGCGATCGGCGAGCACCTTGCCGGCCTGCAGCGCGACGATGCGCGTCGAGTACTCGGCGACCAGATCCATGTCGTGCTCTACCAGCAGGATCGCCTTCACGCCCGCCTGCTTCGCGGCGGCGACGAGCGTCGTCATGATGCCGTGCTTGTCGCCGCTCGAGACGCCGCTGGTGGGCTCGTCGAGCAGGATCACCTCGGGCACGAGCGC
>JBBSPY010000061.1:0-15033 GCA_038258415.1 Burkholderiales bacterium
ACGCGCACCCAGCACGAGCTGTTCTCGTCGTTCTCGCCGAGCCGATCCCAGTGGAACTGGATCTTGACGCGGCCGTGTTCGTCGGTCTCGATCTCATTGCCCGCCGCGCCGACGACGGTGGCCGTCTGCGGGCCGGCGATCACCGGTCTCTGCGTGATGCGCGGTGACCGGAACGTCGGTGCGTCGTCGACGCTCTGGCACATGAATTCGCAGCGGAAGCCCTCGGCGCGGCGCTGGAGCTGCAGCTCTTCGATGCCGACATGGTCGCTGAAGGTGATCCTGTAGACACAGCTGGTGACGAGGTACTCGCCGTCGGCGTCTCCGGGTGAGCCTTCGAGCTCGAACGTCCCGCCGCAGGCGAAGTCGAGTGCATTGGTCAACCCCGTGCTGGTCTTGAACAGGCCCGTCAGCTCCTCCATCCGGACCTTCGCACGCTGCTCGATCGGTGTTGCCGCGTCGGTGGATTCGGCGCTCGCGCTGTTCTGGACCACGGGAGCGGGGTGCTCGAACCACTCCATCGGTCCAACCGGCTCGTCGATCTTGTCCTCGAACTCCTCCTCGTCGGTGATGTCGGTCGACGGGTCGAGGTAGTCGTAGGCGCTGAGGACCGCCTTGACCGCTCGCGCCTCTTCCTGCTGGTACCAGCGGCTCACCGTCGGCGTCGCCGCCAGCGCGTTGCGCCACGTGAGGGTGTCGTTCTCGACCATCGCCTCGTGCTTGCCCGTGGCATCGGTGAACACGAGCGTGTGCTTCCCATCCTCGTGCTCGAAGAAATAGTAGATCCCGACCTCCTCCATCAGTCGGGCGATGAAGTCGAAGTCGGTTTCGTTGTGCTGAACGCAGTAGTCGAGTGCCGGGTAGTCGCCGTCGCTGTCGAGCCTCCAGTCGCTCGCATCGTTGTAGTCGTCCAGCACCTCGGTGATGATCTCCTTGACCGATTTCACCTGGAAGACCTTGCTGTTCTTGCGCTGGGTCGCGAACCAGAGCCACGGCCGCAGGGTAACGGTGAAGCTCGGATAGCGCCCTCGCATCTCACCGCGCTTGGCCCGCGTGACGAAGCCGTCGAAGTAACGCTCGAGATCGTCGACTTTCATCTTCAAGGTCGCCCGCGTTCCTGCGAGCTTGTGCAGGTCGACATCATCGGCGGCGGTGCCCAGCAGGTTGAGTGAGCCGGCGAGCTCCACGGTGTACTCGAACATCTGGCCGAGGTGCTCGAAGCCGGTCATGCCGAGCACGAGGAAGCTGCCCTCCTCGGCCGTGATCGAAAGCATCGCGTCTTCTGCGCTCAGTCCCGGCATGGCCATGGCATCGTCTCCCGTCGGCGGTCGTGCGTCTTACTCGAACGCGTAGGTGAAATCGTCTTCGGCGGCGCCGAGCCGCACCGCCTTCAGCTCCTCGCCTTGCGACGTGCGCGTCAGGTATTCGATCGAGATCTTCGGCAGCACCGTGTTCGTGAGGATCGAATCGATGATGCGTCCACCGGACTCCGCGTTGTTGCAGCGCTTGACGACGAGCTTGATCACGTCGTCGGTGTACTCGAACGGGATCCTGTGGTTCTCGGCCACGCGCTTCTGGATCCGGTTCAGCTGCAGCCGCACGATCTGACCGAGCATGTCGTCGGAAAGCGGGTAATACGGAATGACGACCAGCCGGCCGAGCAGCGCTGGCGGGAAGATCTTCTGCAGCGGCTCGACCATCGCCGTCGCAAGCGATTCAGGGTCGGGCAGCAGCTCCGGATCCTTGCACATGTTCATCACCAGCTCGGAGCCGGCGTTGCTCGTCAGCAGGATGATCGTGTTCTTGAAGTCGATCATCCTGCCTTCGCCGTCTTCCATGCGCCCCTTGTCGAAGACCTGGAAGAACAGTTCGTGCACGTCGGGGTGCGCCTTCTCGACCTCGTCGAGCAGCACGACGCTGTAGGGGCGACGGCGAACCGCCTCGGTCAGGATGCCGCCTTCGCCGTAGCCCACGTATCCGGGCGGCGCGCCCTTGAGCGAGGAGACCGTGTGCGCCTCCTGGAACTCGCTCATGTTGATCGTGATGACGTTCTGCTCGCCGCCGTACAGCGACTCGGCGAGTGCGAGCGCGGTTTCCGTCTTGCCGACGCCCGACGTGCCGCAGAGCATGAACACGCCGATCGGCTTGTTCGGGTTGTCGAGCCGTGCGCGCGAGGTCTGGATGCGCTTGGCGATCATGTCGAGGCCGTGCTGCTGGCCGATGACTCTTTTGCCGAGCGTCTCGCCGAGCCTGAGCACGGCCTGCAGCTCGTTCTTCACCATTCGCCCGACCGGGATGCCGGTCCAGTCGGCGACGACCGAGGCGACCGCCTGCGCGTCGACCGATGGCAGGATCAGCGGCGTATCGCCCTGCAGCGCAGCTAGCTTGTCCTGCTCGACGTGCAGTTCGGCGAGCAGCTTCTCGCGATCGATCGCCGGCTCCGCTTGGTCCGCGGGCGCCGGAGGCTCGGCGACGCTGCCGCCTTCTGCCGGCGCGGTCTTGTCGACCGGACGGTCGTCGCCGCGCAGCTGCGCACGCAGCGCCAGCACCTTGTCGACGATCGTCTTCTCCTCGGTCCAGCGCTTCTCGAGCCCGACCAGCCGATCGCGTTCGGCCGTGAGCTTCTCGTCGACGTCGAAGCGACGCGTGCCGACGTCGATGCCGACGGTCGACTCGCGGTCGATGATCCCTGCCTCGATGTCGAGCGACTCGATCCGGCGCCGCGAGTCCTCGACCGCTGCCGGGATCGCGTGCTGGCTCACCGCCACGCGCGCGCAGGCCGTGTCGAGCAGGCTCACCGCCTTGTCGGGCAACTGGCGCGCCGGGATGTAGCGGTGGCTCAGCTTCACGGCCGCCTCGATGCCCTCGTCGAGCAGCTGCACGCGGTGGTGCTTTTCGAGCACGCTTGCGACTCCGCGCAGCATCAGGATGGCCTTCAGCTCGTCGGGCTCCGGGATCTGCACGACCTGGAATCGCCGCGTCAGCGCCGGGTCCTTCTCGATGTATTTCTTGTACTCGGCCCAGGTCGTCGCGCCGACGGTGCGCAGGTTGCCGCGCGCGAGCGCAGGCTTGAGCAGGTTGGCGGCATCGCCGGTTCCGGCCGCGCCGCCCGCGCCGACGAGCGTGTGCACCTCGTCGATGAACAGGATGATGGGTTTCGGGCTCGCCTGAACCTCGTCGATCACCTGGCGCAACCGCTGCTCGAACTCGCCTTTCATCGACGCACCGGCCTGCAGCAGGCCGAGGTCGAGCGAGAGCAGCGACACGCCCTGCAGCTGCGGCGGCACATCGCCGCGGGCGAGCCGCTGCGCGAACCCTTCGACCACCGCCGTCTTGCCGACACCGGCCTCGCCGGTGAGGATCGGGTTGTTCTGGCGCCGCCGCATCAGGATGTCGACGATCTGGCGGATCTCGTCGTCGCGGCCGGTGACCGGGTCGATCTTGCCCTCGCGCGCGCGCTCGGTCAGGTCGACGGTGAACTTCTTCAGCGCCTCCTGCTTGCCCATCGCGGCCGGCGCCATCGCGCCCGACACCTCGCCGGGCTGGCCGCCGGAAAGGCCTGAACCGTCCTGCGGACCGAGGCCGTTCTCGCCGCTCTTGCCGACGACCGCATCGAAGTTTTCGGCAAGGTCGTCGGCCTTGATCTTCGCGAACTCGCGCGAGATGCCCATCACCGCGTTCGACAGGCCCTTGCTGTTGAGGATGCCGAGCATCAGGTAGCCGCTGCGGACACCGGCGTCGCCGAACTGCAACGAGCCGTAGACCCAGCCACGTTCGATCGCCGTCTCGATGTGGTCGGCGAAGTCGGAGAGCGCCGTGGAGCCGCGTGGCAGGCGATCGAGCGCAGCGGTCACGTCCTTCGCGAGCGACGACATGTCGAGCTGGTAGTGCCGTGCGATCGCGTTCAGGTCGCTTTCGTGGGTCTCGAGCAGCTGCTTGATCCAGTGCACGAGCTCGACGTAGGGATTGCCGCGCAGCTTGCAGAAGACGGTGGCGCCTTCGATGGTCTTGTAGACCAGCGGGTTGAGCTTGCCGAACAGGGCCACCCGACTGATGTCACTCATGAAGCACTCCCGATCTCATGTTTCGCTGTTGCCTTGATGCTCTCGACGTTCATCACCAGGTCGTCGGCGTCGCGTCGCCGGCGATGGCCTTTCGAGCCGTGCAGCCAGGCCGTTCGGCCGAGCCGGCCGATGCGGGTGTCGCGCGCCGTGCGCAACGGCCAGGTCGGCACCGCGTCGCGTTCGAGGACGAGCTGCAGGTCCCACGCGAACTCGAAGCCGACGTACTGGCGAACGAGAGCCCGGAGCTGCTCGAGGGCTTCGCCTCCCGGCAGCATCGACGCGAAGCGCGCCCACGACAACGCGCCGACGACGATGCGGAACTTGTGCTGCACATCCCAGACCGAACGGCCGAGGACGGCCCCACGGCCCAGCGCGAACTGCCCGTGGCGGCGCAGCCGCGAACGCTCGTCGACGCCGAGGCGCATCCAGTGGCCCTTGAACTGCTCCACGCGCACCGGCACGTCGAACTGCAGCCGCAACCATGCTTCCAGGCCGTCGGCGTCGCGGACCGCCCTGGCGAGCCGGCCGGCGAAGAAGAGCTTGGGCATGTCGCCCAGGGCGTCGCGCTCGCGCGCCGATGGCTCGACCACGCCGATGAGCGAGCCGATGTGGCGAACGACCGGTGCGTCGGCGGGGCGGTCGAGGCCGACGACCGGCTGGGCGCGCGACCACGCCCGATAGAAGAACAGGCCGAAGCGGTGCAGCAGCGTGTCGAGAAAGCGGGTGAACGTTGCATCGCCGCTGTAGAGCTGACGCTCGCGTGCGTATTCGGTCAGGTGAGTCGGCAGCGCCCCGTTGGGGCCCATGAAGCCGAACACGCGCTGCACCAGTCGAGGCGGCTTGCCGTCGCGGCGTTCGAACGCGGCGAGCGGCGACGGCGCGAAGATCAGCGAGGCCTCCTGCGCGAAGCGGATCGGCTCGTCGCCCGGGCGCACGGCGTCCCCGAAGCGCGGCTTGTCGGGGTGCGCGTTCTCGAGCCGCCGCATCGCCTCGAACAGGTCGAAGCGGTGGATGTCGTGCTCGAGCCGCTGGTACAAGGCGTCTGCCGGCGCGGCCGGATCGGCCGTGGCGACGGGCTCATGCGGCGCGTTCAAAGTGGCGCCCTCGCACCCAGACGCGGCGCCCAGGTCATGATCGGGCCGCGACTGAGCGACGACAGCTTCGTCTGCACGAAACTGTTCATCGAGACGTGGCGCGTGAAGTACTGGTGGAGTATCGACGTGAGCAGCGTCGCGCTGCCGCCCTCGAACGACAGGTCGTCGACGGTCAATCCCACTTCCAGGCCGCGCGCGAACGCGATCGGACCCGCAACGGGGTGGCGACGAACGACAGGCTTGACCGACACCGAGCGCACGCCGTCGATCTGCCGCTTCAGTCCCGAGTCGGCGCCCGAGGAGAAGACGGAAAGGATCTCGCGCAGCGTCAGCGCCCCTTCGTCGGACGAGCTCTCGAGCAGCGACAGGTAGTTCAGCGACAGCAGGCCGAGCAGTCGCCACGCGACCGGGCCTTCGCGCATCGCGCTTTGCGGACGCGACGGCCCTGCGACAACGGAGATGCCTTCCACCGGCGCGCTGGTGCCCAGCGCCAGCTCGGCGCCGCCCTGGCCGGTGGGCATGAAAAGCGGCAGGTCGCGGTTGGTGCAGCGCATCGTCACGGCGAGCTGGCGCAGCGCGCCCTTGTACGGCACGTCGCGCGCGTCGACGAGGGAAAGAAAGACCTCGGTACCGACGTAGCCCGAACGCGGCCCTTCGCGCTTGCGCTTCTCGGACGCCAGCCGCGGTTCGCGCACGGCGCTCCAGTAGGCGCCATCCCGCCCACCCGGCTCCGACTGCGGCGCGGCGAACAGCGGCAGGAAGACCTGTTCCTCGCTGTCGTCGCGCAGACCCCGGACCGACGACACGTCGAACACCTCGTAGTCGAGCGCGGCGGTGCGGTCGGGCACGAGGTGATACGCCGTCGAACCTTCGTCGAGGTGGAGGCGGTCGGCACGCCGCTCGAAGAGGTTGATCGCCGGAACGCAGTGCAACTGGAAGTTGTCGGCCTCGACCGCGCCCTCGAGCGCCGAGACGTAGCGGTCGAACAGGATCGCGATCTCGAAGCGGTTCCCCGTGGTCTTCGCGAACGCCGCAGCGAGCCCCGACAGCTCGACGAAGAGAAAGCGCTGCGGAAACGCGAAGTACTCCTGCACCAGCCGCGTTCCGGCGAGGCCGCGCAGGGTGACGGGCAGCATCGCCTCCTCGTCGCCGTAGCCGACGGCGCCCACGTGGACGGCATCGACGAACAGCCGGCCGGCCTCGACGCCTCGCCCCGGGGGGCCGGCGAGCATGCCGATCGTCGCGCCGCACACGAGCTCGTGAAGACGCAGTGCGACGTCGGGGAGGCCGCCGAGAAAGAAGCGGAGCTTGCCGACCTTCAGTTGTGCGAAGGTGAGCCCGGCGGGCAGCTCGAGCTTGATGCGCACGCCACTTCGCGGACGCTGCGGCAACGTCGACAGCGGCAGGTCGGCCGCGTTGAGGAAATATTCGACGCCGCTCACGCGAACCGGCGTGAGCACGACGTCCTGAGCAGTTCGGAACTCGCAGCGAGTGCGGCTGAGCGCGGTCTGCGGACCGGTCAGCGCCGCGCCGCGCGGCACCCGGAAACCATTGACGAGGTTCGGGTCCTTGCCCGGCCGCATGCGCGCGACGAGCATCGAAGGCACCGGCGCCGTGAGGTTGGGCGCCACCACCTCAAGCAGACGCTGTGCGAGTTGCGGGTACTCGGCGTCCTGCTTGAGCTGAACCCGGGCGGCGAGGAATGCGCAGCCCTCGATGAGCCGCTCGACGTAGGGGTCGGCGACCTCCATGCCCTCCATGCCGAGACGGCCGGCGATCTTCGGGAACTCGCGGGCGAACTCGCCCCCCATCTCGCGCAGGTAGCGGAGTTCCTGGTTGTAGTAGCGAAGCAGCCGGGGGTCCAACGGTCGCGCCTCAGTTGCGCATGTCGCGGACGGCGGCCAGACCGGTCTCGACGTCGACGTCGGCGGCGAGCAGCAATTCGAGCGGAACGGGCTGGTTCCACATCTGACCGCGGATGATGAGACGCAGGCTGTTGTGCTGGATGTTGAAGCCGCCCGTCTTGGCGACCTCGACGCGCAGCGTCTTCGGGTCGATGCGCGGCTCGTACTCGATGATGGCCTGGCGCACGGCGAACTCGATTGCCGGAAATTGCAGGCGCGACACGGTCACGCCGGCAAGCGAGGGAATGCCGAAGTTGATGACCGAAGAGCGGGCGTGCGGCGCGTCTTTCCAGTGGGCGATGTCGTCCGGGTCGCCACGATCGGGGTCGGGCTCGGCACGCGTCGTGTTGAAGAGCCAGGACAGATCGCGCAGCACAGCCTCGCGCAGTTGCTGCTTGCTGAGCACGCGTGCCTCGATCGCCTCGCGGCTCGATGCCGGCTCGTGGTCGGTCAGCCGGTCGAGCAGCGACGGTTGCAGGCGCTCCTGCGACGTGAGGCTCGCCATGCCGCCTATGCGGCGGCCGGAGCCGCTGCTGCCGCGGCCGACTCGGGCATCTCGTCGAGTTCGATGACGCGGATGGCCATCAGCGCATGGTCGCCGCTGTCGCAGGCGAGCACGCGCTGTCCGAGCCCGTGCCAGCGGTCGTCGCCGGCGGCGATCCACTCGGTCTTGCGGGCGAGGCAGATCGCCCCGTCGTCGCTGGCTTCCGATCCGGGGTAGCGGGTGGGCACGAGCGCGACGGTCTCGCCGCCGTTGTGGAAGAAGAGCTGCGCCGGCGTCCAGACGCAGTCGCGCAGATCCTCGGGGGCCTCGAGGACGATCTTCGACAGCCGCGAGAAGGGTACCCAGTAGTAGCGGCCGTTGACGCACGCCTCGAGCACCGGTCCGAGGCGCGAATCGGCATCGGCGATCCAGGCAAAGGACGCGCCGTCGATCCGGCCAGAAACTTCGGGTGCCGCGTCGAACGCGCGAGTCGCGAGCTCGTTCGCCAGCGAGGCATCGCCGCGGCCTCTCTGCAGCAGCGACTCGATGAGCAGTGCCAGCCACTCGTCGGGCTGGCCGAACACCATCGGCGTGCGCTCGCCCGCGAACACGCGCCCACGCATCAGCTCGCAACGCATCGCGTGGCCGACGGTCTCTCGCATCGCCGCCGTCTCCGCGTCCATGTCGGCCACGACGTTGAGCTGCGTGTGCGCCCGCTCCCACTGGCCGAGCACGCAAAGCAGCTGGGCGAGAAAGACGCGCAGTTTCGCGTCGGCGGGCTTCGCGCGAACGGCGGCGGTCAAGTGCTGCAGCGCAACCTTCGGCTCGCCTGCGCGCAGCGCCGCCTCGGCATCGGTTCGCGGATCGTTCATGACTCGGCGGGCGTTCCGGTCAGAAGCCGTGGCCGCAGTCGGTGCAGAACCTCGCCTGCCTCGCCATCGTCACGCCGCACGAGGGGCAGCTCTTGTGCGTGCTCGCCATGTCGAAGCCGCATTCGTGGCAGAACCGGCCACCTTGCGACGGCGTCTGGCAGCTCGGACACGTCATCGCGGACGCGTCGGAACTCTGCGACGTCGCCGCACCGTTGCCGACACCTGCGATCTTGTCGCACTTGATGCACAGGTCGCGATCCTCGTCCCAGCAGTTGTCGCAGACGGTCGTCTTGCAGCTCTCGCATCGGTGATAGCGGTCCTGCGCGAGGGCGATCGCCTGCTGCAGGGCCGCCTCCTTGGTTCCCTTGCCGCCCGATTCGACCGTGGTGCCGCTCGCCCGACCGACCTTGGCGACGATGTCGGTCAGTGCGCCGACCTTGTAGAACTCGCCGAGCACGTAGCCAACACGGCGAATGAGTCCGGAAATCTGGCCGGTGCGGTAAGGCGTGAACGGCGACTTCCAGGTCTCGCCGCAGCAGTCGCACACGAACTCCCACTGGAAGCCGGCGCGGACGTCGCCTTGCGGCGGGCTGATGTCACGGTAGTTCGACAGCTTCATTGCTTCGCTCAGTCACGCGGCTCCATGATGAAGGCCTTGACGCGGCCTTGCGTCGCCGCCGCGGCGGCGCTCGTCGGTATCCCGATCGGCGGGCGGTTCTGGTAGGCGTACGAAACGTGCTCGTAGGTGCCGGCCCAATCCTCTACCATGTCGGTCATCGTCTCGCCCGGCTCGGCCGCCAGCTTGCAAGACGTCAAGCGGACGTTGAGCATGGTGATGATGAGCGTCACGGGCACGACAGCCGACCGATGGAAGACCGTCAGGATGATGGTCGGGATCAGGTCGTTGTTGGCGAGCAGATACAGCATCTGCGACGTCGCCAGATCGGTGTTCTTCTTGAAATTGAATTCGAGCGCGTTGGCGTGTTCTTCCGACGCGTCCGCAGCCCCGCCTCCTGCCGGTGTGGATGCCGCTGCCGCCGCCTGTTCCCGATCGCGGTTGTATTCCTGCGATGCGCGCGTGATCAACTCGCGAACTCGACGGTCACGCCAAGCCTGCGATGCGTCGCTCCGTTGAACCCTTGCGATTTCGCGCACCAGCGTGTCCCCAGCGAAAGGGGGCGGAGGCTCGGCTCGCTGGAGTTCGGAACGGCCCGACGCGGCCGGTTCTCGTTCGCGACCCTGCGGCCCCCGAGCGTCTGCTGCGTCCCCGCCGAGGGCCGGCGCTGCCGCCTGCTGACGCTCGCCGGGCGTCAGCGTCCAATCCCACTGGTCGATGTAGATCTGTCCGTTGAACGGAACGGCCCAGGCCTCCCCCAGAACCGGTACCGGCCTGAGGATCAGCATGTAGGCTTCTGCGACGGCAGTGGTCATCGCGACGTCCTCTCTTTCCTGCTATCCCAGACTCGGGGTGGCGGGTGGCGGGTCCTGTCTCGTGTAGATGAAGGGCGGCATCGGCAGGGGTTGGCCCATCACCGCACGAAGGTAGGTGATCGTGATCATCTTGTAGTCGATCACCACGCTCTCCTTGATCTCGACGCCCTTGTCGCCGGGCTCCATGCTTTCGGCCACGCTGTTGATCTTGCAGTCCGTGGCGAGGATGACGAAGCCAGGCGAGTGGAACGAAGCGGGGCCCGGTTTCATGTGCAGGACCGTGATGGACACAGACAAGATGGGAAGCTGCTGATCCATCAGCAGGTGTATCTCGGACGACGCGATGTCGAATCGCTTGGTGATGGTCAGAAGGCCACCCTTGGTCGAGCTCTTCACCCCGCGTATCGGCTTGGCCGTTTCGCCCGCCTTCTTCATCATCGCCACAAAGTCGGTTTTCTCGTCGCCGGCCGAGTCCGAATCGATGCCCCACGAGAAGCCCGTCAGCTCGATCGAGGTCCACCAGCCCTCGAGCAGGCCCTCGCCAATGACGGGACCCGTCGCACCGATGATCTGACAGTAGATGTTGGACCAGGCCATGTTCGAGTGGACCGAATGTCAGAGAATCGCCGCGAACGTCAAACGCTCGCGGCGAGTCACCGCGCAGCGGCAGCGAGGACGCCGCGCAAACGCGACGCGCTCGACGAACGCGAGGCGATCAGGACGACGGCGACGCCGTCATCGCCGGGATGTCCCAGTTGAACGTTTTCGGCGCGGTGAGCGCGCCGGTCTTGTTGTCCTGCATCTTGTATTCGATCTTCACCGTCTTGAAGACCAGTTCGATCTTCTGCACGACGTTGCCTTCCTCCGTCCCGGAGTTGGTCACCTTGGTGATGTAGGCGCCCTCCATCAACATCGTGAAGTAGGTCTCGGGGCTTCCCTTGCCTGTCGTCTTCAGCATCTGCAGTTCCATCTTCGGAAAGTTCTTGCCCGTGCAGATGTAGCCCATGACGACGGTCGAGGCCGTGTTGAAGTACGTCTCGAAGTTCATCTTCCCGGGGTTGGCCTTGCCGACGCTCGCGCCGCCGCCCTTGGTCCAGCTCGACTCCGCCTCGATTTCCCAGTCCCAACCCTGGATCTCGATCCACTTTTCCTTGCCCTTCTGGATCGACTCGCCGTCGGCCTTGTCGAAGAAGGTGATGAATGCATTGACTGCCATGGTGTGCTCCTTGCCTTCGGACCGGGGTTATGCCGTCTTCTCGGACGGCAACTTGGAAACCAGGCGCAAAGACACGGTCAGGCCTTCGAGCTGGTAGTGGGGTTTCAGGTAGAACTTCGACTGGTAGTAGCCGGGGGCCCCTTCGACCTCCTCGACCTCGACCTGTGCTGCAGCGAGCGGCCGCTTGGCCTTGGTCTCCTCGCTGGAGTTCAGCGGGTCGCCGTCGACGTAGTTGAGGATCCACTCGTTCAGCCACTCCTGCATCGCGTCGCGCGAGCGGAACGAGCCGACCTTGTCGCGCACGATGCACTTGAGGTAGTGGGCGAACCGGTTGCAGGCGAAGAGATACGGCAGACGCGCGGCGAGCGCTGCGTTGGCGGTCGCGTCGGGGTCGTCGTACTCCTGGGGCTTTTGCAACGACTGGCCGGAGATGAAGGCCGCGAAGTCGGAGTTCTTCCGGTGGATCATCGACAGGAAGCCGTTCTTCGACAGTTCCGCCTCGCGCCGGTCCGAGATCGCGATCTCGGTCGGGCACTTCATGTCGACGCCGCCGTCATCCGACGGGAAGGTATGCGTTGGCAGGTTCTCCACCGCGCCGCCCGATTCGATGCCGCGGATGCGCGAACACCAGCCGTACGTCTTGAACGAGCGGTTGACGTTGACGGCCATCGCGTAGGCCGCGTTGGCCCAGCTGTAGCTCGAGTGGGTGGCGCCGGCGGTGTCTTCCTCGAAGTCGAAGTCGTCGACCGGGTTCGTCTTCGCCCCGTAGGGAAGGCGGGCGAGGAACCGCGGCATGCACATCGCGACATAGCGCGAGTCCTCCGATTCGCGAAGGCTGCGCCACGCCGCGTACTCGGGCGTGGTGAAGATCTTGGTGAGGTCGCGTGGGTTGGCGAGCTCCTGCCACGATTCCATCTGCATCACGCTCGGGCTCGCACCGGTGATGAACGGCGCGTGAGCGGAGGCCGCAAGCTTCGACATCTCCGTGAGCAACTCGACGTCGGGTGGCGTGTGGTCGAAGTGGTAGTCGCCGACGATCGAGCCATACGGCTCACCGCCGAACTGGCCGTACTCCTCTTCGTAGAGCTTCTTGAACAGCGGTGACTGGTCCCAGGCTGTTCCCTTGAAGCGCTTGAGCGTCTTGCCGAGGTCGGCCTTGGAGACGTTCAAGACGCGGATCTTGAGCTGCTCGTCGGTCTCGGTGTTGTTGACGAGGTAGTGAAGGCCGCGCCACGCCGACTCCAGCTTCTGGAAGTCCTCGTGGTGGATGATCTTGTTCACCTGCTCGGTGAGCTTCTTGTCGAGCGCGGCGATCATCGCCTCGATCGAGCGCACCGCGTCGGTCGAGCGGATGTTGACGTTGGCCAGCGCCTGCTGCGCGAGGGTGTGTATCGCCTGCTCGACCGCGTTCTTCGCATCGTCGGTCTTGGGCTTGAATTCCTTCTTCAGCAGCGACGAGAAGTCGTTGCCCTCCATCGTGACTCCGGCGAGGGCGGAGCCTTGTCGTTCGAGGTCGGCCATCTGGAATCTCCGGTTCAGGTTCGGGCGGGTTCGAGGTCGGTGCGGGCTGCTGTCACCCGGCGGACGGCTCGCCTTCGGACGACGCAGGCTTGGCTTCGGCGCCGATCGACGCCAGCAGCGCCGGGTCGGCCAGCACCTTGTTGATCAGCTCCTCGGCCCCCGTCTTGCCATCCATGTAGGTGATGAGGTTGGCGAGCTGGGTGCGCGCCTCGAGCAACTTGTCGAGGCCGGCGACCTTGCGCGCCACGGCGGCCGGCGAGAAGTCGTCCATGTTCTCGAAGGTGATGTCAACCGGCAGGTTGCCTTCGCCGGTCAGAGTGTTCTCGACCTGGAAGGCGACGCGCGGCTTCATCGACTTCATGCGCGCATCGAAGTTGTCGACGTCGACCTCGAGGAACTTGCGGTCGGCCACCGGCGGCAGCGCATCCTCGGGCTTGCCGGACAGGTCGGAGAGCACGCCCATCACGAACGGCAGCTGGACCTTCTTCTGCGCGCCGTAGAGCTCGACGTCGTACTCGATCTGGACGCGCGGCGCGCGGTTGCGTGCGATGAATTTCTGGCTGCTTCCCATCCCTGGAACTCCTCGTTGAAATCACCTGCCACCGAATCTGCCGTACATGACGGCAACCCGAAATCTTGCCATCATTCCTGCGCCTGCAGTGCAGAAAGTTCGTCGGGCGTCAGACCCATGACCTTGGCCACGTCGGCGAGGGCATCGGGCGCAAGCTCGCGCACCAACTCGACGAAGTTCTTGTTGACGAGCTTGCGCGCGCGGCGGAGCAGCAACTGGGCCGGATTGGTCGGCTCGGTGCGCTCGAGGTACTCGCAGACGAGGTCGATCGCGCGCAGCGCGTCGGTGCGCGTCTCGATCGCCGAGCCCAGCCCTGCGCCGCGTGCAGCACGCCGCGGAGTCGCGTCGCCGCTGCTGTCGTCGGTCGCGCCCGATGCGTCACCCTGTTCCGACCCGGTGCCGTCGGTCGCTGCCATCATCTGCGCCAGCCCGGCGAACACCTGCGTGAGCGGTTCGAGCTCGGGCGCCGCGGCGTAGCCAACCCGGTCGCGCATCAGTTGCTGGAGGCTCTGCAGCCGCTCCAGCACCGCACCCGGAAACGCACGCAGGCCGGGGCGGTTCGCAGCCGCCTCGCCGAGCATCTGCTCCAGGGCGCCGCGGCCAGGGGGCGCTTCGCCGATGCGCGGATCGATCAGGCCGAGCACCACCTCGATGTCGCGGCCGCGCAGCTCGCCGATCGAGCGATCGCTGACAACGAGCGCTTCTCGCAAATCGCCGAGCAGGCTCTGCGGCTTGGCGGTATCGGCCAGCGCGTTGACTCGTGCGTAGGCGTCGCCGTCCTCGGGCCGGGGGTGCAGATCGTCCCAGTACCGCTCGAGCAGACCCTGGGCGAGGCGCAGGCCCTCGCTGAGCGCTGGCGCGCCGTCGAGCCGGACGCGGGCCCGTGCCCAGTAGAGCGCCACGCGCAGGTCCCGCGTGCGCTCGAAAAGGCTCTGCGCGTGGCCGAGGACCGAGCGCCAGTCGGGCGCCACGCCTTCGTCGAATTGCGTCGCCGGGCGGCCGCTGGCCGCCTTCTCCATCTCGCGGAAATCGTCGTCGTACTCGAGATCGGCGCCGCAGGGATCGCCGGGCAACGGCTCGAGCCAGGCATCGACGATCGCCGACGCCCCCGCATCTTCCCCACCCGTGCTGTCGTCCATCTCGCTCTGGTTGTGTGCTCGCGTCAATGCCGCGCCGCAAGGCCAGAGGTTGTAAGCGCGCGACCGGCAAGCGTCAAGGACGAGCGGGCCGTCCTATTTGGGGATGCGCCAGAAAGTCACGTGGACCGGAGGCCGGCCCCAGGTCACCGGCGGCAGCTGCTCAGCCTCGCTCGTCGAGCCATGACGACGCAAACCGGCCGAGGTCGTCGTGCGTCGAGCGCGCGAGCCGCAGCTCGTCGCCGAAGTTCGGGCTGCCGTTGGGTGCGCGCAGCACGAGCGCGGTGTGCACGTGTTCCGGAATGCCGCGGAAGTACGGCAGGTAGTCGTCGACGAAGACTTCCGGATCCAGCTCGGTGATCGCGTCGGCCTTCGGGCTGCGCTCCCCCGTCGCGTTGCCGGTGGCGATGACGCGCTCGATGGGAAACCCGTGGTCGCGCAGGTTGCGCAGGCGCGCCGCCTCGAAAGGCGCGTCGAGCGCGGAGACGCAGACGAGCTCGAAGCCGGCGTCGTGGAGCCGGTGGCAGGCGTCGATCGCACCATCGATCGCCGGCACGGTGGTCCAGAACGTTTCGTCGAAATGGGCCCGGAACCGCGCCCGGCCGGCATCGTCGAGGCGAGCGACCCCCCACCGGGCGATCGGCCCCTAGGCCGGGCGGTGGCGCGACGCGGGGGCGTGGGCCGAGGCCCGGTGCCCGGCGCCGGGGGGGCCCCGGGGGGAAAAGCGGGGGACGCCGGCGGCG
>JBBSPY010000062.1:0-15020 GCA_038258415.1 Burkholderiales bacterium
ACGCGTGAAGGCGTCTCCGCCAGGGAGACCAGTTCCGCATCGCTGTAGAGCCTGGGGCCGGACCGGACACCACTCGACTCGGGCGCCGGCAGCGGCCTTGACGCCGATGCGACGATCAGCCGCGCCAGTTCCTTGCCCGTGACCGGCTCACGACGCACCGTCACGCCCGCGCTGCGGAGCGCGTCTGCGGCCGACTCCGTGCCGAACGAATAGACCACGACGACGTTCGTTGCCGGCAGGTCGGCCCGAAGCGCGAGAACGCGATCGGCCGCCGAGGCGTGGAGTGACGCAACGTGGACGACGAGCACGTCGACGACATCGCTTCCAGCCACGTGCATTTCCGCGTGATCGAGATCGTCGAACGCGAGCGCCACCGAGGGCCGCAGCCGCCCCTCGAGTTTTTGAGCCAGCGAACGGCCGACGACGAGCACCCGCTGCTCGCTGGCCGGCGGCTCGCGAGTGCCCGACGACAGGCGCACGAGTTCGTCGTGGCGAAGGCGCGCCACGGTGCCGATCGCATGGCCTTCCAGCGTGAGCCGCTTGATCAGCCGCAGGCGCTGGACGTCGAGCATGGAATAGGTCCGCTGCCCCGAGGCCGACCTAGGTGGCGAGACCACCCCGTAGCGATGCTCCCAGATGCGAAGCGTGGAGGGAGAGAGACCGGACAGTCGCGCTGCCGTCCCGCTGCGCAACTGTGCCTGCGGGCGCGGTTCGCCGGCTTCCCTTGGCTCGCCAGCGCTTCCGGTGCTTTTATTCATGGCGGTCCAAGTGTATCGATATTGAAACGCTATTCTCCCATCATATGGCCGATATAGCTTGTCAAACACGTTTCATTTTCGCGAATCGACTACGATTGCGCTGCCATGCAGACCTCCACCGCCTTTTCGTCAACGGAACGCGAATCGCATCACCAGCCGATCCGGGTCGCCGTGATCGGTGCGGGGATGGCCGGCGCATCGTGCAGCCGCGGCCTCGGGTACGCCGACGCCAACGTGACGGTCTTCGAGCGGTCACGCGACGTCGGCGGCCGCATGGCCACGCGCCGCGCCGCCTGGACAGACGATGCCGGCACCGCGCAGTCGGTCACTTTCGATCACGGCGCGCAATGCTTCGTGGCCGTGCGGCCTCGGTTTCGTGCCCTCATGGCGCGAGCGGTGGCCGAGGGTCACGCCGCCCGATGGGAGCCGACCGTTCACGCCTCGCGGTCTGCCGGATGCGACGCATGTTTCGTTCCAACCCCTGGGGCGCAGGCCATCTGCGGCCACCTGTTGGCGGGCGCGACCGTGCATCTGGATCGCAATGTCAGGCGCCTGCAGCGTGCATCCGACGGCGCGTGGTACGTGGCGTCCGACGGCGCGCCGCTAGCCGGGCCGTTCCAGCACGTGGCCCTGGCCGTGCCGCCCGCCCAGGCCGCCGTGCTGCTCGCTGGACACCAGGACGCCTGGGCCACGGCGCTGATGGGCAAGCGCATGGAAGCCTGCTGGACCTTGATGGCCGTGACCGACGATGTCGACTGGTCGTGGGACGCGGCAGAGCCCGACCGCGGACCGCTCGCCTGGGTGGGGCGAAACGACCGCGTGCCCACGCGCGCCGCGCCGCACGGCCTGGCGGTCTGGACCGCTCATGCGACCGCCGAGTGGAGCGCCGGCCGATCGGACGCCGAAGCCGGCGCCGTCAGCCTCGAGCTTCAGGCCGCTCTGCGGGCCCAGTTGCCGAGGACCGGCCGCAGCGGCCGGCCCTGGCGCTGGCATCACACCGGCGTGCAGCGCTGGAGCCATGCGGGCCCCGTGCTGGATTGCGACGACAGCTTCGACGAAGGCGACGCCTGGTGGGACGAGCGCCTGGGCCTCGGCGTCTGCGGCGACTGGCTCGGCGGCGCCGGCGTCGAGGCTGCGTGGCATTCCGGCGACGTGCTCGCCGACGCCATGGCCGCATCGTTCGAGAGGACAGGCGCGACCCCGCCGACTCCTGCCGTCCTTCACGCGCCCTCATCGAGCGTCTTGTCGGCCGACGACCGCCTCGTCACAGGCTGAGTCGGCTCTTTTTCTCTCGCCGGTTCGGATGTTCCGGACTCCATCTCATTCAACCGCCATTCAACTTTTCCATCACTCAGAAAGCAAACCATGCACGACATCATCGACACGGCCGTCGCAGCCGGAAGTTTCAATACCCTCGCCGCCGCGCTCACGGCAGCCAAGCTCGTGGACACGCTCAAGGGTGCCGGTCCGTTCACCGTCTTCGCCCCCACCGACGAAGCCTTCGCCAAGCTGCCAGATGGCACGGTCGAGAGCCTCCTCAAAGACATCCCGAAGCTCACCTCGATCCTCACGTACCACGTGGTCCCCGGCCTCGTGAAGGCTTCCGACGTGATGGGCATGGACGGTCAGACGGCGAAAACCGTCAACGGCGCAGCACTGGCAATCACCACGAAAGACGGCGTCAGGCTCAACGGCTCGGCAAACGTCGTCAAGACAGACATCGAATGCACCAACGGAATCATCCACGTGATCGATTCGGTTCTGCTCCCCGCCTGACCCCTCCACTGAAAGGACATCCCATGAAGAAGCTTCTCATCGCCGGCGCCATCGCGCTGGCTGCTGCCTCGGCCCAAGCCAAGGACATCGTCGACACCGCCGTCGCCGCAGGCAATTTCAAGACACTGGTCACCGCGTTGAAAGCGGCCGGCCTCGTTGACACCCTGAAGGGCAAGGGCCCGTTCACCGTGTTCGCGCCGACCGACGCGGCATTCGCCAAGGTTCCGAAAGCGGATCTCGACGCGCTGCTCAAGGACAAGGCCAAGCTGACCTCGGTGCTCACGTATCACGTCGTGCCGGGCAAGGTTCTCTCGAAGGACATCAAGCCGGGCGAGGTCAAGACGGTGCAGGGGAGCGAACTGACGATCGCCACGGCCGGCGGCGTCACGGTCGACGGGGCGAAGGTCGTCGCGGCCGACGTCGAGGCCGACAACGGCGTCATCCACGTGGTCGACTCGGTGCTGCTGCCCAAGTAGCTCGGCACCCAATCGTCAGCGCCGACGCGGCCGCCGCACCGGCCGCTGCGGCCCGGTGGCACGAACCGCTGCAGCGGTTCGGTCTGCAGCGATCGGCCAGCGTGAAAGCGACCTCGGCGCCTAGACAGCCGGCAACTTCATCTGCTCGAGGACCGCGCGGCCGAGCACGCCGTATGGATTGGCCAGCGTCTCGATGACCTCGAAGTGGTTGTAGCCCTCGGCGATCAGAAGCTGAACCTGCTTGCCGGCTGCCTGCACGGTACCGGCGAACTCCCGCGCGCGGCGCTGAAGCCAGGCGGTTTCCAGCGACCCGCACGCCACGACCATGGGGGCATCGAGGCGGTCGAGCTGGCGCTCGACGCTCATCGCCTGTTCGACGTCGTCGGAAATCTTCAGCCGTGCGCCGGCGGAAGACAGGCGCAACACCTTGAGGCCGTAGTCTGCGCTGCAGCACAGTCCGCCCTTGAGCGTATCGGCGGGCAGACCGAACTGTCCGCGCCAGTCGGTCACGAGAAGCAGCGCCGCCAGATGGCCGCCCGAAGAATGCCCGGTGACGTAGATCCTGTCGGGATCACCCCCGAAGCTGCGAGCGTTGCCATGCACCCAGGCGACGGCGCGCCGCACCTGATCGCGCAGCGGCAGCGGGCTGCCGTCGAAATCGCTGGCGCGTCCGAAGTCAGGCACCACGAAATGCGCGCCGGCGCGCACGAACATTTCTGCTGGAAAACCGAACCCCCGGGCCGAGCCCAGGTTGAAGCCGCCGCCGTGGATGAAGACATTGATCGGCGCGCCCGGCTTCGACGTCGTGTAGACGTCGAGCGCCTCCATCGGCGCGGATCCGTAGGCGAAGCGCTTCGGCTCACCGAGCCGGGCGCGCACGGCGTCGCTGTTGGTGGCCCAGCGCCGCGTGACGAGCGGCAGGTTCGGCGATGCCTTCACGACATCGAAGGCGTCGTCGAGATCGGACTGGTCCATGTCGAGCCAAACCTTCGGGCCTCGGGGGCGAACAGCGGCTGGCTGACCGCGTGATCCCCCGCTGGCGAGCAAAGACGCGCCTGCAGCGAGCACGGAGCGACGGTCAAGAGTGGGTGCCATGGCAGCTCCGCGAGTGGATCGAGCCGCTACGATAGAAAGCGAGCCACCGCGCGTCCCGATGAAGTCCGCAAACCTCGCCGAAGCTTTACCGAAAGACGAGCCGACCTTGCGTTTCGGACGCTTCGAGCTCGATCCCCGGCGCGGCACCCTGCACGCTGGCGGGCGCGAAATCTCGCTCCGGCCGAAGACCTTCGCTCTGTTGCTCCATCTTGCGTCGCGTCCGGGGCAGCTCATCGCAAAGTCGGACCTGATGGATGCGGTCTGGCCGGGCGTCGTGGTGGGTGACGATTCGCTGACCCAGTGCGTCGGCGAGCTCCGCAGCGCGCTCGGCGAGCCCGGGCTCGTCAAGACAGTGCCTCGGCGCGGCTACCGGCTCGACCTGCCGGAGTCGGCCGCGATCAACATGGAAGGAGACCGGGCACCCCGTCGCCATCGACATCCCGCGGCCCTCGCCGCGGCCGTGGTGCTGCCGCTTGTCTTGCTCGGTGCCGTGATCTGGTGGCGTTCGACGGCTCCGCCGGTGCATCTGGACCAAGCCATCGCAGCGCAGCGCGCGATCGCGATCCTGCCATTCAAGGACGTGGGCGATGCACCCTCGTCAGGGTACGCGGCGGCGGTAACCGAAGATGTCGCCATCGCGGTCGCCCGGCTGCCCGACGTCCTTGTCTTTGCGCCGAACTCGATCGCCGCGGCGGTGAGCGCCGAAGGCGATGCCATGACCGCCGCGCACGCACTCGGCGCGACCCACTTTCTGACCGGCAGCGCCGAGCGCCGTGGCAACACGACGCTGATTCGCGCCGAGTTGCACCGCGTCGGCGACGGCGCGCTGCTTTGGAGCGAACGATTCGAGTATCCGGGCGCAGCGCCGTGGACCTGGCAGCGTGACGCCACGCAGCGGATCGCGCAGTCGCTCGATGTCCGTCTGCGCGACGTGCCGCACGCCGCCGCGGGTCCGCGGCCGCACGATGCTGTTGCAGCGGTGCAGAAGGGCATTCAGCTCGTCATCCGGGCGCACAGCCTCGACGACGTGCTGCGCGCTCGCGCATTGCTCGAGTCGGCGCTCGCCACCGACCCGGACTCGGTGGTCGCACTGACCTTCTGGGCCTTCACGCACACGCAACCGGTGATGCGCCGCTGGAGCGAATACAGCCAGCGCGAGAACCTGGCCGCGGCGAAGGCCCTCGATCGCGCCCTTGCCCTGCAGCCTGACTACTGGCCCGCGCATTTCCATCGCAGTTTCGTGCTGTACCTGGACGGCGACGTCGACGCCGCCGCCCGGGAATGCGAGGCCGTGCTGGCGCTGTGGCCCAACGAACCTCATGCCTTGCAACGGCTCGGCTTCTACCGCCTGTTGCAGGGCCGCGTCGACGAGGTCGCCGCGCCCGTGAAGCTGGCCATGCGACTCAATCCACTGGAGCCGACGCAGGTCGCGAGCGGGCACTTCTACCTGGGAATGGCACTGTTCCACCAGCACCGCGACGAAGAAGCCTACGACGAACTGCGCCAGGCGACGGCGGCGAATCCCGCCCTCGCGCTGCCACGTCTGTGGATGGCGTCGATCGACGCGCTGGCGGGACGAGACACCGCTGCACGCGACAACCTGCAGGCATTCCTGAAGATCCTTCCCGACACGCGCGCCGAGAAGCTGCTGCTGCGCGACGTGTCGACGAGCGCCGCCTATGTCACCGGGCAGCAGCGCTTCTACGCCGGCGCCCGCAGGGCCGGTCTACCGGCCTGACCGCGGGTGGGCGCCGGGTGGCTCGGCCTCGCGCCGCCCCTCATTCGGCCGGCAATCCGAGCACGGTCGCCGCCAGCATCAACAACGTCAGCAGGCCGAAACCGGCCATGCGAAGCGTCGCGCCGCTGGCGCGTGCAAACCAGGTCGCCAGCGCGCATTGAAGTGCGTAGTACAGCGCGAAGGCGCGCGAGGCATAGCTGATGATCTCGTAGATGTTGGCGGCCCACGTCAGCAGCAGAGCCAGCACCGCGAGGCCGACATAGGCCATACGCGAGCGCACCCGGCCGCCGCTCATCTCCTGCACCAGGCCGCCACAGCCGTTGGTGTCGGCCACCGCGGCGCTGAACTGAGCGGCCAGCGCGGCCACCACCAGCAGCAGCGGCAGCAGGCTGGCAATCGGGGCGGTCATCCCGATGACCGCGGTCTCCTTCAGTGGCACGTTGGCGGCGTCGAAGTCAAGCCCGGCGAAGCCGATGTAGACAAGGTAGATCGCCGCCGACAGCCACTGCGCGTAGCGCATGGTGCGAATGCGTGTCTCCGCGTCATAGCCTTCGCGCAGGTATCGCGAGGTCTCGAAGCCTTGCACCGTGATGATCAGCCCGAAGGCCAGGCGCAGCGAATTCCAGTCGAAGTGCCCGGTCGTCGCCGGCAGTGCGTCGTGCCGCCACAGGCCCCAGGTGTACAGCCCCATGCCGCCCAGCAAGCCAGCGATGACCGCCAGCTTCACGGCCACCGACACCGACTCGGCCCGCTCCAGACCTGCCAGACCGCGCGTCCAGCCGAGCGCTGCGATGCCCACGATCACGCAACTGCTGAGCGCCTGCGCCGCCCATCGGGCGTCGGGCAGCACCATGCTGAGCGCGAAGGCGCCGAACAGGTTCAGGTAGTAGCACACCGAGATCACGTAGGCGAAGGCCAGCGCCCATTGCGAGACGCGCTCCAGAGCGGCCGCTGGCCCCGGTAGATCGGAAGTGGCGAGCGTCGGCGCGCCGCCGGCCGACAGCGCGCGGATGTTGAAGCGGATGGCCGAGCCGATCAGGTAGGAGACCCCGCACAGGCCAGCCATCACCCACACCGCCCGTTGGCCGAACTCGCGAACCAGCAGCGGAGCCAGCACCAGGAAGCCGCTGCCGATGATGGAGGCCAGGGGCGTGACGGTGGCGCGCCAGTCGCGCGAGTGCCGCACGCGCGGAAGGCACAGCACGGCCGCCGCCAGGCCCACCAGCACCAGCACCAGCACATTGGCGGTCATCTAGGCGTGAGACGGCGCCGGGGCATGCCCACGAGGCTATCAGCCCCGTTGCATCCGCCCATCAAGACGGCGGCAAACATCCTGCGCCGCCAACCTTGATCCGGGACACCGAAGACAGAATGCGGCATGACGCGCCAACCCGCCCCCACCTCGATACCGCCCCGCACCGAACCCACCGAAGCGCAGATCGCCTCCATGCTCGACCGCGCCCAGGCCCTTGCCCGGCGGGCGATGGATGCGGGCCACCATCCTTTCGGCGCCCTGCTCGTCGCGGCCGACCACGAGACGGTGCTGATGGAGCAGGGCAACGTCGACAGCGTCAACCACGCCGAGGCGGTGCTCGCGCGCGAGGCGGCGAAGCGTTGGCCACCGCACGAGCTCTGGCCGTGCACGCTGGTCACGACCGTCGAGCCGTGCGCGATGTGCGCCGGCACTCAGTACTGGGCGAACATCGGCCGCGTCGTCTTCGGCATCACCGAGAATTCGCTGCTCGCGATCACGGGCAACCACGCCGAGAACCCGACGCTCGACCTGCCGTGCCGGCACGTGTTCGCGTGCGGCCAGAAGGAGGTGGCGGTGATCGGCCCCGTCGCCTCGGTCGAGGAGCCCATCGCGGCGCTGCACCGACGCTACTGGCGATCGAAGTGACAGCGTCCCTGAGGGCCGGCGTCCGCTAGTACCCGAGGCTCTTGTCGACCACGTTGCGCAGCGGCTCGCCGACGCGAAAGCGCGCGACGTTGTCGAGCAGCAGCGCTCGCCAGCGCCCGAGCGAGCGCGGCGTCTCGCCCGCCGAATGCGCGGTGACGATGACATTCGGCTCGCTCCAGAGCGGCGAGTCGGAAGGCAGCGGCTCGGGGTCGGTGACGTCGAGGCCCGCACCACCGAGCCGGCCGCCTTGCAGGGCCGCGAGCAACGCGGCTGAATCGACGATCGCGCCGCGGCCCACGTTGTAGAGGTGCGCGCCGTGCTTCATCGCGGCGAACCGCCGCGCGTCGAACAGGCCGCGCGTCTCCGATGTCAACGGCAGCGTGATGACGACGTGATCGGCCTCGCCGAGCACGGCATCTAGCGCCTCTGGCCCGTGCATGGCAGCCACGCCCGCCACCGGCTCGCCGGCCGAGCCCGAACGACGAACGCCCAGCACGCGCATGCCGAGTGCGGCGGCCCGGATTGCCAGCGCCGCGCCGAGCGCGCCGACGCCGACCACCGCCAGCGTCTGCCCCGAGAGCTCGAACACGCGATCGGATGCCGGCGGCTGCCAGCTCCGTGCGCCCTGCGCCCGCACGAGACCCGGCAGCTGCCGAGCGAAAGCCAGCATGAGGGCCAACGCGTGCTCGGCGATGTTGGTGGCGTGGTTGCCGCTGCCGTTGGTGACCATCACCGGGCTGGCGATCAGCTTCGGCGTGGCGATGCGGTCGATACCGGCACCGCGCTGCTGAAGCCAGCGCAGCGACGAAGCCGCATCGAGCACGTCGTCGATCGCCGGCCCGTTCCAGCTGAGCGACGCGGCCTCCGCGCGCTCGATGCCGGCAGGCACCCCGGCATCGCCCTCCGGCACCAGGATCTCTACGCCCTCGCAGGCCGCACGCATTGCGGCGAGCGTCTCGGCATCGGGACGGTGCAGGAACGCGAAGGTCGTCAGGCCCAAGGAAGGGAATACGTCTTAATGTTGGTAAAGCTCTTGACGGCTTCCTGCACGCCTTCCTTGTAGCCGAGCCCGGAGTCCTTGATGCCGCCGAAGGGGGTGAGCTCGAGTCGATAGCCCGGCACCTCGCGCACGTTGACGGAGCCGACCTCCAGCTCGGCGACGAAGCGCGAGATGTAGTCGAGCCGGTTCGTGCACACGCCCGACGAGAGGCCGAACGCGGTCGAGTTCGAGAGTCGGATCGCGTCGTCGATGGTCTCGAAGCGCAGCACCGGGGAGACCGGGCCGAACGTTTCCTGCAGCACCAGCGGCATCTCCTGTTGCACGTGGTCGACGACCGTCGGCGAGTACAACGCACCGCGCCGTTCGTTTCCAACCAGCAGTTTTGCGCCGGCGGCCACGGCCTCGTTGACCTTGTCTTCGCAGTAGCGGGCGGCGGCCTCGTCGATCACGGTGCCCATGTCGACCTTGCCGTCCGACGGGTCGCCGTGGCGCCACGCCTTCGTTTTCTCGACGAGCAGCTCGACGAAGCGATCGGCCACCGAGTTCTGCACCAGCATCCGCTTGATCGCTGTGCAACGCTGGCCGGAGTTCTTGTAGGAGCCGGCTGCCGCCAGGGTGGCCGCCTCCTCGAGGTCGGCGTCCTCCATGACGATGATCGGATCGTTGCCGCCGAGCTCGAGCACCATCCGCCGGTAGCCGGCCTTCGACGCGATGTACTTGCCGATGGCCACACCGCCGGTGAAGGTGACGAGGTCGACATCGGCGTTGGTGATGAGCTCGTCGGCGATCTCTTTCGGGTCGCCGGTGACCACCTGATACATCGGTGGCGGCAGGCCCGCCTCGTAGAGGATGTCGGCCAGCACGAGCGCCGAGAACGGCACCTTCTCCGAGGGCTTGAGCACCATCCGGTTGTTGGTGACGATCGCCGGCACGACCTTGTGAGCCACCTGGTTCATCGGGTGATTGAACGGCGTGATCGCGCTGATGACGCCCAGCAGTGGGTCGCGCTGCGTGTAGACGCGCCGCTTCTTGCCGTGCGGCGTGAGGTCGCAGGAGAAGATCTGCCCGTCGTCCTTCAGGCACTCGCCGGCACCGTAGAGCAGCACGTCGCTGACGCGACCGATCTCGTAGAGCGAGTCCTTCTTGCACAGGCCGCTCTCGGCGGTGATGAGATCGGACAGCTCGTCGAGCCGGTTCGAGACGATCACCGAGGCCTTGCGCAGGATCGCGGCGCGCTCGTAGCGGGTGAGCTTCGACTTGTAGGCCCTGGCGATGCGGAAGGCGCGCTGCACGTCGTCGAGCGTGGCCTTCGGAACGGTGCCGATGAGCTGCTCGGTGTAGGGGTTGAAGACCTCGATCACGCGGTCACGGTGCACCGCCACACCGCCGATCCGCATTGCCTCGCGGCGCAGTTCCCTCGCATTCATGCCTGGACTCCGCGTAGGGCGCGGGAGGCGGTATCGGGGCGATTCCAGGTGGTCAAGTAGAACTCCTTGCCGTCGCGCGCGAAGGCGGCGATCGGTCGACGCAGCGTTGCGAGTCGACGTCGATTGTCGCCAATGCATTTACCCGGTCCGGACCGACCGGTCATGCGCCGGCTCAAGGCTCTCCGTCCCAGTAGTCGAGGTTGTCGCCGCTGCGGTTCAGCGCGTCGAAGCCGCTGCCGTCGGCCGACTTCGACCACGCGAGGTACTTGCCCGAATCCGGGTATTCGCAGATTTCCGGCATGTCGCGCGTGCTGATCGACATGTAGCGCAACGGTTCGTCGGAGGTGTTGACGATCTGGTGCGGGTACTCGGGCCCCGGCGGCACGAAGACGATGCTGCCGCGACGGACCGGCAGCATCTCGCCCGCGACACGGATCGCACCGCGCCCGTCGAGCACGATGAACATCTCTTCCTGCGCGTGGTGCAGGTGGTAAGGGCAGGCGCGCTTGCCGGGCGCAACGGTGTCGAGCGACGCGCCGAGCTTCCTCGCCGCCGTGCCCACGGCGAGTCGGGCCGACACGGCGTCGTAGAGCGGCTCGCGCAGGGTCGGCTCGGTGGCGACTTCGTCGATGTGGCGAACGAGCTTCGCGGCAAGCGCGGCGGCCTCTCCGATCGGGGCGTCGGCGGGCTTCGGCACATGGCGCCAGGTGTCGGCGACGATGCGGCGATCCTCGTCGTTCGCGATCGCCGCGACGGCGGCTGCCGCCAGCGCATACGACGCTCGATGCTCCGCGTCGCGACCGGCGACGGCTGCCGCATGGGCGTGGATCGCGTGCGCGAGCGCCCGTTCCCAGTCGGCCGCGTTGTCGCGAAAGAGGAAGAACGCGCGCATCTCATCGGCGCGGGCGATCGCCACGGCGCCGTCGCCGGACAGCGCATGCGCCTCGGCCAGGAGCATGGTCGCCCACATCCGCTGCAGCTCGGTGCCGATCTGCGACCAGTGCCAGGCGGCGACGTATGCGAGGGCCAGCATCTCGCGCGATTGTTCGGGCGTGCGGTCGCGCACCGAAAGCGCCCAGGCGCGGTTGTTGGCGTCGATGCCGAAGCGGCGATGCCACGCCGCGCGTTCCTCGGGGGCGGCTTCGGGCTTCGGGTCGGGGTGGTGGTGGTGCTCATCGCTCACGGCAGTCTCCTTCGGCGCCAGGCAGGACGATGGGCATTCTGTTCGCCGTCGGCGTTTGCGCTCGGGATCGCAGTGCGGCGTGACGCCAGGGTGACCCGGCCCACTTGTCAAGGAAGCATGCCGAGCCACTTCACGATGCGCCTGCTCCAGTCGCCGAACAGCTGCGGCTTGTAGAACTCGCCCGCCACCGCCTTGTTCGCCTCGCCGAGCGTCGGGTAGGGGGCGATCATGCGCGCCACGTCCTTCAGCTTCAGCCCCGCGCGAATCGCCAGCACCCAGACGTGCGCGAGCTCGCCGGCGTGCGCCGCGAGGATGGTCACGCCCAGCACCTGCCCGTTCTTGCGGGCGATCACCTTGACAGTGCCCGTCGTCTCGCCCTCGGTCAGGGCACGATCGTTGCTGTCCATGCGCGTGCGCACGATGCGGATGTCGTCGCCGTGCTGCTTGCGGGCGTCGGCCTCGCTGGCGCCGACGTGGGCGAGCTCGGGCTCGGTGTAGGTCACCCACGGCAGCGACGCGTAGTCGACCTTGGCGAGGTTGAACGTCAGCGCGTTCTGCACCGCGATGCCGGCCTGGTAGCCCGCGACGTGCGTGAAACGCGGCGCCTTCGCGACGACGTCGCCGATCGCGTAGACGCCGCTGGCGCTCGTGCGCATGTGCGCATCGACGACGATGCCGTCCGCCGTGTATTCGACGCCGCCGCGCTCGAGGTCGAGGGTGTCGGTTCGGGCGCGCCGGCCCGCGGCGACGAGCAGGTGCGAGCCTTCGACGGTCGACTTGCTGCCACCGTCGTCGAGCTCCAGCGCAACGCCCGTCGCGGTCTTGCGCACCGCGACGATCTTCGTCTTCTCGCGAATCTCGATCCCTTCGGCGGCGAGCCGAGCGAGCAGCGGGTCGACCAGCTCGCGGTCGTCGTGCGAGAGCGCGCGGCCGTTCTCGACCACGGTCACACGCGAGCCGAGACGGGCGTGCGCCTGCGCCATCTCGATGCCGATCGGCCCGCCGCCGAGGACAAGCAGATGGTCGGGCAACGTGCGGTTGGCGAAGATCGTCTCGTTGGTGAAGTAGGGTATCTGGTCGAGGCCCTCGACCTTTGGCGTCGCCGGTGCCGAGCCGGTCGCGACGATCACGCGCCTCGCCTTGATCCGCGTTTCGCCGGCGACCAGGACCCGCGGCTCGACGAAGCGCGCCTGGTCGCGGATCACCTGCGCGCCGAGCTTCTCGAAGCGCTCGACCGAGTCGTGCGGCGCGATGGCCGCGATCACCGATTGCACGCGCGCCATGACCTTGGGGAAATCCACCTCCGGCTCCGCCGCAGCGATGCCGAAACGCGCGCTGTCGCGCACCGCATGCGCAGCCTTGGCCGCCGCGAGCAAGGCCTTCGACGGCACGCAGCCGTTGTTCAGGCACTCGCCGCCCATCTCACCGCGCTCGATCAGAACGACGCGCCGACCGAGCTGCGCCGCGACCGACGCGGCCGAGAGCCCGGCCGACCCGGCACCGACGACACAGAGATCGACCTCCAGGCCTTTCATGGCCTCAGGCGGCTTGCTTCGACGGCGACTTCTTCGCCTTCGCACTCGCCTTCTGCTTCTTGCCGGAGCCGGTGTCGTCGCCGACGCCGCGCTTCTCGAGCAGGGCCTTCGCCTTGCGTGTCACGAACACGGCGACGGCGATCGTGACGACGAGGCCGACGGCGAAGAACGTCCACTTGAGCGCGCCGCCGCCCTCGCCCGACGCCGCCTTGCCGGCTGCACCGAGGTAGGTATAGAGCAGCGTGCCCGGCATGATGCCGACGAAGGTGGCTGCGATGTAGGGCAGCAGTGCTATCTCGGTGATGCCGTAGAAGTAGTTCTGCAGGTTGAACGGAAGCACCGGACTCAGACGGAGCAGGGCGACGATCTTCCAGCCGCCTTCGCTCACCGCCTCGGTCACCGCCTTGAACTTCGGCCGGCCCGAGACCGCCTTCTGGACGCGCTTGCGGACGAGGAAGCGGGCGACGAGGAACGCGAGCGTGGCGCCGATCGTCGCCGACACGACGACGAGCGGAAAGCCGATGGCCAGGCCGAACGCCAGACCGGCGACGATGGTGAGCACCGAGACCGGCACCAGCAGCACGGTGCCGACGATGTAGACCGCGGCGAACAGGCCCCAGCCCCAGGCGCCGAGGCCTTCGATCCAGTGCTGGAAGGAATCGATCCATTCCTTGACGGGAAGCAGGAACCAGGCGGCGACGAGCGCGGCCAGAACGCCGACACCGATCGCCCATTTCCACCACGGGATCGATTTCGCCTGCTCGGTCTTCTTGTTCTTTTCGCCGCTGGACATGTCATCAACCTCGTTCGCGGTGCCTGCGTTCTTACAGAGGGCCTGGCCGGCGCTCAGGACAACGCAGGCGGCGGCGCGGGCAGCGGCGCCGGTGGCGCGGCGAGCTCGACCCAGACCTGCATCGCCGTCGTCTGCAGCTCGCCGTAGTTGGAGATGAAGGCGACGTCGGCAGCGTCGCGCCCGTAGGCGAGGACGACGCGGCCGCCGCGCGGATGACTCTGCGTCGCATCGAAGGTGTACCAGCGGCCGCCGACCCAGGCCTCGAACCAGGCGTGCAGGTCCATCGGCTCGAGGCCGTGCAGGTAGCCGACGACCATGCGCGCCGGGACGTGCAACGCGCGAGCCAAGGCGATGCCGACGTGGGCGAAGTCACGGCAGACGCCGCTGCCGGAATCGAGGGTCGCCCGGGCGTCGGTCGACGCGTCGCTGACGCCATGGCGGTATTCGAGGTTGGCGGCGATCCAGGCGCGAATCGCCTCGACCTGGGCGTAGCCCGGGGTGCAGCCACCGGCGATCTGGAGCGCCTTCGCCTCCAGGGTGTCGGCCGGGCAGTAGCGGCTCGGCAGCAGGTACATCAGCGCGCTGTCGGGCAGGTCGCCGACGGGCGTCATCGGCGCGTTCGGCTCGACTGCGAGCACCGCCTCCGTCTCGACCGTCGCCTCGACGCGGATGCGCATGTCGCCGGCGGGCACGGTCATGCGCTGGCAGAAGTTGCCGTAGGAGTCGACGTACTCGGTGCTCGGCACCCACGGATCGAAAACGCAGGTCTCGCTCGACAACCACTGCGCGAGCCCGCTGGCTGGCCGCAGCATGGCGACGATCGGGCACGGCGACTCGGCGCGGACGACGAGGTCGGTGCCGACAAAAAGCTTGAGGGTGCGGTTCGGGATGGCCATCGGACGCGACGAGCAAGTGCCGCGCCAGTGGCGCCGGCGCGGTCTGCGCCATCGACAATAACCGGATGCCCGACCGTCGCACCTTGCTTGTTTCCCTCGGTGCGGCAGCGCTCGCCGGATGCGCCATCTGGCGGCCGCCCGTGGTGCCGATGCGCATCACCCGGCTGGCGGCGCCGTGCGCCGGCGTCGACACGCTGCTCGTCTTCCTGCCCGGCTCGTTCTCACGCTCGGAAGACTTCGTCGACGAAGGTCTGATCGCACCGGTCCGCTCGCGGGGCATCGCGGCCGACGTGTGGCTGGTTGACGCGCACCTCGCCTACTACAGCGAGCGTTCGATCCTCGATCGGCTCGAGGCCGACGTGATCGAGCCGGCGCGCGCCCACGGCTATCGCGCGATCTGGCTGATCGGCATCTCGATCGGCGGCTACGGCGCCTTCGCCTAC
>JBBSPY010000063.1:0-14955 GCA_038258415.1 Burkholderiales bacterium
CCAGCCGATCATCCCCTTCATCGAGGGCGACGGAATCGGAGCCGACATCACGCCGGTGATGATCAAGGTCGTCGACGCGGCGGTTGCCAAGGCCTACGGCGGCAAGAAGAAGATTCACTGGATGGAGATCTACGCGGGAGAAAAGTCGACTCGCGTCTACGGCCCCGACGTCTGGCTGCCGCCCGAATCGCTCGAGATCCTGCGCGACTTCGTGGTCTCGATCAAGGGACCACTGACCACGCCCGTCGGCGGCGGCATCCGATCGCTCAATGTCGCCCTGCGGCAAGAACTCGACCTCTACGTCTGCCTGCGCCCGATCCAGTACTTCAAGGGGGTTCCGTCGCCGGTCAAGGCACCGGAAAAGACGAACATGGTGATCTTCCGCGAGAACTCGGAAGACATCTACGCCGGCGTCGAATTCGAGGCCGAGAGCGAGAAGGCGAAGAAGCTCATCAAGATCCTCCAGGACGAGTTCGGCGTCAAGAAGATCCGCTTCCCGAACACGTCGGGCATCGGCATCAAGCCGGTTTCGCGCGAGGGCACCGAGCGGCTCGTGCGCAAGGCGATCCAGTACGCGGTCGACAACGACAAGCCGTCGGTCACGCTCGTGCACAAGGGCAACATCATGAAGTTCACGGAAGGCGCCTTCCGTGACTGGGGCTATGCCCTCGCGCAGAAGGAATTCGGCGCCGAACCGATCGACGGCGGCCCGTGGTGCAGGTTCAACAACCCGAGGACCGGAAGCGAGATCATCGTCAAGGACTCGATCGCCGACGCTTTCCTGCAACAGATCCTCCTGCGCCCGGCCGAGTATTCCGTGATCGCGACGCTCAACCTGAACGGCGACTATGTGTCCGACGCGCTCGCGGCGCAGGTTGGCGGCATCGGCATCGCCCCGGGCGCGAATTTGAGCGACTCGGTGGCGATGTTCGAGGCCACCCACGGGACGGCGCCGAAGTACGCCGGCAAGGACTACGTGAACCCCGGTTCGGAAATCCTCTCGGCCGAGATGATGCTGCGCCACATGGGCTGGACCGAGGCGGCTGACCTCGTCATCAGCTCGATGGAGAAATCGATCCTCTCGAAGAAGGTGACCTACGACTTCGCGCGGCTGATGGACGGTGCGACGCAGGTGTCGTGTTCGGGGTTCGGCCAGGTGATGATCGACCACATGTGAACGCAACGCGGCCGCCCATCGGGGCGGCTCGCGTTCACTCGGCGCAGTCAGCGACAGTTCCGGGACTCGGCCCTGCGCACGTCGGCGATGCGGTTTCCGGCGTTGCGGACGACGATGCACTCTCCGGTCGCGCCGAGGAACCAGTGGTCGCCTCGGGTCTGTTCGTAGCCCATGGCACGCAGCTGACCTTGCGCATCGCCTGTGCCCCTTCCTACGAGTTCGCTGTGGACCCGGGAATTGTCGCGGTCGCGGCCGCGGTCTCGATCCCGATCGTGGTCCCGGTCATGGTCACGATCCCGGTCGCCGCCGATCCTGGTCAGCGAAATGCCGCGCACTCGCCCCTTGCGGTCCAGCGTGCATTCGAAGCGATGTCGATCGTCCTTGCCGCTGCGCACCTCGCCGACGAGAGTGGCGCCCGGCCCTTTCGGGTCATAGCGTGTCCGGTCGAGCCTGGGGTCGTGGCGCCCGTCGGCGGCGATGCGATCGCGGCAGGCGGCCTCGGCGTCGCGCCGTCCGTCGGCCATGGCCGGCGTCGCGGCGAGCAGAAGAGGAACCGCGAGCGCGGCCACGGCAAGTCGGATCGGGTGCATGGCGGTCGGTCGCTCCGTTGTGATTCTGCATCCAATGGTGCCCGCGTTCCTGCGCGAATGGACGGGGCGTTGTCCGATGCTGGTGTCGGCGTAAGACAGAAGTCGGCAGGGCGCTTGCTTGTGAATTCGTGCCGGGTGCCAATATGAGCGACTGACCCGCCAAATCCGGCCGACTCGATAGAATGAATTCATGCCCTCAGACCCGCCGATTCCTCCGGCGCCGCCCATCGCCCGGCCCGTTCCGGACGACGGCCAAGGCGCCGTGGTCGTCGAGCGCAAGGAGCAGCGCACCGAGCCGCCCAAGATGTTCCAGGTCGTCCTGCTCAACGACGACTACACGCCGATGGAGTTCGTCGTGATGGTCCTGCAGGAGTATTTCAACCGTGATCTCGAGACTTCGACGCTGATCATGCTCAAGATCCACCACGAGGGACGCGGCGTTTGCGGCGTCTATACGAAGGACGTCGCCGCGACCAAGGTCGAGCTGGTGCTGGCCGCCGCCAGGCGCGGCGGGCATCCGCTGCAATGTACGATGGAGTCAGCATGATCGCGCAAGAGCTCGAAGTTTCGTTGCACATGGCGTTCGTCGAAGCTCGCCAGCAGCGCCACGAATTCATCACCGTCGAGCACCTCCTCATGGCGCTGCTCGACAACCCGTCGGCTGCCGAGGTGCTGCGCGCCTGCAGCGCGAACCTCGACGACTTGAGAAAGAGCCTGGTCGGCTTCATCAAGGAGAACACGCCCACCGTCGGCGGCGCCGACGAGGTGGACACGCAGCCGACGCTCGGCTTCCAGCGCGTCATCCAGCGGGCCATCATGCACGTGCAGTCAACCGGCTCGGGCAAGAAGGAAGTGACCGGCGCCAATGTGCTGGTGGCAATCTTCGGCGAGAAAGACTCGCATGCCGTCTATTACCTGCACCAGCAGGGCGTGACCCGGCTCGACGTGGTCAACTTCATCGCCCACGGCATCAAGAAGTCCGACCCTCCGGAGCAGGGCAAGCCGGGCGAGGGAAGCCCCTCCGGCGGCGAGGGCGAGAAAGAGGAGGGCGAGGGCAAGGGTTCGCCGCTCGACCAGTTCACGCAAAACCTCAACCAGCTCGCCAAGGACGGCAAGATCGACCCGTTGATCGGCCGCGAGCATGAAGTCGAGCGCGTGGTCCAGATCCTGTGCCGTCGGCGCAAGAACAACCCGTTGCTCGTCGGCGAGGCGGGCGTCGGAAAGACCGCGATCGCCGAAGGTCTGGCGTGGCGCATCACGCAGGGCGAAGTTCCCGAGATCCTCGGCGACTCGATCGTCTACTCGCTCGACATGGGCGCATTGCTCGCCGGCACCAAATACCGGGGCGACTTCGAGCAGCGACTCAAGGGCGTGCTCAAGCACCTGAAGGACCAGCCGAACGCGATCCTCTTCATCGACGAGATCCACACCCTCATCGGCGCCGGCGCGGCGTCCGGTGGAACGCTCGACGCGAGCAACCTCCTCAAGCCGGCGCTCAGCTCGGGTGCGATGAAGTGCATCGGCGCGACCACGTTCACCGAATACCGCGGCATTTTCGAGAAGGACGCGGCGCTGTCGCGGCGCTTCCAGAAGGTCGACGTCGTCGAGCCTTCGATCGAGCAGACGGTCGAGATCCTGAAGGGCCTGAAGACACGTTTCGAGGAGCACCACAGCGTCAAGTACGCGCCGGCCGCATTGCAGGCCGCCGCGGAGCTCTCGGCCAAGTACATCAACGACCGTCATCTGCCCGACAAGGCCATCGACGTCATCGACGAGGCCGGTGCGGCCCAGCGCATCCTGCCCAAGAACAAGCAGAAGAAGACGATCACGCGCAACGAGGTCGAGGAGATCGTGGCGAAGATCGCCCGAATTCCGCCGGCCTCGGTGTCGAGCGACGACCGCGGCAAGCTGAAGACGCTCGACCGCGACCTGAAGAGCGTCGTGTTCGGCCAGGAACCGGCGATCGACGCATTGGCCGCAGCCATCAAGATGGCGCGGTCGGGCCGCGGCCGGCCCGACAAGCCGATCGGCTCGTTCCTGTTCAGCGGCCCCACGGGCGTCGGCAAGACCGAGGTCGCCAAGCAGCTCGCGTTCGTCCTCGGCGTCGAGTTGATCCGCTTCGACATGAGCGAGTACATGGAGCGCCATGCCGTGAGCCGCCTGATCGGCGCGCCGCCCGGCTATGTCGGCTTCGATCAGGGCGGACTGCTGACCGAGGCCATCTCGAAGAAGCCCCACGCCGTGCTGCTGCTCGACGAGATCGAGAAGGCGCACCCGGATGTCTTCAACGTGCTGCTGCAGGTGATGGACCACGGCACGCTGACCGACAACAACGGGCGCAAGGCCGACTTCCGCAGCGTCATCATCATCATGACGACGAACGCCGGCGCCGAGACGATGAACAGGGCGACGATCGGCTTCACGAACTCGCGCGAAGCGGGCGACGAGATGGCCGACATCAAGCGGCTGTTCACCCCGGAGTTCCGCAATCGCCTCGACGCGACGGTGAGCTTCAAGCCGCTCGACGAGGACGTCATCCTCCGCGTCGTCGACAAGTTCCTGCTGCAGCTCGAAGGCCAGCTCGCCGAGAAGAAGGTCGAGGTTGCGTTCACCGACGCACTGCGCCAACAACTCGCGAAGAAGGGCTTTGATCCGCTGATGGGCGCGCGACCCATGCAACGGCTGATCCAGGACACGATCCGCCGCGCCCTGGCGGACGAGCTGCTGTTCGGGCGCCTGGCCGATGGCGGCAGGCTGACCGTCGACGTCGACGCCGACGGCAAGCCGGTGCTCGACATCGCGCCGCCGAAGAAGAGCGACAAGCCCAAGGCGGAGCCCGCCACCGCCTGACGTTCGATCAGGATCCCGTCGCGTTCCACGCGGGATCCTGACGGAAGAACTCGGCGAGCAACGCGTAGACCTCAGGTTGCTCGTCGCGCAGCTCGAGCGGCGCGACGAAGAACGCCTCTGCGGCGACAGCGAAGAACTCTTCGATCGACCCGGCGCCGTACGGATCGAGGAACGTTTCCTCTCCGTCTTCCACGGCGTCGGCGAAGCGGTTCCAGGCCTCGAGCAAGGACTTTTGCCAGACCCCGCGCGGCGTCGACGGGTCGACCATACCGGCACCCGCCGTGACGCCTCCCCGCATGTCCATCACGTGCGCAAACTCGTGCACCACGACGTTGTACCCGTCGACCGCCGATCGCCCGGCTTCGGCAACGTCGCGCCATGCGAGCATCACCGGGCCGCCCTGCATCGCCTCGCCGGAGAGCTCCTCGTCGAACGCGTGGACGACGCCGTCCTCGTCCTCGACCTCGCGCGCCGCGACCACCGCGTCGGGGTGGACCACGATGCCGACGAAGCCGTCGAGCCACTGAATGCCGAGCGCCAGTGCCGGCAGGCAGGCCTGCGCGGCGATGGCCACGGCGATCGTGTCGTCGATCTGCAGCCCGCCTGCGCCGGAGAACTCCTTCTCGGCCAGGAAAGCGGCGGCCATGTCGCGCAGCGCGCGCATCTGGCCGGCATCGCGTGCGGCTAGGAACGGGTAGCGCGACAGCGTGGCCGCCCATAGTTCGTCGGGTATTGGTCGCGCTGCGGCCGCACGCCGCCGGCGCCAGCGGGTCCAGAGCGATGCCACCGCGACGGTCTCAGGTCGCCCCGGCGCCGCGCGGCGCCATCCGGTCGAAGCCCGAGCGTGTCCAGCGCAGCACCTGGGCGCGCACGGGCGTCGCGTGGTCGAGTTCCCAATCGGACAGCACGAGGCGGCGCACGCCCGGCGCGAGCTCGTGGTCGCCGGGCGCGTGCGTGTGACCATGCACGACCGACGTGGCGCTTGCCGCGCGGGCCCAGGCGAGCGTTGCGCCACGGTCCAGGTCGATCGCTGGCTGGCGGGGTTCGCTTGGTCGGGACTCGCTGCGACGCCGGATGCGCCGCGCGGCGGCCGCCCGCCACGACATCGGCAGACCGAGGAAGGCACGCTGCACGGCAGGCCGACGCACGACCGCGCGAAACCGCTGGTAGGCGATGTCGTCGAGACACAAGGCGTCGCCGTGCGACACCAGCACCCGCACGCCGAACGCCTCGATCAGCGTCGGATCGGCCAGCCGCGAGACACCGGCCGATTCCAGCAGCGCATCACCGACCAGGAAGTCGCGGTTGCCGGCCATGAAACCGACCTCGATGCGTCGCGCCGCGTCGGTGAGGACGGACAGGCATCGCGCTTCGAAGCCGCGAGCGGCCATGTCGTCTCCCACCCACGCCTCGAACAGGTCGCCGAGAATGTAGACCGCGTCGGCGTCCGTAGACATAAGGTGCGCGGCCCACGCCTCGAAGGCGCGCGGCGTGTGTTCGGCGAGATGGAGATCGCTGATGAAGTCGATCGACCGCCAGCCTGCCGGCGCGACGATCTCGGGCGTCACGCGCCCGCCTCCGGTCAGGCGACGACGGTCGCGCGCGTGATCGTCACGTCGTCGAGCGGAACGTCGCCGTGGCCGGACTTGCTGCCGGTCTTGACGCCTTCGATCTCGTCGACCACGTCGTCGCCCCCGACCACCTTGCCGAACACGGCGTAGCCCCAGCCATCGGGCGTGGGCGACTTGTGATCCAGGAAGGCGTTATCGGCGGCGTTGATGAAGAACTGGGCGGTGGCCGAATGCGGATCCGACGTGCGCGCCATGGCCACGGTGTAGCGGGTGTTCTTCAACCCGTTCGCGGCCTCGTTCTCGATCGGCGAGCCGGTGGGCTTCTGCTTCATGCCGGGCTCGAAGCCTCCGCCCTGCACCATGAAACCCTTGATGACGCGGTGGAACACCGTGCCGTCGAAATGCCCGTTCTCGACGTTCTCGAGGAAGTTCTTCACCGTCTTCGGAGCCTTCTCGTCATCGAGCTCGAGCTTGATGGTGCCTTTGGAGGTCTCCAGTTCGACGTGCTTGGTCATGTCATTTCTCCAGGGTGATCTTCTTGATGAGGACCGGTGCCGTCGGCACGTCGCCGGGGCCGGTCTGGACGGTGCGGATCTTGTCGACGGTGTCCATGCCTTCGATCACCTTGCCGAAGACCGTGTAGCCGTTGCCGTCACGCGCGTTGGACTGGTCGAGGAAGGCATTGTCCTTCACGTTGATGAAGAACTGCGCCGTCGCCGAGTCCGGGACCTGCGTGCGCGCCATCGCGATCGTGCCGCGCTCGTTCTTGAGCCCGTTGCGGCTCTCGAGGGCGATTGGCGCGCGCGTCGACTTCTCCTTCAGGTCGGGCGTCATTCCGCCACCCTGGATCATGAAGTTCGAGATGACGCGGTGAAAGATGGTGCCGTTGTAGTGCCCCGTCTTGACGTACTGGACGAAGTTGTCGACCGTCTTCGGCGCCTTTGCGGCATCGAGTTCGACGACGATGTCGCCGGCGCTGGTCGAGATGCGGGCCTTCTGGGCCCATGCCGGCAACGCCGCGGCGATGCCGATCGTCGCGACGGCGACGAACTTGAGGATGGTGGATGCTGACATGGCGAGGTCTCCGTGCGGGTTGATCTGGCTAACGCGGCGCGCTCGGCGGCTGCGCCGCCATGGGCGCCCCGAGCTGACGGACGAGCGCGAGCTTGCGTGGCAGGCTCGCACTCTTCGGCTCGGCGGCGAAGGCGCGGCGATACGACTCGGCGGCGAGCATGATGTAGACGTCGCCGAGGTTCTCGTGGGCGGGCGCGTAGCCCGGCTGCAGTCGCAAGGTCTCTTCGAGCTCGCGCCTCGCGCCGGGCCAGTCGCCCTCGGCGGCGCGAATCGCCGCGAGGTTGTTGTGCGGTTCGGCCAGCTCGGGATAGTCCTGGGCCAGCTGCTCGAGGATGGCCGAGGCCTGCCGGTAGCGCCCGGTGTCGACGAGGATGACCGACTTGAGGAAGCGCATCTGCGCCTCCTTCGGTTTGCCGGCAAGATAGGCATCGACGCGTTCCAGCGCCGCGGTCGACTGGCCTGCATGGTGCAGGCGAGTCGCCTCGCGCAGGTCGCTGTCGAGCGCGGCCAACGACTGGCCCATGCAGCCGATCGCGATGGCGAGTCCGCATGACACGCGCCGCAGGCGAGCAGGTCGTGACCGGAGCGGCGACAGGAAGAGCGACAGCGTCGGCGACAAGGGCGTGGAGCGGGGAGGTGTTCCGGTCGAAGTGCGGGCGCTTCCGGCACCGGTCGACCGCTATACTGAACCGTCGATTGTAGTGGGCATGTCGTTCGTGCAAGTCCGTCGCCGGCCCTCCTCGCCGGCTCCCGCCGATGCCCATTCAAATCCACAACACGCTGTCGCGGGCGACCGAAACCCTGACGCCGATCGAGCCGGGTCATGTCCGGCTCTATGTCTGCGGCATCACCATGTACGACCTGTGCCACATGGGTCACGCGCGCTTCCTGATCGCGTTCGACGTGGTGCAGCGCTGGCTCAAGACGAGCGGCTTGCGTGTCACCTATGTGCGCAACATCACCGACGTCGACGACAAGATCATCCGCCGCGCGCTCGAGCGCGGCATGACCATTCGTGCGCTCGTCGACGAAATGATCGTCGCCTTCCACCAGGACACCGACGCGCTCGGCCTCGAGCGCCCGACCCACGAGCCGCGGGCAACGCAGTACGTGCCGCAGATGCTCGACATGATCGCGACGCTCGAGCGCAAGGGCCTCGGCTACCGCTCTTCGAACGGCGACGTGAACTACGCCGTTCGCAAGTTTCCGGGCTACGGCAAGCTGTCCGGCAAGTCGATCGACCAGTTGAGGGCCGGCGAACGCGTCGCCGTGCTCGACGGCAAGCAGGACCCGCTCGACTTCGCGATGTGGAAGTCAGCCAAGCCCGAGGAGCCCGACGACGCGAAGTGGCCGAGCGAGTACGGCGCGGGCCGACCGGGCTGGCACATCGAGTGCTCGGCGATGTGCAAGGCGCTTCTGGGTGAGCGCTTCGACATCCACGGCGGCGGCCAGGACCTGCAGTTCCCGCACCACGAGAACGAGATCGCGCAGAGCGAAGGCGCGTCCGGTGGCGTCTTCGCCGACGTGTGGCTGCACAACGGTCTGCTCAACGTCGACAACGAGAAGATGTCGAAGTCGCTCGGCAACTTCTTCACCATCCGCGACGTGCTCGGCCGCTACGATGGCGAAACGATCCGCTTCTACATGCTGCGCACCCACTACCGCAGCCCCTTCAACTTCAGCGACGCCGGGCTCGACGACGCGAAGGCGTCGCTGCGCAGGCTCTACACCGCGCTCGACTTGCAGCAGGGCGCCGACAACGAGGTGCGCGACGAGGCGGCAAGCGTCGACTGGGCCGACACGCGCGCTGCGGCATTTCGCGACGCGATGGACGACGACTTCAACACGCCGATCGCCGTGTCGGTCTTGTTCGAGCTCGCGGGCGAGCTGAACCGCACGGGCGATGCGCAGCACGCGCGGCTGCTGCGCGGGCTCGGCGCCACGCTCGGCATCCTGCAGCAGCCGGCACGCGCGTTTCTCCAGGGTGCTGGCTCCGAAGACGCGGCTGCCGACATCGAGAAGCTGATCGCCGAGCGCGCTGTCGCGAAGGCCGCGCGCGATTTCGCGCGCGCCGATGCGATCCGCAGCCAGCTCGGCGAACAGGGCGTCGTGCTGAAGGACACGGCCCAGGGCACGACCTGGGTGAAGGCATGAGCCCCACGAGCGTCAAGGCGAAGGCCCCGATCGCCGAAGACGCCGTCTTCGCCGCCGACTTCTGGGACGACGCGTGCAAGCACCTGACGCGTCGCGACCGGGTGATGAAGAAGCTCATTCCCCGCCTCGGCGACGGCCGCCTCGAGAGTCGGGGCGACGCCTTCACCACGCTGGCGCGCTCGATCGTCGGCCAGCAGATCTCGGTGAAGGCGGCGCAGGCGGTGTGGAACCGCTTCGTCGAGCTCACCGGCACGCCGTCGCAACGCTTGTTGCCGTCGGCCGTGCTGGCGCTCGACGCGCCGCAGATCCGCGCCGCCGGATTGTCGGCGCGCAAGGTCGAGTACCTCTGCGACCTCGCGCTCCATTTCGAGTCTGGCGCGGTCCACGTCGGCCAGTGGCAGGGCATGGACGACGAAGCGATCATCGAGGAGCTGGTCGCGATCCGGGGCATCGGCCGCTGGACCGCGGAGATGTTCCTGATCTTCCATCTGCTGCGGCCCAACGTGATGCCTCTCGACGACGTCGGACTCATCAAGGGCATCAGCGTCAACTACTTCAGCGGCGAGCCGGTGTCTCGCGCCGAGGCACGCGAGGTGGGCGATGCCTGGGCGCCGTACCGGTCGGTGGCCACTTGGTACATTTGGCGCAGCCTCGATCCGCTTCCGGTGAGCTATTGATGACGAAGCGCCACTTCCTCGACTTCGAGCAGCCCGTCGCCGAGCTCGAATCCAAGATCGACGAGCTGCGATACGTGCAGAACGAGTCCGCGGTCGACATCTCCGAGGAGATCGACCGGCTCAGCAAGAAGAGCCAGATCCTCACCAAGGACATCTATTCGGGGCTGAGTCCGTGGCAGGTGACGCAGATCGCCCGCCATCCGCAACGCCCCTACACCCTCGACTACGTGGGCGAAGTCTTCACCGACTTCCAGGAGCTGCACGGCGACCGCCACTATGCCGACGACCAGTCCATCGTCGGCGGGCTCGCGCGCTTCAATGGCCAGGCGTGCGTCGTCCTCGGTCACCAGAAGGGGCGCGACACGAAAGAGCGCGCGCAGCGCAACTTCGGCATGTCGCGGCCGGAGGGCTACCGCAAGGCACTGCGGCTGATGAAGCTCGCGGAGAAGTTCGGCCTGCCGGTGTTCACCTTCGTCGACACGCCCGGTGCCTATCCGGGCATCGGCGCCGAGGAGCGCGGCCAGAGCGAGGCGATCGGCCGCAACATCTTCGAGATGGCGCAGCTCGAGGTGCCGATCGTCGTGACCATCATCGGCGAAGGTGGCTCCGGCGGCGCGCTGGCGATCAGCGTCGGCGACCAGGTGCTCATGCTGCAGCACTCGATCTATTCGGTGATCTCGCCCGAGGGCTGCGCGTCGATCCTGTGGAAAACCGCGGAACGCGCGTCCGACGCCGCCGAGCAGCTCGGCATCACGGCGCATCGCCTCAAGGCGCTCGGCCTCGTCGACAAGATCGTCAACGAACCGGTCGGCGGCGCGCACCGCGACACCAAACAGATGGCGGCGTTCCTCAAACGCGCCCTCAACGACGCCTTCCGCCAAGTGAGCGACCTGCCGAAGCGCCAATTGGTGCAGCGCCGCTACGAGCGGCTGCAGTCCTACGGCCGTTTCAGCGACACCACCGAGCGCTGACCCGGCATCGCCGGCAGTCGTCGGCGTCGCCTTCAGCGGCGGGCTCGATTCGACCGCGCTCCTGCACGCCACGGTCGCCCAGGCGGCACGTCTCGGGATCCGCACCGTCGCGCTGCACGTGCACCACGGCCTGAGCGCCAACGCCGACAGCTGGGCGCTGCACGCACAGGCGCTGTGCGATCGCTGGGCCGGGCGAGGCCGGCCCGTCTCGTTCCACATGCGGCGGCTCGGTGGCCGGCCCGCTGCAGGCGACAGTGTCGAGGCCTGGGCGCGAACAGGGCGCTACGCTGCGCTGCGCGACATGGCGAAAGAGGCGGGCTCGAACCTCGTCCTGCTGGCCCATCACCGACGCGACCAGGCCGAAACCTTTCTGCTGCAGGCACTGCGCGCTGCCGGCCCGAGCGGGCTCGCCGCGATGCCGCGCTCGGCCTTGAGCGACGGCATCTGCTGGGCGCGACCGTGGCTCGACATGCCACGCGCCGCGATCGTTGACTACGCGCGGCGACACCGGCTGGTGCACGTCGACGACGAGAGCAACGACGACCCGCGCTACGCCCGCAACCGCCTGCGGATCGACGTCTGGCCAGCGCTCGAAGCCGCCTTTCCAGACGCCGAAGCGACCCTCGCCACGGCCGCACGCCTCGCCGGCGACGCACGGTCGGTGCTCGAGGCCGCGACCGCGGACGACCTCCGCGGCGTTGCCCACCCGACGACTCGCTCGCTCGACATCGCCGCTTGGCGCGCGCTCACGACGGCGCGTCGCCGACTGGTCCTCGTCGCCTGGTTGCGTGCCTGCATCGGCCAGCCGGCGCCGCGCACGCTGGTCGATCGCCTCGCCATCGAGCTCGAGTATCCCGACGCGACGCGCTGGCCGGCCCCGGGCGGCGCGCTGCGCCGGCGCCGCCACCTGCTCTCGTACGAGGCCGGCACCGACGTCGCCCGCCGATAGAATTTCGCGTTTGACTCGGCTTAGCTGCGCCTGCTGATGGCCCTCTTCGTTCACAAGTACGGCGGCACCTCGATGGGCTCGACCGAGCGCATCCAGAACGTGGCCAAGCGGGTCGCCAAATGGGTACGTGCCGGCCACCAGCTCGTTGTCGTGCCGTCGGCGATGAGCGGCGAGACGAATCGACTCCTCGGCCTGGCGCGGCAACTCGCGCCGGAGAAGGCGACCGCGTCCCTGATGCGGGAGTTCGACATGGTCGCGTCGACCGGCGAGCAGGTCTCGGTCGGCCTGCTGGCGATCGCGCTGCAGGCCGAAGGCGTCCCTGCGATCAGCTACACCGGCTGGCAGGTTCCGATCGAGACCGACGTCTCGTATACCAAGGCGCGCATCCGGAAGATTGCCGATGCGCGCGTGCGACGCGACCTCGACGAGGGCAGGGTGGTCGTCATCACGGGCTTCCAGGGCGTCGACCCGGAAGGCCACGTGACGACACTCGGCCGCGGCGGCTCCGACACGTCGGCCGTCGCCGTCGCGGCGGCGCTGAAGGCCGACGAGTGCCTGATCTACACCGACGTCGACGGGGTCTATACGACCGACCCGCGCATCGTCGACACCGCCAGGCGCCTCGCCACGGTGAGCTTCGAGGAGATGCTCGAGATGGCGAGCCTCGGCTCCAAGGTGCTGCAGATCCGCTCGGTCGAGTTCGCCGGCAAGTACCGGGTGCCGCTGCGCGTGCTGTCGAGCTTCACGCCGTGGGACATTCCGATCGACGAGGAGGCCCGCTCGGGGACCCTCATCACCTTCGAGGAAGACGAGAAGATGGAACAGGCCGTGGTATCGGGTATCGCGTTCAACCGCGACGAGGCGAAGATCAGCCTGCTCGGCGTGACCGACAAGCCGGGCATCGCCCATCTCATCCTCGGCCCCGTGGCCGAGGCCAACATCGACGTCGACGTCATCATCCAGAACGTCTCGCACGACGGCCGCACCGACTTCTCCTTCACCGTGCCGCGCAGCGACTACGCGCGCACGATGGACCTGCTGCGCAGCGAGGTGCTACCGCAGGTCGGCGCGACCGACCTGATGGGAGACGACAGGATCTGCAAGGTCTCGATCGTCGGCATCGGCATGCGCTCGCACGTCGGCGTGGCGAGCAAGATGTTCGCGGTGCTCTCGGCGGAGGGCATCAACATCCAGATGATCACGACCAGCGAGATCAAGACCTCGGTCGTGATCGACGAGAAGTACATGGAGCTCGCGGTGCGTGCGCTGCACAAGGCGTTCGATCTCGACCAGCCGCCGACTAGAATCGCGCCCACGGAGCTGTGACCGAGTGGCCGAAGGTGCTCCCCTGCTAAGGGAGTATGTGGGCAAAACCTGCATCGAGGGTTCGAATCCCTCCGGCTCCGCCAACCGAACGTCTGGGCATTCTCGTGTCGACCAGGTTCCGGTCCTATCCGTTCAAGTACGTCTCTCGCCCGGCACCGAAGCTCGAGGGACTTCAGGACGAACGCATCGTCATCGTCGGCGGCGGCATCGGTGGCCTGACACTGGCGCTGAGCCTGGCTGCACAGGGCGTTCGCTCGGTCGTGCTCGAGGCCGACGCGACCGTCTGCACCGGTAGCCGCGCGGTCTGCTTCTCGCGTCGCAGCCTGGAAATCTTCCAGCGCATCGGCGCGCTCGAGCCGATCCTGGCCAAGGGACTGCCGTGGGAAGGCGGGCGCTCGTATTTCGGCAACGCCGAGGTCTTGCGCTTTTGCATGCCCAACGACGCGCTGCAGCAGCTGCCGCCGATGATCAACCTGCAGCAGTTCTACGTCGAGGAGTTCCTCGTTCAGGCGGCGCAGACGCACGGCGACCGGGTCGACATCCGCTGGCAGTCCCGTGTCGCGGCGGTGGAGTCGCGCGACGACGGCGTGCGACTGACCGTGGAGTCGCCCGCCGGCCGCTACGACATCGACGCCGGATGGGTCGCCGCGTGCGACGGTGGCCGCAGCTTCATCCGCGACGCGCTCGGCCTGCGCCTCGAAGGCACCGCCTACGAAGGACGCTACGTCGTCGTCGACATCGCGCTCGAGTGCGACCTGCCGACCGAGCGATTGGCATGGTTCGATCCACCGTCCAACCCCGGATCGACGATCCTCATGCACCGGCAGCCCGACGGGATCTGGCGAGTCGACTACCAGCTGCGCGATGACGAAGACGGCTCGGCGGCGATCGAGCCGGAGAACGTCTTGCCGCGGGTCGAGGCCCACCTCAGGATGATCGGCCTGACCGGCGAGTGGGCGCCGATCTGGATCACGCTCTACAAGGCCAATGCCTTGACGCTCTCCCGATACCGGCACGGCCGGTTCCTGTTCCTCGGCGATGCAGCGCACCTGGTGCCCATCTTCGGCGTGCGCGGCGCGAACTCGACCATCGACGACGCCGACAACCTCGCCTGGAAGCTCGCCTACGTCGCCGACGGCCGCGCCGACGAGCGTCTTCTCGACAGCTACAGCGAGGAGCGGGTGCAGGCGGCCCGCGAGAATCTCGCCTACGGCCGCAAGAGCACGCAATTCATGGCGCCTCCCGACTTCGCGTTCCGGACGATGCGTGAGGCGGTGCTCGAGCTCGCGCTCGACACACCGACCATCCGTCCGTTGATCAACCCGCGCCAGACGAGCCCGATCCGCTACGAGGAGTCGCTGCTGGACGCTCCCGCGTCGGACGACGACTTTGTCGGCGGTCCCGCCGTCGGGGCCGTGTTGCCGAGCTGCCCGGTCGAGTGGGTCACGACCGGCTCGAGAAACGCGGGATTTCTCGCCGATGCGCTCCTCCCTGGCCAGTTCAGCCTGTTGCATTTCGCCTCGGACGGCCCGCTTCCCGGCGAGCTGGTGCATGCCGCGCGGGAAGCCGATTCGACCGGAGTCGGAGTTCAGACGCTGGCCATACGCGCGACACCG
>JBBSPY010000064.1:0-14946 GCA_038258415.1 Burkholderiales bacterium
CCCAGTGAACCGCAAGACCACGACCGTGGTGGCGCTCGGCGCCGCGCAGATGCTCGCGTGGGGGTCGTCGTACTACCTGCCGGCACTGCTCGCCGTGCCGATGGCGCGCGACCTCGGCGTCGACACGCCGACCGTCTTCGCCGCGTTCTCGGTGGCGCTTCTCGTCTCGGCCGTGCTCGGGCCGTGGGTCGGCCGCGTGATCGACCGACACGGCGGCAGGCCGATGCTCGTCGCGAGCAACGTCGTGCTCGCCGCCGGCCTGGTCGGCCTCGCTGCGGCACGCGGGCCGTGGTCGCTGTTCGCCGCTTGGGCGGTCCTCGGCGTCGGCATGTCGGCCGGGCTGTACGAGGCCGCCTTCGCCACGCTGGTTCGCCTGCACGGCATCGAGTCGCGCGGTGTCATCACCGGTGTCACGCTGCTCGGCGGCCTCGCCAGCACCGTTGCGTGGCCGCTCTCGGCGCTGCTCGAGTCGCAGGTCGGCTGGCGCGACGCATGCGTCGCGTGGGCGGTGCTGCACGTCGTGATCGGGATCCCGCTGAACCGGTCGCTGCCGACAGCGGGCTCGTCCTCGCCGACGGCTCCGACGGCCGCGTCGCCACGGCTCGCGACGCCGCCCGATGACACCGCAGCGACGGCCGGCGCCGCCCGACGCCACTACGACATCCGCACGAACGCCCTGCTCGCCATCCTGTTCGCCGCCACTTGGTTCGTCAGCACAGCGATGGCCGCTCACCTGCCGCGCCTGCTTCAGGGGTTCGGTCTCGGCCTCGCGACGGCCGTGGCGGTGGCCTCGCTGGTCGGGCCTTCGCAGGTCGCCGGCAGGTTGCTCGAGTTCGGCTTGCTGCGCCGTTTCCACCCGCTGCTGTCGGCGCGGATCGCCGCCGCGCTGCATCCGCTCGGCGTCGTCGTGCTGACGCTCGCCGGTGCGCCGCTGGCGCTGTTGTTCGCGCTGCTGCACGGCTTGGGCAACGGCATCCTGACGATCGCCAAGGGAACCTTGCCGCTGGCCCTGTTCGGCGCCGCCGGCTATGGCCGCCGTCAGGGCTGGCTGTCGGCGCCGGCACGCGTGGCGCAGGCGCTGTCGCCCTGGCTGTTCGGTGTCTGGATCGACCGCTGGGGAACGAACGCGCTGTTCGGCTCGGCCGCGGTCGGCCTGATCGGACTGGCGGCGCTGACCTTGCTGCGAACCCGCACCGGCCCTGCTGCGTCACACTGAGACGCGCGAGCCGCAACGCCCGACCCACGAGGAACACCGCATGCCCATCGAGCTCGCCAAGGATGTTCGCCAGCAGGCCGTCGAGTCGATCGAGCGGTGGTTCCAGGAGGAGCGCGACGAGCGGGTCGGCAACATCGCCGCCGCTGCGCTGCTCGAGTTCCTCGTCGAGGAGATCGGCCCTTCGATCTACAACCGGGCCGTGGCCGACGTGCAGGAGCGGATGCAGATGCGCGTCGGCGATCTCGACATCGAGGTCCACCAGGACGGCGGGTTCGGCTACTGGCAGCGGCGCGACAAGGCACGACCGAGGCGCTGAGTGCGTCCGCGTCGCCCTCAGGCCGCAAGCGCCGCCGCAGGGAGCCATCCGGCCAGCGCCGTCCTTCCCCGCGGCGTGACCTGAACGGCGCGATCACCTTCGGCCCGGCGCAACCATCCGTCGTCGACGAAGCGCTGCAGCAGCGCGCTGGCCAGCGGCCCGGCGAGGTGGTCGCGCCGTTCCGACCAGTCGAGGCAGGCGTACGCCACCGGCTTGCCGGCGGCTCGGCTGCGGCGCTGCCAGTGCGCGCCGTCGAGGCCGATGGCGTCGAGCGCAGCGACGCCGGCCGCGGCGACGACGAAGCGACCGTCGCCGACGGCTTCGAGGATGCAGCGCTCGCACAGGCCCTCGAGCAGCGCAACGCCGAGCTGCCCGGCGAGATGGCCGTAGCAGCACCGCGCCTGGCGCAGCCGCGCCCGTGTCGGGACGGCCCACGCGCGCTCGTGGCTGCCGCGCTCGGCGACGACGGCGAGCGCTTCCAGGGCGTGCGCCACGTCGGCGTCGGCGATCCTGAAGTAGCGGTGCCGGCCGCGTGGCTCGCAGGCGACGAGGCCGTCGTCGACGAGTCGCGCCAGATGGGCGCTCGCGGTCGCCGGCGTGACCGACGCGGCGCGAGCCAGCTCGCCGGCGCTCGCGTACTCGCCACCGAGCAGGTGCCCGAGCATGCGCGAACGGCTCGCGTCGGCGATCGACGCGGCGATGCGCGCCAGGCGAGGCGAACCGGCAGAAGATGCGGCGGGACCGTCCACGATTCGCCTCACGCCGAATCCGTGGCCACAGCCGGCACGCCGAACGTGGAGCCGACGACCTCCGTGAAGCTGCGCGACTCGCGAACGATGAAGCGCTCGCGCTGCGCGAGCTCGAAGTTCGCGCGACCCTCCGGGTCGGCCCTGAGTCGGGCGCGATACGCCTCGTAGTCGGCGAGCGAGGCGAACGCGATCACGCCCCAGGCCTCGACGTTGCTGCCCTCGTGCGGCAGGAAGTAGCCGACGAGGTGGCCGCCGCAGCGCGGGATGATCCGCGCCCACGCCTCGGCATAGGCGGCGAAGCGATCGCGCTGGAAAGGGTCGATCTCGTAGCGGATGAAGCAGGCGATGGTCATGGCGTGACGGAGTCGGGCACGGCGTGGGTGCAGTCTCCGCCTGCCGGGGCGCACGATGTTTCGCTGCCGGCCTAAGCGAGGTTGCGGTAGAAGATCGTCGTCGCGCAGGGCGAGCCTTCGGGCAGGAGCGCGAAGCCGGGGATGGCGCCGACTCGCTGCCAGCCGAGCCGTGCGTAGAGGCGCGCGGCATCGGGGTTGGCGGTGTCGAGGACGAGCAGCGTGCGGCCGGCGTCGCGCGCGGCCTGCTCGGCGGCGCTCATCAGCGCCGCGCCGACGCCGCGCTGACGTGCTGGGCGCGACACGAGCATCTTGGCGATCTCGGCGCGGTGCGGCTGGTTCTCCGGCAGCCCGACGATCAGCTGCACGGTGCCGACGATGCGACCGCCGTCTTCGGCCACGAACAGCAGTCGCCCGCCGCGCGCGACGTCGTCGGCGACGCCGCGCCAGAACGCGAGCGCCTTCTCGCGCGTCATCGGCAGCATGAAGCTCACCGACGCACCGCCCTCGACGCAGTCGACCAGCACGTCGCAGAGCCCGTCGAGGTCGGCGTCGACCGGCGCGTCGACGCGGCGAACGGCGACGGCAGCCGTGCTCACGCCGGCCGCTTCGCCGCAGCCACCGCCAACGCCTTCTTCGGATCGATGAGCACGCGACGGCCGTCGGCCGTGCGATCGGCCGTGTCGACCATGACCTTCACCACCTCGGGTGGCGTGAGCAACGGGTCGACGGCGAGAATCTTGGCGGCCAGGTTGGTCACCTGCGGCGCCGCCATCGACGTGCCCGACTCGGCGATCCTCGCCCCACCGGGAATCGTGCTCTCGACCTGGTAGCCGTTCGCGTGCAGCTTCACGGTCGGGCCGTAGCTCGTGAACGAGGCCTCGTCGCCGGCGAGGTCGACCGCGCCGACCGCCACCACGTTGGGCAAGGCGATGTCGGCCGGGATCGACTCGGAGAACGTCGCGTCGCTGTTCTCGTTGCCCCCCGCAGCGACGAAGAGGATGCCCGGCGCGCTGGCGAACGCCTTCTTCAGCGCGTCGCGGCCGGTGTCGAACCAGCGTCGGGCCAGCGCCTTGCGTTCGCCCGGCGTCTTGCCGATGCCGCACTGCTCGAGCTCGTTCTCGACATCGCCGACGCTGCCACCCCAGCTCATGTTGACGACGCGCACGCCATTGGCCTTCATGAAGTCGACGTAGGCCTGGCTGGAGGCGGCATCGCGCGCCGCCTGCTCGTCGGACGGGCACGGATCGGGCATCAGCGTGTGGCCGAACTCGATGCGCGCGGTGGCAAGTCTTGCGTACGGGTTGCCGGCCATCGCGATGCCGGCGACGTGCGTGCCGTGCAGGTAGTTGCCCATCAGCCGCAACTCCTCGATCGCCGGCCTGTACTCGGCGGCCTTGAGCGTCGAGAGGTAGCGCTTGACCTCGCTCGACTGCGGGCTGTCGATGTTGGCCTGCAGGTCGGCGAAACCCTTGGCGCGCGACTGCATCACCGGCAGCCGCGCCGTTTCTGCAGCGGTCAGCGGATAGAGCGATCCGGTCGACGGCCGCGAGTACCTGTCGAATGCGATCACCGCCGGCTTGCCGGCGTTCGTCACCAGCCGGCCACGGAACAGGTCGGTGTCCACACCGCTGTCCCAGACCGCGATCGGAACCTCGGCGTATGGCCTGCCCTCGGGCAAGGTCGCGTCGCGGGCCGACCAGATGTCGCGCTTGGAAACGGTGTGCTTCGCCAGCCACGTCGACGTCGTGTCGACCAGCGTCGCCTTCAGCGGCAGCAGGAACACCAGGCGGTAGCGCGCAGAGACGATCGCCGGCGCGAACTCCGACGACAACGTGCCGGTGCGTGCGACGATCGGCTGCAGCACCTCGCGGATGTAGCCGAGCGCGAGCGCCTCGCTGGCGAGCTCGCTGCCGGCCTTCATCTCTCGCACCTCGTTCTGGACCACGCCGTACGGCATCGCCTCCAGCGCAGCGCCGAGCCGATGGCCGACGGCGCGCCGCCACGAGTCGGACCCTGGCTGCGCGCCGGACTTGTCGGCAACGACGACCGCGTCGCTCACGACACCCGACAGGAGCTTGTCGGCCGGCTTGTCCTGCAAGGCGCGCACCTTTGCGAAGCCAGCGGCCGCGGCGTCGAGCCGGCCTTCGAGCAGATCGAGCTGCGCCAGCGAGCCGATCATGCCGCGCAGCGTCGCCTTGTCGTCGATGTCGTAGGTCGCGAGCGTCGAGTCCGTCTTCTGCCGGTACGCCCGCGCGAACGCGGCGAACTTCGCCGGGTCGCGCACCGTTTCCTCGAGCGTGCCGTCGATCGGGATCGTGTAGCGCGGCAGGTCGGCGGCGCGCTCGATCTTCGGCCTCGCCGCGGCCGTCGCCGAATGCGACGCCGTCGTGGTCGGTGCGAGCGACGCGCAGCCGGCGAGGCCGGCGACCGCGGCGACGAGTAGATACCGAACCAGTGAAGCCATCACGTCCTCCAGCCGTTGCGCGGCGAAGCCGCCAGCATAGCGAGCGTCGGGTCGCAGCGGCGGTGGCAGCCTGCCCCGCTCGTGTCACTCGATCGGCTTGGCGCTGTCGAGCAGGTCACCCTCTGACGACTCGGCACGCTCCTCGGCAACGAGACGCTCGATGTGGTTGTCCGGACGGGTGTCGGCGCGGGGCCGCGCGGCCGGCGGCGCCTCGCTCGGGGTCCGGGCGTGCGCGGCGGCAGGCGCGGTTCGCTTCACCGGCAGCGGCGTGCCTTCGTCGAACCGCAGCCGGTAGATCGGTTCCGGGATGGCGAAGCCGGCGCCTTCCAGCGCCGACTTCGTCGCCTGGATCGCCAGGCTGCGCGCCTTGAGGAAGTCGGTGTCCTTCTGGTCCACCCAGCCGTGGAAGCGCAGGACGATGTTCGAATCGCCGACGTCGCGGATCACCGCCATCGCGGCCGGCGCATCGAGCACGAACGTCAGCGCATTCACCGCCGCGAGGCCGACGGCCATGCCGTCGACCGGGTCGTCGTCGGCATCGACGCCCAGGTCGAAGGAGAAGCGGCGCTCGGAATTGCGCGTGTAGTTCAGGATCACCGACTTGAAGACGATCGCGTTGGGAATCCGCACGTGGTTGCCGTCGAGCGTCATCAGCACGGTGGCGCGCGAGGTGAGCCGAATCACCCGCCCTTCGTGGCCTTCGATGACGACGTGGTCGTTGGCCCTGAAGGGCTGCCGCAGGCTGAGCATCAGGCTGGAGACGTAGTTGTCGACGGTGTCGCGCACGGCGAAACCGAGGGCGATGCCGATGACGCCGGCGCCGCCGAGCACGCCGCCCAGCAGAGCGGTGGCGCCGAGCACTTCCAGTGCCGCGATCAGACCGAGCACGATGGCGAGGAAGCGGATGAAGGTGGCGGCGATCTCGGCGAGGAAGGGGTTCGGCATGATCCACCGCCACAGGCGACCCATCGACGCCAGCAGATAGCCGAGCACGACGATCACGACGCCGACCGCCAGCGCGACGCCGATCAGCGGCAGCGCCCGCGTCAGGCTCCTGAGGTGCTCCCGAAACTGGCCGACCGTGGGCGTGAGGTTGGTGGTGAGCGCGAGGTCGCGCTGCACGTCGTTCTGGACCGTCACCACGCCGCTGACACGCGATGCGATGGCCTCCGCGCGCTGGATGTCGTCGGCGGCGGGCACCGTGCCGCTCAGCGTCACCACGCCTGCCGACACCTGCACCTGCACACCGCGCAACGGCTCGATCTCGGTGTAGATGCTGCGGATGCGCTCGGCGATGTCGCGGCTTTCGCTCGTCGCCGTTCGCGTCGAGATCGTGGCCGATGGCGCAGTCGCCGCTGCGGGATCCTGGGACCTAGCGCTCGTCACCGCGAGGAGCAGCGAGCACGCGACGATCAGGGGAAAGCGGAGTGGCATCTGCACGAGGATCCTTGGGGGCACGACCGCAAGTTTCGCGCACACGGGGCGCGAAACTCAACCCCGAGGAACCGGGTGCCGGCTACGAGCGCCGAAGCATCCTGAACCGCTTCGGGCCGACGCCCTCGCGCTGCTTGAACATCGCGGCGAACTGCTCCTGGCGCTGGAAGCCGCAGGCGGCGCTGACCTCCTGCAGCGTCTCGCCGCCGGTCAGCAGCAGCACCTTGGCGTATTCGATGCGCCGGTCGAGCACGTGGCGATACGGCGACACGCCGGTCGCCAGGCGAAACGCGCGCCCGAAATGCGACTGGCTGGAGCCGGCGGCGGCCGCCAGGTCGGCCAGGCCGAGGTCGTCGCCAAGATGCGCCTCGACGAACTCGATCACGCGCCGCAGACGGTGCGGCGACAGCGCCAGCATCGAGCCGGCACGCACCGGGTTGCCGGCGAGATGGCGGCGCGCGATCCCCACGCAGAACGACTCGAGCAACGAGTCGAGGAGCAGCCTGCAGGCACGCGGCCCGGCCCGCACCTCGGCCACCATGCGCGCGAGAAGCGGCTCGAGGACGGGGTCGCGGCAGCCGACCCGATCGACCATCTGCGCAGCCGGTCCGTGGGCGTCGAACTCGTGCGCGGCAAACGACGCGAGCTGCCCGGGCGCCAGGTACAGATGGGTGAAGGCGATCGGGCCTTGCGTCTGCCAGCTGTAGGCCGACCCGGCCGGCACGAGCGTGAGCGAACCTTCGTCGACCGTCGCCGAAACCGTCGGCCCGTCGTGGCGACGGGTGACGCGCTTGGCACCACCCTGATGCATCACGACGTAGTGGTGGTCGAGCGGCGGCTGCTCCATGTCGGGCGACGTTCCGGACCAGCAGCGCAGCGTCGCACCGTTCCAGCCGGTCGCCTCGCTCGAGACGCAGGCGGGCGACCGCTGCGCCCATGGCCACGTGTTCGGCGAGGCGGTTGCCGCCGGTGCGGGGTGAAGGGTCTCGGACGATGTCATCGGGATGTGGGTCGGTGCAGACGGCCGCAATCTTTCGACGCGCCTTGGGCAGCCCTCCGGGCCGCCTTGCAGCTCCGGCCCGCAAAACCACGCTTTCTCGCCATTAGTTGCCTCGCGTAGGTGTTGTCCGACATCGGGAAACCGCGGAGCTCACGTAGCGTGACATCACGTGCCGATTCGGCAACCCAACGAGACTCGCGATGCACCTCCACTCGAAGCGTTTCACCCTCACCTCCGCCGTCGCCCTGGCGATCGTCACGGGCTTTGTCGGTTGCGGCGGTAACGACGACGGCTCCAACGGCTCCGATGGGCCGAAGTCGGGCGAGGCACCCGTCGTCCACGCCACGGGCAACAACGCGAACGGCCAGCAGGTCTTCCGCTTCGAGACCTTCGGCAACGAGGCGTTTTGGACCGACGCGCTGCGCCTGCAGCAAGGCATCGTCGCCGCCGGCGTGACGCCGATCCAGGCCCTGCAGCTCGGCCTGGTCGTCGACAGCGACGCCCTCGACCCGGCCACCCGCGCCGCGATCGCCGCGGAGGTCGCGACCGACCTCTCGCCCGCCAACGCGCCGCTGCTCAACAACCCGGCGACGACCGTCGCCCTGGTCAACGCCAACGCGATCGTCGGACTGGTGCCGAAGGACAGCAACGGCGACGGCGTCATCGACATCGCCAACGGCGACAAGACCGGCGCGACCTGCGCCCTCTGCCACACCGTGAGCGACGGCTCGGTCTTCTCGATGCCCGGCGGCGGCTCCATCGGCAAGCGCCTCGACGGCCGGGCCAACCACAATCTCGACTTCGGCTCGCTGATCGCCACCGGCCTCAACACCCGGGCCTACTACCCGGTGCTGCAGCTCGCACTGGTTGCCAACGGCGGCAAGACGCTCGGCCGTGCGCCCACCGGCCTGACGCCCGCCTCCACCGAAGCCGACGTCGACGCCTACCTGAGCAACAAGGCGTACTACCCGCGCGGCTCCTTCGACGACACCGTCGACGGCAACGGCGACCCGCAGCACAACTCGGCGCTCTTCCGCACCGACCTGGCGGCGCCCTGGGGCACCGAGGGCGGCATCGCGCGGCTCGACAACTTCAGCAACCTCGTCTACACGGCCCTGCTCGACCCGACCACCGTCACCACCCCCGGCGGCCGCGCCTTCCTGCGCAAGTTCGGCGGCACCGCCGGCGGCAACGAGATCGCCGACGGCTACGTGCAGGTGCTCGCCGCGACCGGCGTCACCGGCTACCCCTACGTGCAGGCGCCGATCAGCCCCGCCGCCGGCACCGAAGACGCGCCGCTCGGCATCCGGGTCGACAACCAGAAGCTGATCGACATGAACGGCTACCTCAACAGCCTGCAGGCGCCGCCAGCGGTCGCCTTCGATTCGGCCGCGGCCGACCGGGGCCGCGACTCGTTCCGCAACAACTGCACGAGCTGCCACAACGTCGACCAGAGCAAGCCCGTGCCGGCGTTCACCGTGCCGATGAAGACGATCTTCCCGGGTGACAACCCGGTCACGCTGCTGGCGATGCGCGACCCGCCGCTCAACCCGGTGCTCGACACGCCGACCAGCATCTACGACGACAAGGCCGCCGTCGTCAACGCGAGCCAGCGCGGCGGGATCCGCGGCTCGGTCATGCCGCTGCTGCTCGACCTGCCGCGCAAGCCCAACTACCTGCACGACAACTCGGTCGCCACGCTCGACGCCCTGCTCGACCCGTCGCGCGGTGCGACCTCGCCGCACCCGTTCTACTTCTCCGATGCCGGCAAGCGCGCCGACATGGTCGAGTTCCTGAAGAGCCTCACGGCCAAGCCTTGATTCAGCAGCTCCACACCGGCGAGCACGACGGCATGACGGACGCCGGCAACACCCTGGACGAGGAGGGGTCGGCCGCGAGCCTCGCTCGCGCTGGCGCCCTGCTCCTGCGCTATGGCCTCGCGCTCATCTTCCTGTGGTTCGGGCTGTTCAAGTTCACCGCGTACGAAGCCGAAGGGATCGCGCCGCTGGTGATGAACAGTCCGCTGTTGTCGTGGGCGTTCGCAGCGCTCGGCAAGCAGGGTGTGTCCAACGCGATCGGCTGCATCGAGATCGCCGTCGGCGTTCTGATCGCCTTGCGCGCCTGGTCTCCGCGCGCTTCTGCCATCGGCAGCATCGGCGGCGTGATCACCTTTCTCATCACGCTCAGCTTTCTTGTCAGCACCCCCGGCGTCTGGCAGGAAGGGTACGGCTTCCCGTATCTCTCCGGCATGGTCGGCCAGTTCCTGATCAAGGACCTGGTGCTGCTCGCCGCGTCGCTGTGGACCGCCGGCGAGGCATTGCGAGCCGCGCGCAGTCCGCGCGGGCCGTAGCCCTACGGCGGCGTCGCCGCGCGTCGGCCAAGCGCGATGCGGCGGCGGTTCAGGTGGCCCCGTAGAGCACGAGCCCGCCGATCGCGGCGAACACGAGCCAGGCCAGATGGCGACCGCGAGACGCGACCAGCGTCACCCCGGCCGTGCAAAGGAATGTGGCGGCGATCACGATGGCGGCAGTGTCCAGCGAGAGCGGACCGCGCGCCATGACGACCAGCAGGGCGGCGTAGCCCCACCACGCCAGCGTCGTGACGTGCCATGCGAAACGAAGGGTGCGCCTCGTGAACTCGACGCCGCCGAACAGCTTGGGCAGGCCGTCGCGTCGGAACAGCCTGGCAAGGATGTAGCGCTCGCCGAGCACCGAGTGCGCGATGCCGACCAGCACCGCCAGCACCGCAGCCGACATCAGCGCCGCACCCATCGGCGCCCTCCGGCTTGCCTGAGCTTCTCGGCGTCGTCCATGAATGCACCACCTGCGGTCCGATTTTATTAGATTCTATACTCCATTACGCTGAACGGTAGAGCTTGTGCAGCAACTCGAGCAGCAAGGCCCGCTCGCCTTGAGTCAGCACCGCGAGCGTGGCCTCCTCCATCGTCGCCGCGATCGCCTGCGCACGTCCGGCCACCTCGCGCCCGGAGTCGGTGAGGTGAATGTGCTGGGCGCGCCGGTCCTGCGTTCCGCGCACACGCTCGACGATGCCGCGCTCGGCCATCCGGTCGAGCATCACGGCGAGATTGGGCGGCGAGAGATCGAGCGCGGCGCAGAGACGCTTCTGGTTGATCGCGTCGTTGTGCGCGACCAGCATCAGGATCGAGTACTCGGCGACTCGAAGGCCGAGCGGCTCCATGCTGTTCGCGAACACCTTGCGCATCTCGATCGCCGCACGCGAGGTCGCATAGCCCACCAGGTGGTCGAGCCCGGTCTGGTCGATCGGCTCCGAGCGTGGCCGCGTCGATGCGGCCGCGCTCACGGCGCGGTGGCACCCTTTTTGCGGGCCGCCCCCAGGTAGGTCTCGACGACGCGCGGGTCGCTCGCGAGGTCTTCGGCGCTGCCGTGCAGCGCAATCTCGCCCATCTCCAGCACGTAGCCGTAATCGGCGACCTCGAGCGCGGCGCGCGCGTTCTGCTCGACGAGCAGGATCGTCACGCCGGTCGCGCGCAGCGCCGAGATGGTCGCGAAGATGTCGCGAACGACGAGCGGGGCGAGGCCGAGGCTCGGCTCGTCGAGCATCAGGAGCCGCGGCTTGCCCATCAGCGCGCGACCGACCGCGAGCATCTGCCGCTCGCCGCCGGAGAGGGTGCCGGCGAGCTGCTCGCGCCGCTCGCGCAACCGCGGAAAGAGCGCGAAGACCTCGGCGAGCGCCTTGCGGCTGTCGCCTTCGCCGAGGCGAAACAGCCGCCAGGCGCCGAGCAGCAGGTTGTCCTCGACCGACATGCTGCCGAACAGCGCCCGCGTCTCCGGAACCAGCGCCATGCCGGCCATGACGCGCTCTTCCATCGTCAGCAGGCCGATCGGCTTGACGTCGTAGTCGATCGTTCCACGCGACGGCAGGGCGCCCATCAGCGCGTTGAGCAGCGTCGACTTGCCGGCGCCGTTCGGGCCGATGACCGTGATGACCTGCCCGACATCGGCGCTGATCGACAGGCCGTGCAGGACCTCGGCGCGGCCGTAGCCGGCGTGCAGGTCGCGAACGCGGAGCAGGGTCTTCGCCGGCATGGGTCAATGCTCGGTGCCGAGGTACGCCGCCCGGACCGCCGGGCTCGCCTGCACCTCTTCGGGCGAACCTTCGATCAGCTTGGTGCCGAACTCCATCACGACGACGCGGTCGACCAGACCCATGACGAGGTCCATGTCGTGCTCGACGAGCAGGATCGACAGGCCCTCGCCGCGCAACTGGCGCAGCACCTCGGCGAGGCCTTCCTTCTCCTTCAGGCGCAGGCCTGCCGCAGGCTCGTCCAGCAGGAGCAGCATCGGATCGGCGCACAGGGCCCGGGCGATCTCCATGAGGCGCTGCTGGCCGAGCGCGAGGTTGCCGGCCTGCTCGTGCATCAGCTCGGCGATGCCGATCCGCGCCAGCTGCCGCTCGGCCTCGCGCATCAGCCGCCGCTCCTCCGAGCGGTCGAGCCGCAGCATGGCCGACGCGATGCCGGCGTGACCGCGCCGGTGCGCGCCGAGCGCGACGTTCTCCAGCACCGTCATCGTCGGGATCATCTTGACGTGCTGGAAGGTGCGCGACACGCCGCGCGACGCGATCCGCCGCGATGCAAGCCTGTCGATGCGCCGGCCGAGCAGCGACACCTCGCCGCTCGTCGCCGGAAGCACGCCGGTCACGAGGTTGAAGGTGGTCGACTTGCCGGCACCGTTCGGACCGATCAGTCCGAGGATCTCCCCCGCCCTCACGTCGAAGCTCACGTCGTTGACGGCGACGAGGCCGCCGAATTCCTTCCGCACCGCGCGCACGTCGAGCACGACCTCGCCGTGCGCCGGCCGGGGCCGCTCCGGCAGTGGCTTGGCGTCGGCCCAGTCGTTCTTGCGGTCGACCCTCGGCAGCCACGACTCGACGAACGACCACACGCCGTCGCGCGCGTACTGCAGCACCAGCACGAGCAGGATGCCGAAGACGATGATCTCGTAGTTGCCGCTGGTGCCCATCAGCTTCGGCAACAGCACCTGGAGCTGGTCCTTCAGGATCTGCACGATGCCGGTGCCGACGAGCGCACCCCACACGTGGCCGACGCCACCCAGCACCGCCATGAACAGGTACTCGATGCCCATGTTGAGGCCGAACGGCGACGGGTTGACGGTGCGCTGGAAGTGCGCGAACAGCCACCCCGAGACGCTCGCCAGGAGAGCCGCGATCACGAACGCCTTGACCTTGATGGCGTAGCTGTCGATGCCCATCGCCTCGGGCATCGTCGAGCCCCCCTTGACGGCCCGCATGGCGCGGCCGGTGCGCGAATCGAGAAGATGAATGACGGCTACGGCGGCGACGATCACGATCGCCCACAGCAGGTAGAAGAAGGTGCGACCGGTCGAGAGCGAGGTGCCGAAGAAGAACAGCGGCGGGATCCCGAGCAGGCCGTCGTACTTGCCCAGGAAACCGAGATTGCCGAGCAGGTAGAAGAGCGACAGGCCCCAGGCGATCGTCGCCAGCGGCAGGTAGTGCCCCGACATGCGCAGCGTGATCGCCGCGAGCACGAGCGACGCGATCGCCGTCAGCGCCAGACCGATCCACACCGTGAGCCACGGCGAGATGCCGTAGGTGAGCGTCATGTAGGCGGCGGTGTACGCGCCGATGCCGACGAACGCCGCCTGGCCGAACGAGGTGAGGCCGGCGATGCCGGTGAGCAGCACGAGGCCGATCACCACCAGCGTGTACAGGCCGATGTAGTTGGCCTGCGTGATCCAGAACTCGGGCACAGGCAGCTGCGGCAGCAGCAGCAGGAAGACGACGAACAGCGCGAGGCCGGCTCGACGCAGCATCATGGCCGGCTCGCCCTGGTCACAGCTCGTCTTCCTCGTCGTGGTGGCCGCGCTGGAACGACCGCCACAGCAGCACCGGGATGATGAGCGTGAAGACGATCACCTCCTTGAAGGCGCTGGCGAAGAACGAGCTGAAGCTCTCGAGCACGCCGACGAGGATCGCGCCCAGCGCGGCCGCCGGGTAGCTGGCGAGGCCGCCGAAGATGGCGGCGACGAAGCCCTTCAGGCCGATGAGGAAGCCCGAGTCGTAGAAGATCGTCGCGTTCGGGCCGATGAGCAGCCCCGACAGCGCGCCGATGAAGGCGGCGAGGCCGAAGCTCAGCTTGCCGGCGCCGTTGGTCGAGATGCCCATCAGTCGCGCGCCGAGGCGGTTGACCGCGGTGGCGCGCAGCGCCTTGCCGCGCAGGGTGCGTTCGAAGAACAGGAACAGGCCGACGATCAGCGCGATCGAGACGAGGAAGATGACGATCGTCTGGCCCGACAGGCTGACCGGGCCGAGCGAGAAGCGCGCGTCCCAGAAGCTCGGGTTGCGAAAGCCCTCGGCGCCGAAGAACACGAGGCCGAGCCCGGTCAGCGCGAAGTGCACACCGACCGAGACGATGAGCAGCACCAGCACCGTCGCGTCGGCCAGGCGCTGGTAGGCGAGGCGGTAGACGAGCGGGCCGATCAGCGTGACCACGGCGAGCGAAAGGGCACTCTGCACGAAGAGGTTGAACTTGTGCGGCGCCGCCCACCAGGTGACGGCGGCGACGGCGAGCGGCGGCAGCAGCGTCTTCGCCGCCACGACGACGACGGCGGCGAACGGAAGCCCGCGGCGCACCGCCTTCACCGCGTCGAGCACCGTCGCGATGGCGGCGAGTGCGACCAGCAGCCAGACCGTGCCCGGCACCCGACCCATCTGCAGCATCGCCACCGTCAGCGCGCCGTAGGCGACGAACTCGCCCTGCGGGATGAAGATGACGCGGGTGACGGTGAACACCAGCACCAGCGCGAGCGCCAGCAACGCATAGACGGCGCCATTGGTGACGCCATCCAATGCGAGGATGCTGCTGATGCCGAGGTCGAGACCGAACATCTAGGCGTTGGCCCCCACGGCGGCTAGCCGGCCGCTTCGACGGACACCCATCAGGGCACGATCTTCCAATCGCCGTTGGACACCTGCAGCAGCACACCCGTCTCCGGCGTGTAGCCGAAGTGATCGGTCGCCGTCCAGTTGAGGACGCCCTGCGAGACCGGGGTGCGACCCATCGTCTCGAACGCGTCTTTCAGCGCCTGACGGAACTCGGGGGTACCCGGCTTGCCCTTCTGCAGCGCGAGCGGCACCGCCTTCTGCAACACGATCACGACATCGTAGGCGTGGGCCCCGAACTGGTTGGCCGAGCCCTTGCCGTTGGCCTTCTCGAACTCGGCGATGTACTTCATCCCGAGTTGCTTGCTGGCGTTCGAGGCCGGCAGCCTGTCGGCGACCACGGCCGGACCCGACGAGACGTAGACACCTTCGACATCGGCCCCGCCGACGCGGATCAGGTCCATCGTCGCCGCGCCGTGCGTCTGGTAGATCCTGGTCTTCCCGTAACCGC
>JBBSPY010000065.1:0-14575 GCA_038258415.1 Burkholderiales bacterium
ACGCGGAGTGGGTGTCGAGCGCGACGCCGAGGTAGCGCACCGTGGGGCCACCGGCCGACACGAGCTGCAGGTGGTAGACCATCTCGACCAGCGCGGTCACGCCGATCAGCATCACGACCGCGGTCACCGTCAGGAGCGCATACCAGTGCCAGAGCCGGTGCAGCCTGCGGTGCGCCAGCACGCGCAGGTTCATCATGATCAGGCTGGCGATGCCGCCCGGTGCATACATCACCATGAAGAGGAAGACCACGCCCAGGTAGAGCTGCCACGCCGCCGTCATTTCCGACAGCAGCGTGAGGCTCAGCACCATCAGAATGCCGCCGATGATCGGGCCGAAGAAGAAGGTGGCGCCGCCGAGGAAGGTGAACAGCAGGTAGGCGCCGGACCTCGCCGCGCCGACCACCTCGGCCGTCGCGATCTCGAAGCTGATCGCGTACATCCCGCCCGCGATGCCGGCAAAGAAACCGGCGATGACGAACGAGAAGTAGCGCACCCGCTGCGTGTTGTAGCCGATGAACTCGACCCGCTCCGGGTTGTCGCGCACGGCGTTGAGCATGCGACCGAGCGGCGTGCGCGTGAAGGCGAACATCAGCGCGGTGCAGACGAGCGTGTAGGCGGCGAGCAGGTAGTAAACCTGGATCGGCGGCCCGAAGGTGATGCCGAGGAAGGGCTCGCCGGCGGTGCGATTGGCGGAGACGCCGCCCTCGCCACCGAAGAACTCCGGCACCATCAGTGCCATCGCGAAGACCAGCTCGCCGATGCCGAGCGTGATCATCGCGAACGGCGTCCCGGCCTTCTTGGTCGTCACGAAGCCGAGGACCACGGCGAAGGCCAGCCCGGCGAAGCCTCCGACCAGGGGGACGAGGCTGACCGGGATCGCCAGACGGCCGTCACCGATCGCGACGAGCGCGTGGATCGCGGCGAATGCCGCGAATCCGGTGTAGACGGCATGCCCGAAGCTGAGCATCCCGCCCTGCCCGAGCAGCATGTTGTACGACAGGCAGGCGACGATCGCGATGCCCATCTGCGCAAGGATGGCGCGGTCGAGGTTGCTCGTGAACAGGTGCGGGACCACCAGCAACACGAGCGCATAGCCGCCCCAGAGCAGCACGCGGCCCCGGGACAACGCGCGGCTAGGCGCGGTCGCGGCGCCCCGCGGCGGAATCGAGAGGCTGCTGCTCATCCTTCGCGGGTGCCCAGCAGCCCGCGCGGTCTGAAGATCAGGATCAGCACGAGCAGGAGGTACGGCAGTATCGGCGCCACCTGCGAGATCGTGAGCCTCGCCCAGGTGCCCGACTCGCCCGATGGCGCGACGTGCAAGGCCCGCGCGACATCGAGCAGCGAGTAGTCGAGCGCCACCGCGAAGGTCTGCAGGACGCCGATCAGCAGCGACGCCGCGAACGCGCCGGCGAGCGATCCCATCCCGCCGACCACGACGACGACGAAGATCACCGGCCCGAGCGCCGCCGCCATCGACGGCTCGGTGACGAAGGTGAAGCCGCCGATCACGCCGGCCAGCCCGGCGAGCGCCGCGCCGGCGCCGAACACGAGCATGAAGACGCGCGGCACGTTGTGGCCGAGCGACTCGACCATCTCCGGATGGGTGAGCGCACTCTGGATGACGAGGCCGATCCGGGTGCGGGTCAGCAACAGCCAGAGGGAGAGCAGCATCGCGAGCGCGACGATCATCATGAAGGCGCGCGTCGCCGGGAACGGCGAGCAGACGATGCGGACCGCCGCGTCGACCGCCGTGCACATCGCCTGCGGCGCCGCGCCTGCCACGATGTCGAGCCCCGACACGGACGAGTTGACGATGGTGAAGACCGGCCCCTTGAGGAACTCGGGCGGAGCAAAGTTCACGCCGGTACGACCCCAGACGAGCAGTACCAGTTCGATGATCACGAACGAAAGTCCGAAGGTGATCAGCAGCTCAGGGACGTGCCCGAACTTGTGCACGCGGCGCAGGAACACCTTCTCGAACAACGCCCCGATGACGCCGACCACAACCGGCGCCAGCAACAGACCGGGCCAGAAGCCGACGACCCGGGAGAGGGAATAGGCGACGTACGCGCCGACCATGTAGAAGCTGGCATGCGCGAAGTTCAGCACACCCATCATGCTGAAGATCAGCGTCAGGCCCGAGCTCAGCATGAACAGCAAGAGCCCGTAGCTCAGGCCGTTGAGCATCGAGATGGTGAAGAATTCCATCGAGCCGAGGTCGGCGCCGCCAGGGCAGCTTCAGGAAAAGGAAAGAGGCCCGACGCGGATGCGGTCGGGCCCCCCGCGACGGAAGAGCCTGGTCAGGACGCGGATGGCCGCTTCATCTGGCAGCTCGTCGGCGTGCTCGAGACGTAGTTCGGGTACTCCGCCACCGGAACGAGCGTCATGCCCGTGTTCTCGAGATCGGTCGGGTACTTGGCACTCGCCTTTTCCCACTCGCCCATGTAGAGCGGCTGCTGCAGCTGGTGATCCGATTTCCGCATCTCCACCTCGCCGCCGAACGAGCTCTTCCACTTCAGCCCTTCCAACGCAAAGGCGACCTTGACCGGGTCGGTGGTCTTCGCCTGGGCCATCGCCCGTGACAGCGCCTCGAGGATGCGCGTGATGGCGAAAGTGTAGTAGTCGTCGTTGTACTTCTTCTTGAAACCTGCGATGTCCTTGTCCATCTCGGCGCCCATGCCGTTCGGCAGGCCGTAGCCGACCTGGTAGACCTTGCCCGCCCCGTTCTTGCCGAGCGCGGTCGGCGTGCCGGTGACGCTCGTGTAGTAGGTGTAGAACTTGCCGTTGTAGCCGCCTTCCGTGGCCGCCTTCACCAACAGTGTCAGATCGGAGCCCCAGTTGCCGGTGATCACGGTGTCGGCGCCGCTGGCCTTGATCTTGGCGATGTAGGGCGCGAAGTCGCGAACCTGGGCGATCGGATGCAGGTCTTCGCCCACGATCTCGATGTCGGGGCGCTTGCGCTTGAGGTCTTCCTTGGCGAATTTCGCGACCTGATGGCCGTGCGAATAGTTCTGGCCGAGGATGTAGACCTTCTTGATGTCGGCCTTGTCCTTCATGAAGGTGGTCATCGCTTCCATCTTCATCGTCGTGTCGGCGTCGAAGCGGAAGTGCCAGAAGCTGCACTTGCTGTTGGTGAGGTCGGGGTCCACCGCCGCCTCGTTGAGGAGGATCACCTCCTTGCCAGGGTTGCGCTCGTTGTATTTGTTGATCGCATCGATCAGCGCCAGCGCCACCGACGAGCCGTTGCCCTGGATGATGTAGCGGATGCCCTGGTCGGTGGCCGACTTGAGCGCGTTGAGGCTTTCCGTGGGCGACAGCTTGTTGTCGATGCCGGTGATCTCGAACTTCACGCCGGCCGGGTTGTTGGCGTTGAACTTCTCGATCTGGTACTTCCAGCTGTTGAGCTGGTTGTTGCCGACCGGTCCCATGAGGCCCGACAGCGGATCGATCCACGCCATCTTGACGACCTGCCCCTCGAGGGGCTTCTTCGCCTGGGCGACGGCGACGCCGGTCGATCCGGCGAGTGCAAGGGCGATGCCCGCCAGCGCGAGGCGACGGGACGGCTTGATGGTGATGCTCATGCGGAACTCCTGGAGGTCGCGATCGACAAACCGCCAGAAGGTAACGGAACCGGGCCCTCCGCGGCTACAGGGACTACCCCCAAAGACCGCCTTGTGGCTTCCCGCATGACCCTGACCGGAAATCCGGCGCCGACGCTGCCTACACTTTCAGCCTGATGAAGTTCGTCCTCGACCTCCTCCCGCTCATCTTCTTCTTCGTGACCTTCAAGGTCGCCGACAGCAATGCCGATGCATCCGCCCGGTTCGCCAGCGAGCACTTCGGCTTCCTCGTCAACGGCGGGATGGTCGGGCCGGCCGAAGCGCCGGTGCTGCTGGCGACGATGGTGGTGATCGCCGCGACGCTGATGCAGATCCTGGTCATGGTGGCGATGCGGCGCAAGGTCGACACCATGCTTTGGGTGACCTTCGCGCTCGTCGGTGTGCTCGGCGGCGCGACGGTCTGGTTCCATGACCCGACCTTCATCAAGTGGAAGCCGAGCGCGCTCTACTGGGCGATGTCGCTCGTCTTCTGGGCCGCGCCGGTGTTCTTCGGCAAGAACCTGCTGCAGTCGCTGCTGCGCGGGCAGATGCAGCTGCCCGCCGCGTCTTGGCGGCGGCTGAACCTCGCCTGGGTCGTCTTCTTCGCGCTGATGGGCGTGGTCAACCTCTACGTCGCCTGCACCTATTCCACTTCGGCCTGGGCGACCTTCAAGGTGTTCGGGCTCACTGGACTGATGCTGCTGTTTCTCGTCGGCCAGGGGGTCTGGCTCTCGCGCCAGCCACTCGACGCCGACGACGAGTCGCCAGCCGAACCTGCTGCCCGGGCGACCGGCCCGGGACCGCTGTGACCGAGGGCGTGACCGCCGCTGCGATCGAGGCCGAGTTGCGGCTGCACCTGGCGCCGGAAGCGGTCGAGGTCGACGACGACAGTCACCTTCACGCCGGCCACGCCGGTGCTCGTGAGGGGCGCCACTTCAGCGTCCGGATCCGGAGCGGCCACTTCGAAGGCCTCGGCCGCGTGGCCCGGCACCGCCTCGTATATGATGCCCTTCGATCGCTGATGCCACGTGGCATTCACGCGCTCGCGATCGACGCGCGCGCCCCCCGAGAACCCTGAGCGCAGACCGCCGCTTTCTCCGGAATCAGCCGCTGCCCATCGGCATCGCGCCTCCCCCCTCTTTTTACTGGAACATCCTTCAGATCATGATGAACCCGCGCATCCTCGCCGTCGCCACGCTGACGGTCGCTGTGTTGACCTCGCTCCCCGCGGCCGCGCAGAACGTCACCGTCGTCAACGGCAAGCCGGTCCCGAAGGCGCGCGTCGACGCGCTGCTCACGCAGGTCCAGAAGCAGTCGGCTGCACGCGGCCAGCAGCTGCCGCCGAACATCGACACCCTGGTCCGCGACAAGATCGTCACCGACGAGATCCTGACGCAGGAAGCGGAGCGCCGCGGCCTCGCCACCAGCGCCGACTTCAAGCAGCAGATGGAACTCGCCCGCCAGGGCATCCTGATCGGACTGCTGTCGAGCGACCTCGACAAGACCGGCAAGGTGACCGATGCCGAGATCCAGAAGGAGTACGACCGGGTCAAGGCGCAGCAGAGCGGAACCGAGTACCGGGCCCGCCACATCCTCGTCGAGAAGGAAGAAGACGCCAAGAAGCTCATCGCCGAACTCAAGGCCGGCGCCAAGTTCGAGGATCTGGCGAAGAAGAATTCGAAAGACCCGGGCTCGGCCGCGAACGGCGGCGACCTCGACTTCGCGAGCGCGACGGCCTACGTGCCGGAATTTTCGCAGGCGATGGTGAAGCTGAAGAAGGGCGAGGTCACGTCCGAGCCCGTGAAGACGCAGTTCGGCTACCACGTCATTCGACTCGACGACACGCGTGCCGCGCAGTTCCCGCCGCTTGCCGAGGTGAAGCCGCAACTCGAGCAGCGCCTGTCGCAGCAGAAGGCGACCACCTTCCGCGACGAGTTGCGCGCGAAGGCGAAGACCGACTACAAGTTCAGCAACTAACTGAGTCACGTCTCGATCCGACCGGCTTCGATTCGAAGCTGGCGGTCGCACCGCGTGGCGATGGCGCGGTCGTGCGTGACCAGCACCAGCGTGGTCCCGGACTCGCGGTTGAGCGCGAACATGAGTTCCATCACCGTCTCGCCGGTCGCGTAGTCGAGGCTGCCCGTGGGCTCGTCGGCGAGCAGGATCGAGGGCGCCACGACGAACGCGCGAGCGAGCGCGACTCGCTGCTGCTCGCCTCCCGACAGCACCCGCGGATAGTGGCGCAGGCGCTCGCCGAGGCCGACCCTGCCGAGCATCTCCGTGGCCAGCTTGCGGGCGTCGCTGCGTCCCTGAAGCTCGAGCGGCAGCATCACGTTCTCGACCGCAGTGAGGTTGCCGAGCAGCTGGAAACTCTGGAAGACGAAGCCGAGCTTTTGCGACCGCAACTCGGCACGCGCGTCCTCGTCGATCGAGAACAGATCGACACCGGCCAGCCGGACCGTGCCTTCGCTCGGCGTGTCGAGGCCGGCGACGATCGCCAGCAGCGTGCTCTTGCCGGAACCCGATGCACCGACAATGGCGACCGACTCCTTCGCCGCCAGGGTGAATTCGATGTCGTGGAGAATCGTCAGGGTGCCGGTCGAGTCCTGGACGCGCTTCGTGAGACGCTCGACGGCGATGATGGGATCGGGCATGTACGGGGTGAGTGGAAGTCGATCACGGGCGGCGCGGCGGCGCTTCCTGCGGCACTGTAGCGCGGCGATCGCGCTCGGCGGGCTGGCGGTCGCGATGCCCTTGCATGCGGCCACCGACACATCAAAGGCTTCGTCGGCGAGGAAGATCCTCGTCGTGGGCGACAGCCTGTCAGCCGAGTACGGCATCGCCCGCGGCAGCGGCTGGGTCGCCCTGCTCACACGGCGGCTCGGCGAGGAGCGGCTTGGCGTCGTCGTCGTCAATGCCAGCATCAGCGGCGACACCACGTCCGGAGGCCTGGCGCGGTTGCCCGCGCTGCTGCGACAGCACCGGCCCGACCTCGTGCTCATCGAGCTCGGCGGCAACGACGCACTGCGCGGCCTGCCGGTGGCGAACACTCGCGCGAACCTGCTCGAGATGACCCGGCTCGCCAAGGCCGGGGGTGCGCGGGTGGTGCTGCTGGGCATGCAGCTGCCGCCGAACTATGGGCGCAGCTATGGCGAACGCTTCGCCGCCGTGTACGCCGACGTCGCGCGCAGCGAAAAGGCGTCGCTGGTGCCCTTCGTGTTGAGCGGGGTGGCCGACGTGCCCGACGCCGAGTCGAATTTCCAGGCTGACCGCATCCACCCGCTCGCGAGCGCACACACGGTCATCCTCGGCAACGTCTGGCCCGTGCTGGAGCCGCTGTTGCGCTAGCGGGACGCTCGGGGCGCCGGCGGCGCCCTCGGGCTATCGCTGACGTTCGTTGCGCTCGCGACGCTCGGGGCGGTCGCTCCGGTCCTCGCGCTCGCGCGGTTCCGGCGTCTTCGGTGCGACCTCGCGGCGCCGCTCGACCTCGCGGTGCCGTGGCTCGGCCTGGCGTGCCGGCTCGGCTTGGCGAGCGGGCTCGGCCTGCGCCTGCGCCGCGGGCGGCCGGGTCGGCTCGGCCTGACGCTGCGACGGCGGCGCGATCCGCGGTGGGCGCTGAACGTCCGGGCCGCGCTGCGGCGTCGCGTTCACCTCGCCGGTTTTCGGCGGCGGTGCGATGCCGCGCCGGCCGTTGACGTCGTCGCGTCCGCGGCGACCACCGTCGCGCCCACCTTCGCGTGCCTCGCTTCCCGACTCACGACCGATCGTGCCGCGCGGCGTGCGGATGCCGACGCTCGCATCGTCGCGTTCGCGACCCGCGCCTGGCCGGGCGATGTTGCCACCCGGCACCGTCGCAGGTGCCGCTTGCTGCGGCAGCGCTGCGTTGCGCGGAGGAGACGCCATGACCGGAGCGCCGGGAGGATTCGGCCGCGCGCCACGGTCTCCGACCCGATCACCGCCGCGGTCGTTCCTGTCGCCACGATCGCCGCGGTCACCGCCCGCGCGGTCGCGACCGCCAGCGAATGGCGGGCGGTCCGGCGGACGGCCACCGGCCCGGCCTTCGCGCGCCGGCGGCGCATTGACGGGGGCGGCGGCGAACACCGGTGCCGGACGTCCGCTCTCGACGAGCGCCCGGATCTGCGGCTCGCGCCCGTAGCGAACCGCTGCCGGGCCGACCGGCTGGCGACTCGTCAGGATCGACGAGGGCACGACGGTGACGGCGTGCGGATGGCCGCGGTTGACGTAGTCGCGCCGATCGCGTGCGCCGCCCACGTTGTCGACGATGTTGCGGATGACCGTCACGTTGGTCACCTGCGCGACGTTCACGTTGCGCACGTAGCGCGGGCTCGACCGGTAGCCGGGCACGTAGACCTCGCGCGGGCCGAGCGGGAACCAGCCGACCGGCGGCCCACCGCCCCCGACCGACACCGAGACGTTCAACCGCGAGCCGCCCATCCACGCCACCAGCGCCGGCGCATACACCGGGCGCGACACGTAGCTGCCGGGCGCCCAGCCCCAGCGGTTGCGGTGGTAGACCCAGCGCCCGTAGTGAAAAGGCGCAAAGCCCCACGGCGCGTCGTCCACCCAGGTCCATCCCCACGGGCGCACCCAGGCCCAGTGGCCGGTGCTGTAGGGCGCCCAGCCGACGGCGACGGTGCGCGGATACCAGACTGCGCCGTACTCCGGCGTCGAGTCCCAGCTGCCGTAGCGGACCAGGTCGTCGGCACCCGTCATCTCGGGCGAGACGTAGCGCGTGGCCACTGGCGGCGCGACCTCGACCCGCTCGCGCGCGGCGATCCAGGCGGCGAACGCGTCGCGCGGCGGGTCGGCCATGGCGTACTGCGCGGCGCCTGACGCGTCGAGCCAGAAGCGGGCGTGCTGCCCGGCGGTCATCGGCAGCGCACTGCTGCGGCCCTCGAAGACACCCTGCCCCGCCAGCACCGTGAGCTCGGTCTGGCCGTCGGACCGGTCGACACGCAGGCTGCCGGCCGACTGCGCGCGGACGCGGCCTTCGTCGGTCGTGATCGAGAACTCCGCCAGCGACTGCGGGCTGCGCAAGCGCGCCTCGACGCCGCCCGCCTCCAGGTGCACGTGGAAGACGCTGTCGTCGAGCTCGACGATCTCGAGCTCGGTAGCCGAGTCGAGCCGCAGCGTCGTCGAGCCGAGCCAGATCTCGGCGTTCACGCCGTTGTCGGTGGCAACGCGGTCGCCGGTCGTGAGCGGGCGGTTTCGGCCGATGGAGATCCACTCGTCGGTGTCGGCGTTGTAGAGCCAGACCTGGCCGGTGGTGTCGCTGAGTCGCGCGACGCGGCCGGGCGGATCGACCGCCGGGTCGACGGCGGGATTGCCCGCCTGCGCCCGGGCGTGCACGGCCGAGCCGATCGCGAGCAGGGCGGCGAGCGAGAGCATGAGCCAGCGCGCGGCGCGGCGCGGCGCGGCGACCGCTGAGTGATGGGGGGGCGTGAGGCGCATGGACGTTCTCCGGATCCGATGCCTTTTGGCGCGGCAGTCTGTACTTCAACGCGGCCGGCGCCGTCCGGGCCGACCCGTGGCGCCCGACCGCAACTTTCCTTTACACGCGCGATCGGCGCCGGCTCTCAGTCGTCGTCACGGTCCGGTGCCAGGTCGGGGAACAGGACGCTCGTGTAGCCGAACTTCGAGAAGTCGCGGATTCGCATCGGATACAGCGTGCCGACGAGATGGTCGCATTCGTGCTGGACGACGCGCGCGTGGAAGCCCTCTGCATCGCGTTCGACGACGTGGCCGTCAACGTCGAACCCCCGGTAGCGGATGCGCGCCAGCCTCGGCACGACGCCGCGCAGGCCCGGAACCGACAGGCATCCTTCCCAGCCATCCTCCTCGGCATCGCCGAGCGGCTCGATCGTCGGATTGACGAGCACCGTCTCGGGAACCGGGTCCGCGTCCGGGTAGCGGGCGTTGCGCCCGAAGCCGAAGATCACGAGCTGAAGGTCGACACCGATCTGCGGTGCGGCGAGGCCGGCGCCGTTGGCGGCGCGCATCGTCTCGAACATGTCGGCGACGAGTCCGTGCAGCTCCGGTGTCGCGAAACGCTCGACCGGCCGCGCGACGCGCAGCAGCCGCGGGTCGCCCATCTTCAGGATGGCGTGGACCGTCATGGCTGCGCCGCCCGCCGTACCGGCGCTGCGCTGGCGATGACCTCGGGCGTCGCCTGCACGAGCTCGACGAGCACGCCTTCGCCGGCGATCGGGAACGCCTCGTTCGCCTTCGGGTGCAGGAAACAGACGTCGTGGCCGCCCGCGCCGGGCCGGATGCCGCCGGGCGCGAAGCGCACGCCGCGCGCAGTCAACCAGTCGACGGCGGCACGGAGGTCGTCGATCCACAGGCCGATGTGGTTCAGCGGCGTGGCGTGCACCGCGGGCTTGCCATCGGGATCGATTGGCTCCATCAGATCGACCTCCACCTTGCCGGTGCCCGATCCGAGCGCGCAGATGTCCTCGTCGACGTTCTCGCCCACGCTGCGGAAGGTGCCGGTGACCTCCAGGCCGAGCAAATCGACCCAGAGCGCGCGCAGCCGCGCCTTGCTCGGGCCGCCGATGGCCACCTGTTGCAGGCCGAGCACGCGAAAGGGCCGCGCATCCGACGCGTTGGCTGCCGTCACGCCGCGACCTCCTTCGACTCGAACTCGAGGATCACATCGTCGACGGCAAGGCTGTCTCCGGCACTCGCCATCACCTTGGCGACGACGCCATCGCTCGCGGCAACGAGCACGTTCTCCATCTTCATCGCCTCGATCACCGCGAGCCGCTCGCCAGCGCGGACGACCTGCCCGGGAACAACGGCAACGGTGGCGAGCAGGCCCGGCATGGGCGAGAGCAGGAAGCGCGACAGGTCGGGCGGCGGCTTCCACGGCATCAGCGCGTGCAGCCCGGCAACGGACTGCGTGAACACGCGCACGTCGGAACGCGCGCCGCCATGGTGGATGCGCCAGATCAGGCCGTCTCGTTCGATCTGCGCGGCGAACGGCCGGCCGTCGACGCGACCGTGCGCCCCGATCTCGCCGATCGGCTGCTCGAAGACGACGCGGCGAGCCCCTGCGTCGGCCGACTCGCCCTCGAACGTGACGAGGGTCGCGTCGCCGATCGCATCCGACTGGACCCGAGCGACGGTTTCGCGCCGCACGCCGGTCGCATCGATCTCGACCGCCGCGAAACGTTCGCCCATGGCGACGGGCCGGGCCGCCATCCGGCCGCCGAGTTGCGCCGATCGCGCCAGCCTGCGCCGGTGCGCAGCGAACGCGAGGGCCAGACGCAGGTGGCGATCGCCCGCCGCGTCTTCCGCCGGGTGCAGCGGATCATGACCGCCGGCGAACGCCTCGGCGATGAACCCGGTGTCGAAGTTGCCTTCGGCGAAGCGCGGGTGCGCGAGCAGCGCCGACTGGAAGGCGATGTTGGTCTGCACGCCGCGCACCACGAATGCGCCGAGGGCGTCGCGCATGCGGCGGATCGCGTCGCCGCGGTCGGTGCCCGAGGCGATCAGCTTGCAGATCATCGAGTCGTAGTGGATCGGGATCTCGCCGCCTTCGTGCACGCCGGCGTCGACCCGGATCCCGGGCTCTCCGGCGTGCGGCGAGCCGGCGACGATCGTCGCCGCCGGCGGCCGGAACGTGACCAAGCGCCCGGTGCTGGGCAAGAACCCGCGCGACGGATCCTCGGCGTTGATGCGGCACTCGATCGCCCAGCCTTTCCTCACGATGTCGGACTGCGCGAACGGCAGGGCCTCGCCCGCTGCGACGCGGATCATCTGCTCGACGATGTCGATCCCGGTGATCGCCTCGGTCACCGGGTGCTCGACCTGCAGCCGCGTGTTCATCTCGAGAAAGTAGAAGCTGCGGTCCTTGCCGACCACGAACTCCACCGTCCCGGCCGACTGGTAGCTCACCGCCTTGGCCAGCGCCACCGCCTGCTCGCCCATGGCCCCGCGCGTCGCGTCGTCTAGGAACGGGCTTGGCGCCTCCTCGATCACCTTCTGGTGCCGGCGCTGGATCGAGCACTCGCGTTCCCCCAGGTGGACGCAGTGGCCGTGCGAGTCGCCGAGCACCTGGATCTCGATGTGCCTCGGCTGCTCGATGAACTTCTCGATGAAGACACGATCGTCGCCGAAGCTCGACCGCGCTTCGTTGCGGCACGACTCGAAGCCGTCGGCCGCCTCCCGGTCGTCATGCGCGACCCGCAGGCCCTTGCCGCCGCCGCCGGCCGACGCCTTGATCATCACCGGGTAGCCGACGCTCCTGGCGATCTTCACCGCGGCCTCGGCGCTCTCGATCGCTTCGTTGTGGCCGGGAATCGTGCTCACGTTCGCTTGCGCCGCCAGCTTCTTCGACGCGATCTTGTCGCCCATCGCCGCGATCGCTGCGTGCGTCGGGCCGATGAAGACGATGCCCTCTTCCTCGACGCGGCGCGCGAACGCTTCGTTTTCGGAGAGAAAGCCGTAGCCCGGGTGAACGGCCTGCGCGCCCGTCTGCTTGCAGGCGGCGATGATCCGGTCGATCGAGAGGTACGAATCGCGGCTCGCCGCAGGGCCGATCGCGATGGCTTCGTCGGCCAGTTCGACGTGAAGCGCGTTTCGGTCGGCGTCGGAAAACACGGCCACCGTGGCGATTCCCATCCGCCTTGCCGTCTTCATGACGCGGCATGCGATCTCGCCGCGGTTGGCGATCAGGATCTTTTCGAACATCGGCATGGAGACGAGTATGGCAACTCGGTCGCGGCTATCGTTCTGATAGACGACGTGTTTTGGATTCGAGTGCGTGATAGCTTAGGCTCATCGCCTCACCACTCGAATCGAGCCTGCCATGAGCGACCCAGCCCAGTGCCCGTTCCATCAGACCGCCGGCGGCGGCACGAACAACCGCGACTGGTGGCCGGATGCGCTTCGCGTCGACCTGCTGGAGCGGCACTCATCGAAGTCCGACCCGATGGGCGCCGACTTCGACTACGCCGCGGCGTTCAGGAGCCTGGACCTCGCGGCCGTCAAACGCGACCTGCACGCGTTGATGACCGACTCCCAGGACTGGTGGCCGGCCGACTTCGGCCACTACGGCCCGCTCTTCATCCGCATGGCCTGGCACAGCGCTGGCACCTATCGCATCGGCGACGGCCGCGGCGGCGCCGGCCGCGGCCAGCAGCGCTTTGCCCCGCTCAACAGCTGGCCCGACAACGTCAGCCTCGACAAGGCGCGCCGGCTGCTCTGGCCGATCAAGCAGAAGTACGGCAGCAAGATCTCCTGGGCCGACCTGATGATCCTCACCGGCAACGTCGCGCTGGAGAGCATGGGCTTCAAGACCTTCGGCTTCGCCGGTGGCCGCGCCGACGTCTGGGAGCCTGACCTCGACGTCTACTGGGGCCGCGAGACGAAGTGGCTCGGTGGCGACGTGCGCTACTCGCAGGGCTCGCCGGGCGTCGAGGAAGGCCACGGTGTCCTCGTGAAAGACGACGACAGCCAGGCACCGCACTCGCGCGACCTCGAGAACCCACTCGCCGCCGTGCAGATGGGCCTCATCTACGTCAACCCCGAGGGCCCCGACGGCAAGCCCGACCCCGTCGCCGCAGCCCACGACATCCGCGACACCTTCGGCCGCATGGCGATGGACGACGAGGAGACCGTGGCACTGATCGCCGGGGGCCACACGTTTGGCAAGACGCACGGCGCCGCGTCCGCGGAGCACGTCGACAAGGAGCCGGAAGCCAGCGACCTTCACGAGCAGGGCTTCGGCTGGCGCAACAGCTTCGGCAGCGGCAAGGGCGGCGACACGATCACGAGCGGCCTGGAAGTCACCTGGACGACGACGCCGACGCAGTGGACCCACGAGTACTTCGAGCACCTGTTCGGCCATGAGTGGGAGTTGACCAAGAGCCCAGCCGGTGCCCAGCAGTGGGTGGCCAAGGGCGGCGCCGGCGCGGGCACCATCCCGCACGCGCACGACGCCGGCAAGAAGCTGGCGCCGACCATGCTCACGACCGACCTCTCGCTGCGCATGGACCCGAGCTACGAAAAGATCTCGCGCCGCTTCCTGGCGCACCCGGAGCAGTTCGCCGACGCCTTCGCCCGCGCCTGGTTCAAGCTCACCCACCGCGACATGGGCCCGCTCGCGCGCTACCTCGGCCCCGACGTGCCGGCCGAAGCGCTCATCTGGCAGGACCCGCTGCCGAAGGTCGAGCACGCCGAGATCGACGCCAACGACATCGGCGCGTTGAGGGCCGAGGTGCTCGCGTCCGGCCTCACGGTGGCGCAACTCGTCTCGACCGCGTGGGCTTCGGCCTCGACCTTTCGCGGCTCCGACAAGCGCGGCGGCGCCAACGGTGCGCGCATCCGCCTGGCGCCCCAGAAGGACTGGGCCGTCAACCAGCCCGAGCAGCTCGCCCAGGTGCTGACGAAGCTCGAGAGCATCCGCGCCGACTTCAACGGCAAGGCGGCGGGGGGCAGAAAGGTTTCGCTCGCCGACCTGATCGTGCTGGCCGGTGGCATCGCCGTCGAGAAGGCCGCGAGCGATGGCGGCCAGTCGGTGACGGTTCCGTTCACGCCGGGCCGCACCGACGCCTCGCAGGAGCAGACCGACGTGCACGCCTTCGCCCCGCTCGAGCCGGTGGCCGACGGCTTTCGCAACCATCTGAAGAGCCGCTACAGCGTGCCGGCCGAGGCGCTGCTGATCGACAAGGCCCAGCTGCTCACGCTGACGGCACCGGAGATGACGGTGCTGCTCGGCGGCCTGCGCGTGCTCGGTGCGAGCGCCGGCGGGTCGACGCACGGACGATTCACCCGGCGTCCCGGAACGCTCACCAACGACTTCTTCGTCAACCTGCTCGACATGAAGACCGAGTGGACGCCGACGTCGGAGGACGCGACCGACTTCGAGGGTCGTGATCGCGCCAGCGGCGAGCTGCGCTGGACCGGCACGCGCGTCGACAGGGAGTTCGGCTCCAACGCGCAACTGCGCG
>JBBSPY010000066.1:0-14382 GCA_038258415.1 Burkholderiales bacterium
CACGCGGCGTATCCGCGCGTGTCGAGATGCCAGGAGGCCAATCGCCGTGGCGGGATGGTTCGTGCACCGGTGAGTGCGCGCGAGACCTCGCCGGCGGCCGCCCACCCCTGTTCGCCAAGCGAGGTCCGCCAGGCCGACAGCGCCGGCATCGCCGCCGGCTGGAGCCAGACGTCGCACGCCCGATCGACCGCCTTCAGTCCGGCATGCACGGCGTCGGCCAGGGAGGACAGCCGGACGAGCGATCGCTCGTCGAAGCAGACCGGCTTGAACGCCTTCACGAGCCGGTTCTTGCCGGCCGGCCGCGACGCCGAGATCGCGAACACGTGCTGGATCTGCTGCGCCGCCGGACGAGCCGAGCGCCGCGGTATGGCCGCGGTGAGCGGAATCAGCGGCGCTTCGCACGGACGCTCCACGAAGCAGGGCCCGAGCATGAGCGCGGCCAGTCGTGCCCACTCCACGGGCTCCAGACCGCCGCACGCCGCCTCGAGCGAGGCGCGGTGGCGCACTTCCGCGAAGTCGAGTGCGCCTTTGGCTCGATTCGCCCGCGCGCTCATCACCGCGAGGTTGTTTGCAGCGTACGCGCCGTCGTTGTTCAGGCGATCGACCGACCAGTCGTCTTCGCCACGCTCGCCGTGCGTGAGCGCGACACGCAGGACGGGGCACTCAGAGACGTCGATCTCCCGGAGCAGCGAAGGCGTGACGTCATCGGCGACGACTCGCCCACGCCCGTGCGCTCCGAGGCGCACCTGCAGCCACTTGCGAACGTAGCGGTCCGGCGCGCTGGTGTGGGTGAGCCGCGACCGTGCTTCCGCATAGCCCTCACGAACGCATGAGGTCAACTGGTCGGGTCGCAGTGGCCGTCGGTAGAGGAAAAGGTCGTGGCCGAGCCTTCGGCCGGACTCGACCGGGTCAAGACGGTGAGATGGGTTCAAGACGTTCCTTCGCCCGCCTTGCTGGCGGCGGGCACGACGCGGCGGACGTCGCCCGCCGATCGTCGGCAGGCGCATCAACAGCGCGATCTCGGAATCCGGCGGGTCGAATCGAACGACGCCAGACGCGGGGCGGCTCGGGGCCGCATCGGCCGGGCGACGTGCCGCCCGGCGATCCCGGTCAGGTCCTGGGAGGTCGATCCAGCTGGTGAGGCGACCAGCTCACGAAACGCAGTGAAACTGCCGGACGCCAGCGCGCAGCCACCCAGGTCAGCGCCCCGATGCTCAGCGTGAACGGCGGGGCGAGCACGAGCGTTCCCGCAGCCCCCGGGGTTCCGGAGTCCTGCTCGTCGTCACCACCCATCCGGACGACCGTGGGATCGCCGACTGCGTGGTGGTGCCGCTGCAACCCGTGGCCGCCGCTGGCCGCCACGCCGTGCGCGTGGCCGTGAGCGTCCTCGGCGACCGTCATCGTCGCCACTCCACGCCGAAAATCGTCCCAGCCCGCCATCGGGCCCGGCGAAGCCTTCGCCTGGTGAACGTGCCTGGCGCCGAGCATGCTTCCGAGCGACGATGTCCAGCCCAGACAGGGCAGCGCCAGAATGAGCAGCCAGGCGAGCCACGCACGCGGACTGTGGCGGCCCGTCCATCGCTGCGGGCCGCGTTCGACGAAGCTTGCCGTGCTGGTCACGACGGGGTTACGCTGGACGCGCGGCGATGGATGCAGCCACGGTCAGACCGACCCTGGATCCACCTCGGGTTCCGGAAACGGCGGGATCGAACGCGTCTCGCCGGGCTTGAGCCCCGACAGGTGCTCGACCATGCCGCGGTAGCGCTGGTCTTCCTTCGGGACGACCATCAACGCCTCGCCGATGGTGCCGTCTTCGGTCTCGGTGCGCAGGTGCAGGTGCAGCGTTCCGTCCTGCTGCATCTCGGCCATGCCGACCGAAGCCGGCGCATCGTCGTCGGGGTCGGGCGGAAGCGACTCGCGCGGCGGCGGATTCTTCGGCGGGCTCATCGGCATCTCCTCGGATTCGGTTCGGACGGCATCGTAGTCGGGGCGACGATCAGATGCCCCACGGGTTGGCGACCCAGAATGCCTCCAGCTTCGGCCACTTCGCGCCGCCCGCGAAGTGCATCGCGAAGCTCTCGGCGAAGGTCTCGGAGGTCGAGCCTGCGTCGTTGGCGCCGCCCTCCGCGGTGGTCAGGAAGTAGCTGTCGCGCGGGCCGTACATGCCGCCGGGGTTGCCGGTGGCGATGTCCTCGCCCCGTGCCTTGAGGAAGGCCGCGTTGGCCTTCTTGCCGCCCGGCTTCGACGCGTCGAAGGCATGGCCTGCCTCGTGTCCGTACAGATCCGAAGCGCCGTGCGGCAACGGTCCCTCGCCGGTGGCGGGAACGGCGCGGCTGCCGCCCCGGTCTGTCGTGCCGACGAGCAGCTTCTTCTCCGCGCCCATGTAGACGCCGGGGACGTCGTCCCAGCTCGACGTGTCGGGCCAGCCGCGCGGCTTGACCCCGGCGAGTTCGGGCGCCGCGTCGGTGATCGGGCCGCGGCAGCACTCCGAGGTGATGCCGTCGGCGGTGAGCGCCTCGATCGCCTTGCGCGACACGTGCGACATGCTCTTGGCGAGCGCCTTCGCGTCGTCGGCCGACGACGTGCCGGCAGCCCGCACGTTCTTGCCGATCGCCTTGGCGTGGCTTTCCTCGAGGCCGCCGTCCGTGAGCGACTTCTTCACCCGCGACGACATGATCGCGTCGGGCTCCTTGAGCCCCTCGTCGGCGTAGCCACGCGCGTCCCTCGCCATCTTCACGGCGTCGTCTTCGCTGCAGTTCTCCTCGACCAGCAGCTTGATCGCGAAGCGTGCGGTCTCGGCGACCTTGCCCTTGGGAACGCCGCCACCCTCGAGCTTCTTCGTCAGCTCCGGCAGCTTCGCGGCGGCGGCGCCGATGCGGTCGGCCAGCGACTTCGCCTCGCTGCACTTCACGCCCACCGACTTCAGCGAGGTGAGCGCCTTCAGGCTGCCGCCGTCGGCGCGCTTGGCGAGCGCGTCGGCCGTCGCCAGCGCGGCTTCGATGCCCTTGATCTCGACGCCGATCATCGCCGTCTGCTTGTGCGCCTTCAACGCAGCGACGAGCTTGCCCAGCTTGTCGCGCTCGGGCTGGTAGTCCTTGTAGGCGGCGTTGCTGTCGCGCAGCGCCTTGGCCTTGACGACGACGCTGTTGAGCGATGCCCGCGCCGCCTCGTAGCCGCGGATCGGGCCGATCGCGTCGGAACGGCCGAGCGCCGCCTCGAGGTCGCCGAGGTCCTTGCCGCCGCTGGTGTCGAGCAGCTTCTTTTCCTTCATCCGCGCGAACATGAGCTCGACCTCGTCGCGCAGCGCCCGGTACTTCGGGTACTCGACGGCGTAGCTGTCGATCGCCTTGGCGAGATCCTTGCAGGCATAGAAGAGCTGGCCGGCGGCGACGGTGAGGCCGTCGAAATCGCCCTTGTCGAGGAGCGCCCTCGCAGCGGCGAGCCGCTTCTGCAGCTGCCTGAGGCGCGGCTCGAAGATCTTCTTCAGGTCGGGCGCGAGCGCGCCCACCTTCGCCGCCAGCGCGGCGAGCGGCTCTTCGCCCCATTCCTTCACCTGGCGCTGGCCTTCGATGCCGTCGGTCTTCATCGCCGCGGCGCGCATCGTCAGCGCGTGGCTCAGGCTGTCGAGCTGCACGACCTTGGCGGCGCCCGCCGTCTTGTCGAGCGCATCGGCGGCGTTGCGGTCGGCCGTCAGCTTGGCCAGCGCCGCCTCGAGCGTCGCCTTCAGCGCCGCGACCGGCTGGCCGGCGATCTCCGCCTCGGCCTTCTTCAGCTCGGCGTCGACGCGGTCGGCGAACGCCTTGAAGCGCTTCTCCGCGGCCTCGCCGCCCGAAACCGATTCGCTCATCGCCCCGGAGCGGGCGCGGCTGCCGGGCGGGGGCGGAGTGTTCGCCTGGGGCGTCGTGGTATCAGAGAGCTTCACGTCTTTCGGCTTCTTCAGGCCGAGCGCTTCCAACAGTCCTTTGGGCATCGGTTCTCCTTCCTTGACCGCGAGATATAGCATGGCCGCGACGGCCCGCCAACCTGCCGATGACCGACTCCGAGCCGTTTCCCCTTCGCCGCATCGCCGTCGCCGTGTACGGCCCGTCGGTGCTGTTCGGGCTCGCCGAAGGCGCGATCCTGCCCGTCGTCGCGCTCAGCGTGCGCCAGCTCGGCGGCTCGGTGGCGCTGGCCGCGCTCGTCGTCACCCTGATCGGCATCGGCTCGCTGCTCAGCAACATCCCGGCGTCGTACATCGCCTCGCGCTGGGGCGAGCGCAAGGCGCTGGTCGGCGCCTCTCTGCTCGGCGCGGTGGCGATGGCCGTGTGCGGCGTCGGCCACGGCATCGTCACCTTCTCGGCCGGCGCGTTCATGGTCGGCATGGCGGGCGCGGTCTTCAGCCTCGCGCGACAGAGCTACATCGCCGCCGTCGTGCCGTTCCGCTACCGGGCGCGCGCGCTGTCGACGCTGGGCGGCGTGATGCGCATCGGCCTGTTCATCGGCCCGTTCGGAGGTGCAGCGGTGATTCCCTGGCTGGGCATCGCCGGCGCCTACGCGACCGGCGTGGTGGCGATGCTCGCCTGCGCCTGGCTGTCGTGGCGGACCGACGAGCTGACGGCCATCGAACCCGCGACCGCAACGGTGCCTTCCGCCGCCGGCCCCACGGCAGCGCGACCGGCCGGGTCGCTCCGCGCCGTGGGCGCCAGCTACCTGCGCGTCTTCGCCACGGTCGGCGTCGGCGTCGTGCTGGTCAGCGCGGTGCGAGCGTCCCGACAGGCGGTGGTGCCGCTGTGGGCCGAGCAGATCGGCCTCGACGCCGCGACCACCTCGCTCATCTATGGCTGCGCCAGTGGCATCGACATGCTCGTGTTCTATCCCGCCGGCAAGGTGATGGACGTGCGCGGTCGCGTCTGGGTCGCGGTGCCGTCGATGGTGCTGATGGGCGCTGCGTTCGCCCTCATGCCCTTCACCCATGCGATGGCGACGCTGCTCGGCGCGTCGCTGCTGCTCGGCCTCGGCAACGGCATCGGATCCGGGATGGTGATGACGCTCGGTGCCGACTACTCGCCGGCGATCGGACGCGCCCACTTCCTCGGCCTGTGGCGACTGATGTCCGACATCGGTTCGACCGGCGGGCCGGCGTTGCTCTCGGCCGTGACGGCGCTGCTCTCGCTGGCGGCCGGCATCTGGATGACGGCCGCCCTCGCGCTGCTCGCGGCGGCGCTGCTCGCCTGGTGGGTGCCGCGGACGAACCGACCCTGAGCGACGCTCGCGGCCACCGCCGCGCGCTTCAACGCGCCGTGGCGTAGCGCTCCGCGGCACGCACCCGTGCCTTGGCCGACTCGACCTCGCGATCCTTCGGCGGCGCGTTCGTGACGAGGTCGTGCATGAGGCGGCGCGCCGCTGCGGCGACCTCCTCCACGGCTCGGTCGAACGCAGCCTCGTTCGCTTTCGACGGCACCGCGAAGCCGCTCAGCTTGCGCACGAACTGGAGCGAGGCGTCGCGGATCTCGAGCTCGGTGGCGGGCGGCTCGAAGTTGAACAGCGTCCTGATGTTTCGGCACATGACCTAGGTGACCTCGTCCGATTCAGCGAAAGCGCAGCCAGCGCCAGGCGAGCCAGAGCAGCGCCACCGCGACGACGACCATCCAGACGCGCATGCCCGACCGCGGCATCTCGCCCGGCGACAGCGGCCCGAACGCAGCGCGATGCTGCTCGGCGTAGCGGTCGACCGCGTCCTTCGATTCCTTCAGGCCGAGGCCGCTGTGTTCGCGCATCAGGCGGATCGCCTCGATCGTGCGGCCGCCGTGGATGGCATCGACGACGAGCGGCGGCAGCGCCTGACTGGTGAACGACGCCTGGTGCATCGCCGCAGCGGGCCGCGGCTGCGACCCGTGCTCCAGGCCCTGCTGCATGGTTCGCGAAGACCCGACGGCGCCCCCCGCCACCGGTGCGCGCCGACGCATGCGGTCGATCGCGGATCGCGCGTCCTGCAGGCCGATGCCGGTGGCGCCGCGCAGCAGCTTGATGGCACCGATGAAGTCGCCACGCTGGAGCGCGGACTCGACGTCGGAAGGAAGCTGGGGCTTGTCGGGCTCGGCCATCTGGGCGCTCCTGGGCGTGGACGGGTGATCGCCGGTCTCAGAGCCGGTAGTAGGCCATCTGCGTCGCGGTCGCGAACAGTCGGTCGCCGCCCCACAGTTCGGCCGTCTGATCGGCATAGCTGCGGTGGAAGACGCGAGCGTCGACGATCGCGGCGAGCCGATCCGTGTCGTGGGCGGCCATCTCCTCGGACGAGACGTGGAAGTGCGTCGTCATCGAAACCGTCCCGAACGGCGGCACGCGGCCGACGACCTGGAAGATGCGTCCAAAGAAGGCGTCGCTCATCGCCAGCAGCGACACGAAGTCGAGCGGTCTCGGCTCGGCGTCGCGCAGCCACAGCCGCGAGCGCGCGCTGGCCGGTGGCTCCGGGACCGCGTCGGTCGGCATGAAGGCGCCTTCGACGAAACGAAGTTCGTCTGCTGCACCCAGGGCAGGGCCTTCTCGCTCGGGAACGCCCCCAGCGAGTCCGCGGGTGGCAGGACGAGCGGCGTCGCCGGCTGGTGCTTCCACGACCCGCGCCGCAGCGCCAGCACAAGGCTGGCGGTGAGAACGGGGCTTGCGTCCCCGCCTTGAATGAACTCGACGTTCCAGTGCTGGCTCGACCGATTGGCGCGAACGAGCCGTGTCGTCACGTCGAACGCGCCCGCCGCGATCGGTGCGCAGAAGTTGACCGTCGCCGCGATCGGATCGCCCTGTCGCTCGGGCCGCTCGAGGACCGCGCGCAGCGCCGTCGCCGCCGACACGCCGCCGAACGGGCTGATGAAGGTCCAGTAGCGCTCGCTCGTGTGAGCGGTGCGCTGCGACGAGCCCGGGTCGCCAACGAGCGCAGTCGCGACGTCGAGCGGGTGCGGGTGCGTCATCGGCCGATTATCGCGAGCGCGGGCTCGCCGCTACGATGCCCCGCATGCCCGCCGCCAACCCGCAGAAATTCCGCGTCGATGTGATGGACAGCCGCATCGACGGGCGCGGCGCCTTCGCAGCGGAGCCGATCCCGGCGCGACGCAAGATCGGCGAGATCCGCGGCGAGTCGATCAGCGTCCAGCAGGCGCGCATCCGCGCGACGCGGGTCGAGCGGATCATGATCGTCGAGGTCAGCGAGAAGCGGGCGATCGACGCCTCGAAGTCGGTCGATCCGCTGCGCTACACGAACCATTCCTGCGCACCGAACGCGGTGCTGCGAATCCGGCAGGGTCGCGTCGAGATCTACGCGATGCGCGACATCCCCGCCGGCGAAGAGCTCACCTGCGACTACGGCGATACGCATCACGAAGGCCGCCTCGCCTGCCGCTGCGGCGCACCGCGTTGCGTCGGGCGGATCTGAGCCGGCAGACCCGCAGCCCTGTCCTGGCCTGCGCTAGCCCGGCCTTCTCAGCACATCGGCCAGCGTCAACCGGTCGAACCCGGCCTCCTTCCAGAACGGCCCGATGTCCGGCGACGGATCGAGCAACAGCCGGGCGAGCAACGGCTCCGCAGGCGTGGCCGCGGGGTCGCGGAGCAGGACATGGCGCGGCGGCTCGTCCTCCTCCAGGCGGCCGACCCAGTCGAGTTCGATCAGCGCGTCGAGGATCTCGTCGCTCTGCAACGGGTCGGTCGACATCGCCCTGGCCAACGCCGGCCCGGTCAGACCCGGGTCGCCCAGGGCGCGGGCGTCGGCGAGCAGGCGCAGGATCGAGACGGCCAGCTGGAACCGGGACCCGACGGTCGGCCGCCAGCGCGATACCTTCATCGTCGCGACCGGCAGATACGCGGCGATGACGGCGCCGAGGAGGACGATGCACCAGCCGAGGTACATCCAGATCAGGAAGATCGGCAACGTGGCGAAGGCACCGTATACGGCGGAGTACGTCGGCACGGCGGCGAACCAGATCGCGAGCAGGCGCTTGGCCAGCGCCAGGCTGGTGGCGACGAAGAGGGCACCGAGGAACGCGTGACGCCACTCGACGTCGCGGTTCGGAATGAACTTGAACAACGCGGTCATCCCGGCCGCGACGAACACGAAGTCGATCGAGCCGACGACGAAGCCGAGGCCCTGCGGCATGTCGCCGAAGTAGCCGCGCGACGCGCTCAGCGCGAACGAGGTGGCGCCGACGCTGACCGCGACGAACAGCGGGCCGAGTGTCAGGGCCGACCAGTAGACGAGGACGCGCCGCGTGATCGGGCGCGGCCGGCGGACGCGCCAGATGCCGTTGAGCGTCCGGTCGATGGTCAGCATCAGCGCGAGCGAGCTGACGATCAGCGCGATCAGGCTGACACCGCCGAGGCGGTTGGCGCGGCTGGAGAACTGCGTCACCCAGCCGATGACCTGGCGCGAAATGGTGTCCGGGATCAGCGACGAGACGAGCGCGCGCTGCAGCGCCTCGCGCATCTCGGCGAAGATGGGAAACGCCGAGAGGATCGCCAGCGAAACCGTCGCGAGCGGCACCAGCGAGATGATCGACGTGAAGGTCAGGCTGCCCGCGGTGAGCGCGAGCCGCTCCTGCCGGAAGCGCCTGACCAGCGTGACGAGCGTTCCGATCCACGGCCACTGCCGAAACGCGTCGACGAAGCGCAGGTCGAACGCGGAGGGTTCAGTGCGATGCCGGCCCGGCGTTGCCATCGCTGGCATGATAAGGACGATGACGCCTCGCACCGCCGCGCTCGCCGGCCCGCTCGCCGCGGCCTCTGCGGTCGCGATGGTCTCGCTGTGTCTCGCATGGGAGCTCTGGCTGGCGCCGACCGGCAGTGGCACGCTGGCCGTCAAGGCGCTGCCGATCGCGCTCTCGGTGCCCGGCCTCGTGCGCGGGCACCTGCGCACCTTCCGCTGGACCAGCCTGCTGGTCTGGCTCTACGTCTGCGAAGGTCTCGTGCGCGCCACCAGCGACCGCGGTGGTGGCGTTCCGCTTGCCTGGGCTGAAGTCGCGATCGGCTGTGTGCTGTTCGCGGCCTGCGGCGCTTACGTGCGGGCCCGGATGCGCGCCGACGCCTCGACCGCGACCGCCGCGTGAGCCTCGTCGACGCGCTGCGCAACGCGGTCGGCACGGCTAACACGCTCGTCGGCGCCGACGCGGCGCCCTACGAGACCGACTGGCGCAAACGCTTTTCGGGCCGCGCGCTGGCCGTCGTTCGGCCCGGCTCGACGGCCGAGGTCGCCGCCGTCGTGCGGCTCTGCGCCGCCAGCGGCGCCGGTATCGTCGTCCAGGGGGGCAACACCGGGCTCGTCGGTGGCAGTGTCCCGGACGCGAGCGGCACGGAGGTCGTGCTCTCGACGAGCCGGCTCGACCGCATCCGCTCCGTCGACACCGCCAACATGACGATGGCCGTAGAAGCCGGCTGCATCCTGCAGCGGGCGCAGGAAGCGGCGGCCGAACGGGGCCTGCTGCTCGCGCTCAGCCTCGCCGCCGAAGGCAGCTGCACGATCGGCGGCAACCTCGCCACCAACGCCGGTGGCACCCAGGTGCTGCGCTACGGCAACGCCCGCGAGCAGTGCCTCGGCGTGGAGGTGGTGACGGCAGCGGGCGACGTATGGGAGGGTCTGACTGCGCTTCGCAAGGACAACACCGGCTACGACCTGCGCGACCTCTACATCGGCAGCGAGGGCACGCTCGGCATCGTCACCGCCGCGACGCTGAAGCTGCATCCGCGCCCGCGGGCGATGCCGACGGCGCTGGCGACGCTGCCGTCGCTGGCCGCGACGGTCGACTTCCTCGGCCTCGCCCACGCGCGGCTCGGCCCGGGGCTGACCGGCTTCGAGGCGATGAACGCGTTCTCGCTGGAGCTCGTGGCACGCCAGTTTCCGCGGCTGCGCCGGCCGCTCGCAGCGGCGCCGTGGACGGTGCTGCTCGAGCAGTCCGACTTCGAGAGCGAGGCACACGGACAGGCGATGCTCGAGGGGCTGCTGCAGGCCGCGCTCGACGCGGGAACGATCGTCGACGCGGCAGTCGCCGCCAGCCTCGAGCAAGCCCGAGCGATGTGGCACCTTCGCGAATCGATTCCGCTCGCGCAGGCGAAGGAAGGTCCCAACGTCAAGCACGACATCGCCCTGCCCGCATCTGCGATCGTCGATTTCGTGGCCTCGACCGACGCCGCGCTGGCGCAGGCCTTCCCCGGCGTGCGCATGGTCGACTTCGGCCATCTCGGCGATGGCAACCTGCACTACAACGTCCAGGCGCCCGAAGGCAGCGACGGCGCCGCCTTCCTGGAGCTCCACGAGCCGGCGATCAACAGGATCGTCTACGACGCCGTGGCCGCACGGGGCGGCTCGATCTCGGCCGAGCACGGGGTTGGCGCGCTGAAGGTCGACGAACTCGCGGCGCGCGAGTCGCCGGTGGCGCTGGCGGCAATGCGCGCGATCAAGCACGCGCTCGATCCGGCCGGCGTCCTGGGCCCGGGGCGCGTGCTTCGCTTCTGATCCACGCCGCGAACGCCGTCACCTCGGGTTTGGCCGCTGCCGCGGCGGAGCTTGGACGAGCTTTCCAAGCGGGCGACCCCTTTGTCTCCTCCAGTGCGGTCAGGGCCGGCCTGCGCCGGCCGCTACTGCAACGGCCCCTTGAGCGCATCGGGGATCGGCAGCGCGACGACCTCGATGCCCTCGGCGTGCAGCGCCTCGGCATCCTCGCGCGACGCCTTGCCACGAATGCCGCGCTCCTCGGTCTCGCCGTAGTGGATCTTGCGCGCCTCCTCGGCGAAGCGCTCGCCGACGTCCTCGGTGGACTGGAGCACGTGGCGCACGGCGCGCAGCCATTGCGCCTGCATCGTCATCGCCGTCGCCGGAAGGGTGCCCGATGCGCCTGCCTCCGACGCGACGGGCCGGGTGGCCTGCTCCATGCCGCGATGCACCGAAATCCGCGGTGCGCTCGGCAGCCGGTGGACCTCCGAACTGCCGCACATCGGGCAGGCGATGTCGCCTCGTTCCAGTTGCGCAACGAAGTCGTCCTCGGAAGCGAACCAGCCTTCGAAGGCGTGTTCGCCGCCGCAGCGCAGGTTGAGCACCTTCATGACTCGATCATAGGCGCGGCCTGCCACTGGAGCGGCCATCGGCCCGTGCGCCAGTTGGCGAGCCAGAGCAGGCCGATGAGCGTCTTGGCATCGGTGAGCGTTCCGTCGCGCGCTGCGGCGTCTAGGTCGGCCTCGGAGGCGTCGAACACGTCGAGGAACTCGCCGGCGTCGAGCCTGCGTTCGCCACGAACGAGGCCGCGTGCGAACCAGATCTCGATGACCTCGTTGGAATAGGCGATGGCGTTGTGCATCGCGCAGGCGCGTGCCCATTCGGCCGCCCGGTAGCCGGTTTCCTCGATCAGCTCACGTGCGGCGCAGGCCAGGACCGGCTCGCCGGCCTCGAGCTTGCCGGCGGGGAATTCGATCATGGCGCGCCCCATGGGATAGCGCCACTGACGCTCGACGACGAGCCGTCCGTCGTCGAGCATCGGCACGATCATGACGGCGCCGGGATGTACCACGTACTCGCGCGTCGCCTCGCCGCCGTCGGGCAGGCGCACGCGATCGAGACGCACGTCGAGGAAATGCCCCTGCCAGACGCTCGTGGAGTCGATGCGCGTCTCGCGAAGGTGGCCGGCGTCGGTGTCGCGCTGATCCGCGGCCAACCCCTCCCCTGCGCGGCCGCCCGCCATCAGGTGTCGAACATCTGCAAGATGGCGTCCTTGCAGATCTGCAGCAAGCCATCGGGCAGGATCCCGAGGGCGAGCACGGCGACGCCGTTGATGGACAGCAGCCAGCGCACGTCGCGCGCACCGCCGACGGGCGCCGCATCGACCGGCTCCTCGAAATACATCACCTTGACGACACGCAGGTAGTAGAACGCGCCGAGCAGCGACAGCACGACGGCGATGCCGGCAAGCCAGATGTAGCCGGCGATGTTCGTCGACACGACCGACTGCAGCACGGCGAACTTGGCGGCGAAGCCGACCGTCGGCGGAACTCCGGCGAGCGAGAACATGAAGATCGCCATCACCGCGGCGAACCAGGGGCTGCGCCTGGCAAGGCCGCGGAAGTCGTCGATCATTTCCGCCTCGTGTCCGGCGCGCGAGAGCAGCATGATCGTGCCGAAGGTGCCGAGCGAGGTCAGCACGTCGGTCACGACGTAGAACATCGCCGAGCTGTAACCGTTGCTGGCCGACAGTGTGTTGTTGCTGACGACGCTCGGCGTGAGACCGAGCAGCATGAAGCCGACCTGGGCGATCGTCGAGTAGGCGAGCATGCGCTTGAGGTTGGTCTGCGCGATCGCGGCGAGGTTGCCGAGCAGCATCGAACCGACCGACAGCACGATCAGCATCTGCTGCCAGTCGACGGCAAGCCCGCTCATCGCCTCGACCAGCAGGCGGATCGTGATGGCGAAGGCCGCGAGCTTGGGCGCCCCGCCGACGAGCAGCGTGGCCGCCGTGGGAGCGCCCTGGTAGACATCGGGCACCCACATGTGGAACGGCACCGCACCGAGCTTGAACGCCAGCCCGGCGACGACGAACACGCTGCCCAGGGCCAGGACACCCTTGTTGATCTGGCCGGTGCCGATGGCGGCGTAGACCTCCGGGATGTCGAGTGTGCCGGTGGCGCCGTACATCATCGACAGGCCGTAGAGCAGGAAGCCGCTCGCCAGTGCGCCGAGCACGAAGTACTTCATCGCCGCCTCGGTCGCGTGCAGCGAGTCGCGCCGCATCGCCACGAGCGCGTAGAGCGAAAGCGACATCAGCTCGAGACCGAGGTAGACGACGAGGAAGTTGTTCGCCGACAGCATCACTAGGATGCCGAGCAGCGAGAACATGGACAACGTGAAGAGCTCGCCCTTGAGCATCTCGCGGCTCGCGGCGTAGGGACGCGCATAGACGAGCGTGGCCATCATCGCGATCGCCGCGAACGCGCCGAGCAGATGGCCCATGGGATCGGCGACGACCATCCGCTCCATGGCGTAGAGCGTCTGCCCCTCGCGGAAGTACCACAGCTCGATCAGCACGACGGCGAGGAGCGAGAGCTGCGTCAGGCCGTAGGTGACGACCCGGTCGCGGCCCGGCTTCCACAGGTCGACGAGCGAGACGATGCACGCCATGACGAGCAGGACGAGTTCGGCGTGAACCGCGGGCCAGTTCACGGCTGCCTCCCCGTCTTCGACACCGCGACGTGTCGCAGCAGGGCACTCACCGATGCCTGCGTCACGTCCGTCACCGGCTTCGGATACACGCCCATGGCGAGCACGACCGCCGCTAGCACGCCGAGCATCGCGAACTCGCGTCGGTCGAGATCCTTCAAGGTGCGGACGTGGTCGTTGGCGACATCGCCGAAGTAGACCCGCTTGACCATCCACAGCGTGTAGGCCGCGCCCCAGATCAGGGTCGACGCGGCGAGCGCGGCGATCCAGAAATTGAATTTCGTCGCGCCGAGGATCACCATCCACTCGCCGACGAATCCGGCCGTTCCCGGCAGGCCGCAGTTGGCCATCGCGAACAGCACCGCGAAGGCGGCGAACTTCGGCATCGTGTTGGCGACGCCGCCGTATGCCGAGATCTCGCGCGAGTGAACGCGGTCGTAGAGGACGCCGATGCACAGGAACATGGCCCCGGAGACGAACCCGTGCGAGATCATCTGCACGATGCCGCCGGCGACGCCGAGCTCGTTGAAGATGAAGAAGCCCAGCGTCACGAAGCCCATGTGCGCGACCGACGAATAGGCGACGAGCTTCTTCATGTCGCGCTGCACGAGCGCAACGAGGCCGACGTAGACGACGGCCACGAGCGAGAGCGCGATCAGCAGCCACGCCCAGGCGTGGCTCGCGTCAGGGGCGATCGGCAGCGAGAAGCGCAGGAAGCCGTACGCACCGAGCTTGAGCATGATCGCCGCCAGCACCACCGAGCCGCCCGTCGGCGCCTCGACGTGTGCATCGGGCAGCCAGGTGTGGACCGGCCACATCGGCACCTTGACCGCGAAGGCGGCGAGGAAGGCGAAGAAGAGCAGCGTCTGCGTGTCGAGCGAGAGCGGCAGGCGGTGCCAGACGAGGATGTCGAAGCTGCCACCGGACTTGTAGTACAGGTAGATCAGCGCGATCAGCATCAGCAGCGATCCGGCGAACGTGTAGAGGAAGAACTTGAACGCGGCGTAGACGCGGCGTGGACCCCCCCAGATGCCGATGATGAGATACATCGGAATGAGGGTCGCCTCGAAGAAGACGTAGAAGAGCAGCCCGTCGAGCGCGCAGAAGACGCCGATCATCAGGCCCGAGAGGATCAGGAACGCGCCCATGTACTGGTTGACGCGCTCGGTGATCACCTTCCAGGCCGAGACGACCACGATCACGGTGATGAATGCCGTGAGCACGAC
>JBBSPY010000067.1:0-14325 GCA_038258415.1 Burkholderiales bacterium
CCTCGGCTCACGCGACGTGCGGGCGGCGGCGCGCATCCCGATGGAAGCCTTGGCGCAGCGCTTCGGCGCACCGGTTGCACTCGCCGAGCGCACCGCGCTCGAGATGGTCTACGTCGAGTACTTTCGCGGCAGCGGCACGGTGATCGTGCTGCGCGAGATCGGCTCGCGCGTGCCGCTGGTCGAGTCGGCGGCAGGTCGGGCATTCATGGCGGCGGCAGGCGACGAGGAGCGCGCCTGGCTCGTCGACGCCCTGAGCCGTCGCGATCGACGCGAGACGGCGGGTCTGCAGCGCATCGTCGACAAGGCTCGGCGCGAGCTTGCCGCGCAGGGATTCGCGACCTCGTTCGGTGAGTGGCACGTGCCGATCAACGCCGTTGCGGCGCCGCTGCGCTCGGCCTTCGACGGCTCGATCAGCTGTGTCTCGATCGCCGCGCCCGCGGCGTTGGTACCGAAGCGGCGGTTCCTCGCCGAATTCGGGCCCGCCCTCGTGGCACTCACGCGAGAGGTCGACGCAGGCCAAAGGCTAGCGTGATCGTCGAGCGGCGCCGGCTGGTGCCGGTCGGAGATGCCGTCTCCTGGTCTCGTCGCCCTGCAGGTGGTTCCATCGACGGGGCGCACGGCGGAAACCGGTCATCGGCGCCATCGAGATGTCCGCGCACGGCCGCGCAATGCAGCGGGGTCGACATCCCGGCCCGGGCGCGTCTGGCGCGCTCCCTGTTGGCGAGGCGCGCGTCAGTTCGCGCATGCGCCACACGTTCAGCGGCAGCAACAGGCCGTGCAGCAGCAGCACCGGCGCCAGCCCGAGCGTCGCGGCGTAGACGATGAACGCCACGTTGCTGGCAATGGCCAGAACGCGCAGCGCCACCATCCCGCGCATGCAGAAGGTCAGCAGCACGAGCAGCGCCGCCAGGTAGCCGAGCGCGTCGACGGCGCTCATCGTTCAACCCGCAGCCGAGCCGACGCGGCGGACCGGGCAATTCGATGGTTCATGTACAGGCGTCCCGTTCGTGTCGCCACCCGCGTCGCGCGAGGGAGGTCAACCTGGGAAACGTCGAGGGTCGACGGGACCGGACATCCGGCCCGGAAGTCCGTTCAGGGCGGCGCGGCGGCGCTCACCCGTTTCCAATAGGCGTCGGACAGGCCCATCGGCGCCTGTGCCTCGTCGGCCCGACCGGCGGCGTGCAATGCGAGACCGAGGACCTCCAGCCGCTCGGCTTGCCTCGACCCTCCGGGTGCTGCCATCGGCGCCGAAGCGGCCAGTGCCATCCCTGGCGCCGGATCGCCATCGTCGAGCGCCAGCCGCGCCAGCTCGATGCGAACCTGAAGTCGCCGAGCATCGTCGCCTGCCTGCGGCCGCAGCAGGGCCAGCGCCGCCTCTTGCGATGCTCGTGCGCCGGCCGTGTCGCCGGCCAGCCGCAACACGACGCCGGTCCGGTGATGCAGCGTATAGGCGGTCACACGGCCCGCCGAGGCAGCCTTCGGCGGCAGCGACTGCAGCGTGTCGCGCGCTTCCTCTAAGAGCCCGGCCTGCGCCTGGGCCTGGGCCAATGCGGCAGCAACGTGCACCGTGTCGAGGCTCCCGGCCCCTCGGGCCTCGACCATGAGCGCGTGGGCCTGCCGCAGGACGAGCAAGGCCGCCGGTCGGCGCAGGGCCTGCAACGCCTCCCCACGCAACGACATCGGCACGCTGCGGGTGTAGGGATCGTCGATGCCCGCGACGTCGAGCGTCGCGCTCGACCGCTCGGCGTAGTTCAGCGCCACCTCCGGGCGGTCGGCGAGCAGCTCGAAGCGGGCCACGTCGGCGCAGGTGTAGGCGATCATCGGCGCCTCGGGGCCGAGCAGCGTGGCCGTGTCGGACACCGCGCGCGCCAGCTGATCGGCGGCCTCGCGGTAGCGGCCGGCGTTGCCCAGAGCCCGTCCGTACACGCCGCGCACGTCGAGCACGCGGGCGTGTGGCCGCTCGTCGCCCCAGATGGCGGTGGCCAGGCGCAGGGTCTCGCGGGCGGCGTCGAGCGCGCGCTCCGGCGGCGGCATGTAGGTCAGCGCCACGCTGCGCAGCAACGACGCCTCGACGAGACGCGGGCCGTCCTGCGGCAACAGACGACGCACCAGCTCCATCGCCTTTTCGCCGGCGGCCACGGCGTCGGTCGGCCGACGCTGCTCGATGGCCAGGTGGCCGTTCATGACATGGGCGTCGATCCGGTCGGCCGCATCGATGCCGGGCGTCGAATCCAGATCACGCAGCAGGGGCCCGAGCTCGCCGCTCAACAACTCGGTTTCCTTGCGTTGTCCATGCACGTTGGCCATGCCGAGACGGGCGCGCAGGACCAGCGGGTCGCCTGGGTCGAGCGCCTGCCTGCCTTCGTCCAGCGCTTGCTGCAGCACCGACTCGGCTTCGTCGAACGCCGACAGACCGATGAGGCTGCTGGCGAGCAGCGTCAGCAGCTGCACCCGAAGTGCCGGCTGGTCGGCGTATCGATCGCCGAGCTTGGCGCGCGCCTGCCGGATCAGGCCTTCCACCGTGGGCTTGGAGTTGCCCGCGGTGAAAGGATCGGCCTCGCGCAGGACGTCGGCCATGAACGACGTCACCGCTTCGGCGCGGCGGGCCTCGGCACGCGCCACCTGCGCCTGCCACACCGCCACCCCTGCACCGCCCACGACGGCCACCGCCGCCGCCACACCGACGCCGGCGCCCACGGCGTGCCGCGACAGGAATCGACGCAGCAGGTAGCCGGCGTTCGCTGGCCGTGCCTGCACGGGTCGGCCTTCGAGGTGACGCTCGATGTCGTCGGCGAGCGCCTGTGCCGTCAGGTAACGCGACGCCGGCTGCGCTTCCAGCGCTTTCAGGACGATCGCGTCCAGATCTCCGCGCAGCGCCGCGCCGGCCGCCATCGCGCTCGGGCGCGGAGGCGCGCTGCTGCTGCCAGCCGGCGGCGGTCGCTGCCCGACCAGCAGTTCGTAGAGGACGACGCCGAGCGAGTAGATGTCCGATGCCGTTCCCAACGCTTCGCCGCGCACCTGCTCCGGCGAAGCGTAGGCGGGGGTATAGGCATGCCCCGCCTCCCGCGTGAGTGCGGTTTCCTCCGCGACACCTTCCTCCATCAGCTTGGCGATGCCGAAGTCGAGCAGCTTGGCTTGCCCGTCGGCGGTGACCAGGATGTTGGCGGGCTTCAGGTCGCGGTGCACCACCAGCTGCGCATGCGCGTAGGCCACCGCCTGCGCGACCTGCACGAACAGGCGCAGCCTTGCATCGACTATGGAATCCTGGCTTGCGACCCAGGTGTCGATGCGCTCGCCTTCGACGAACTCGAGCGCGAGCCACGGCTGGCCATCGTCGGAGAGGCCTGCGTCGTACAGACGTGCGATGTGGGGATGCGACAGCGACGCCAGGATCTCTCGCTCACGCGCCATTCGTTCGCCGAAGTGCGCGCTTCGCCAGGCGCCGTGCGGCAGCTTCAGTGCGACCGGGCGTGCGGTCAGCATGTCGGTGCGCTCGGCCAGCCAGACGGAGGCCATGCCGCCTCGCCCCAACTCGCGAAGCAGCCGGTAGGGACCGACCCGCTCCGACATGGGCGGCGCGGCGGCGAACGAGGCGGTCTCGATGCGCGGCAGCGCCTCCGGCATGGCGCCGCCTTCGACATGCGACAGCAGGGTGCGAAGCCGCGGCACGAGGTCGGCGTCGTCGGCGCCCAACCCCTGCAGCCACGAGCCCTGCGACGAGGCGGGACGGCTCAGCGCTTCATCGAGCAACTCACGCAAGCGGCGCCAGCGCGGCGGTTCGAGATCGAAGAGCAGGCTCACGGCTTCAGGGCTTCGGCCAGGAACAGCCGCGCCTGCGACCAGTCGCGCCGCACGGTCCGATCCGTGACGCCGAGCGCCTGGGCGATCTCCTGTTCATCCAGGCCGGCGAACCAGCGCATCTCGACGACCCGCGCCATGCGCTCGTCCACCTTGGCGAGCGATTCGAGCGCCTCGTGCACATGCAGGATCTGCTCTTCCCCGGCGTCGGGCGTCGGCCAGTCGGTGTTGAGGGTGACGCGTATTCCGCCATCGGCCCGTTCGGTTCGGCGCTGTCGCACCATGTCGACGATGATCGAGCGCATGGCCTGACCGGCGTAGACGAGGAACCGCGCGCGGTCGGGAAAGCGAAGGTCGGGCGACTTCGACAGGCGCAGGTAGGACTCGTGGACCAGTGCCGTCGTGTCGAGCACGGTGTTGCGCGCGCCGCTGCCGAGCCGTGCATGCGCCAACCGCCGCAGCTCGCGGTAGGTCGAGGCGTACATCGTTTCCACCGCGGCCCCTTGCGGTGGCGCTGCACTCGGTTCGTCGGTCAAACCCTGGCTCTTGCACGGCGGCCGCGCCATGCCTCGGCGAAGTATGACCCCTGCGAGGCGACCTTCAGCCCCGAGCGCAGGGCGAGCTGCAACACCCGGTGTCGGCGGCGTCAGTCAGCGGGAAAGGGTCAGATCCCCCCGTACCACTCGTAGCCTTCGTCCTCCCAGTAGCCGCCCTTGCCGCCGCGGATTCCCGCGAACGAATCGACGACCTCGATTCCACGCACGTACTTCGCCTGCTTGTAGCCGAGCTGCCGCTCGACCCGGCAGCGGATCGGCGCGCCGTTGCTCACCGGCAGAGGCTTGCCATTGAGCTCGTAGGCGAGGAGGGTCTGCGGATGGTGCGCGTCGTCGAGGTCGACGCTCTCGTAGTAGTGCGTGTCGGCCGGGCCGCCGTCCATCGAGTCGAAGCAGCGGAAGACGACGAAGGTCGCACCTGATTTCAGCTTCGCCCGGTCGAGCAGCGCGCCGAGCGGAACGCCGGTCCACTGGCCGATGCAGCTCCAGCCCTCGACGCAGTCGTGGCGCGTGATCTGGGTGCGCGACGGCATCGCGCGCAACTCGGCGAGCGTGAGCTCGAGCGGCTGCTCGACGAGACCGCCGATCGTGAGCTTGTAGTCGGCGAAGCCACCGTCGCGCAGGGCGACGTAGTCGGCGTCGCGCGGTGACGTGGTGCCGTTCGGGCGAAACACCGGCGCGATGTCCTTCGCGTCGAACTCCTGCGCCAGCGCGCCGCGCGGCGCGACGACCTTCTGCGCCGCCCGGCTCACGTGCTGCGCGCTCTTGAGCACCTCGACGAACGACGCGTTGTTCGACAACTTGTCGCAACCCGTCAGCACCGCGCTTCCCGCCGCCGCGACAGCGCCGCGCAGCAGCCGGCGACGGCCTCGCTGCGACGCCCGCATCAGCTCGAACGATTTGCGTGCGGCCGCGCTCACGTCCGCACCTCGTCGCTCGTGACCGGTTCGATCGGAGCCTTCTTGCCCGGCACCACGTACCAGCCGGTGACCATCGAGCGGATCTCGTTCCAGACCCCGGCGATGAACACCTCGGCGACGTGGACGACGACGAAGAGGACCAGCGACATGGCGGCGAGGAAGTGCAGCGTGCGCGCCGACTGCCGGCCGCCGAGCAGCTCGACCCAGCCCGGGAACACCGCAGCCAGCCGCGGCGACATCGCCAGCCCGCAGACGATCACCAGCGGCAGCAGGACGAAGATGACGACGAGGTAGCTCAGGCTCTGCAGCACGTTGTAGCGCTTGGCCGCGTCGCCGGTCGGATGGCGGAACCGCACGTGGTCCTGGATCGACGTGCCGATGTTCGCGAGCTCGCGCTTCGTCGGCACGAGGTCGCGCGACAGGTGCCGGCTCAGGATCGTCCACAGCACGTAGGCGACGCCGTTGATCACGAACAGCCAGGCGAAGAAGAAGTGCCAGTGGCGAGCCATCGCCAGCCACTGGGCACCGGGAATCGTCGCCCAGCTGGGAAAGGCACGCGCGGCCGGTCGGCCGTCGACCTCCGACAGGCCGAGAACGCCGGTGGTGTCGAAGCTGGCGCTGCCGATCGTCGTCCGGCCCACCGGGCCGGCGGGCGTGTTGGCGGTGCCGATGGAGACCCAGGGATCAGCGAAGGTCGAGTCGAGCCCCCAGTAAAGCGCCGGGTGGGCATTGAAGATGTTGAGCCCGCTCATCAGCAGCACCGTGAGGCAGACGACGTTGATCCAGTGCATGACGCGCACCGGCAGGCGGTGCCGGTAGATGCGTTCGGGTCGCGTGGCGTGTCGGTCCATCGATGCTCCTCGGAACCTGTTCTCAGTCGTCGATCGGTCGCGACGGCATCGCCCGCCTTACACCGCGCGCTTCAAGGCGACGCGGACAGCTTCGCCCGCGGCCGATCGAGCACGCGCGCCTCGCCGCCGACGCTTGTCACCAGCCCGGCGGCCGCATAGCTGCCGGGAGCGTCGGGCTCGAGGGCGGCGATGGCGAGGTTGGCCAGCGGCTGGTCGAGCGACACGAAATACGAGCCGGCCGGCGCGTCGACGAGCGCCGGCTGGGTCTGCACGCGCAGGCGGGCTGGCCGGCCGACATCGGCGGCAAGCGCACCATCGGCGCGCGCGCTCTCGCGGCCGATCTCGCGGAACGTCTCGCCGCGCACGTCGCCGGCCTCGTCGAACTGCTGCACCTCGACGCCGAGCCGGCGCAGCCGCGACACCGCGTCGCCCTGGTTGGCGGCGAGCCAGTAGCCGCACGGCCGCGGCCGCATCCGCACCGCGCGCAACTCGAGCGCGGAGTCCCATGACACGGTGCGACGGCGGATCTCGCCACTGACGGGGTCGATCATGGCCAGCGCGTATTCGCTCGGCGTCGGCGCCGCCTCGATGGTGGCCTCGCCGCGACACGCCGAGCCGGCGACGTCGCGGTCGACGAAGTCGCGCAGCTTCTGCAGGTCGACGGCGCGCGATGCGGCGCCTTCGAGGATGTCGGTCGCCGCCGTCAGCGCGGCCTGCACGCGGCGCTTCAGGTCGACCCGGCCGATGCCGCCGCCGCGGGTCTCGACGAGGAGGCTGACGGCGTTGCGCAAGCCGAACGCGTTGCGGGCGATGCCCGCGCTCGCGCCACCCATCGACACGCGGCGGTCGCCGGCGTCATCGGAGACCGTGTGGTACCACTCCGTGGCGAAGCCGGCCGCGGCGAGGCGCTTGGCGAGCGGGCGGCGAAACCACTCCTCGGCGGCACGCGACACGAACGGCGGCAGGTTGCCGGTGGTCGCCGACTGCAGCAGCACGTCGAAACGCGGCAGCGCACCGAAGCGGGCCGCGAAGGCGCCGTCGACCGGGTACTCGTGGAAATCGGCGACAACCAGCGGATCGACGGCGACGATGAGCTGGGCGACGGCCTGCGCTTCCGGCGTGCGCAGCAGCAGGTGATCACGGTTGAGGTCGGTGCCGTCGGCGGTGTCGCGCTGGAAGAGCGCGCGGCCGTCGGGGTTGGCGAGCGGCACGACGACGACGTCGACCCGGTCGAGCACACCTGCGTGCCGGCCCTGCGCGAGCGCCCGGGCGAGCACGAGCAGCGCCTCGGTCCCGGCGGGCTCGTCACCGTGCTGGCCGGCGAGCAGCAGCACCGTGGGGCGCTTCGCCGGAAGCGACGCGGCGGCGCCCGAGGCCTCGGCAGCGGGGCGCGGCGCGACGAGCGGCGTTGGCCGCGTCAGCGAAAGTGCCAGGATCGGCTCGCCGCCCTGCGAAATGCCGATCTCGACCAGCCGCGCGTCGGTTTGTCGCCGCGCCTCGGCTGCCTCGACGACGGCGCGCTGAAGCAGGTCGCGCACTTCGTCGCTGTGGGTGAAGTCGGTCCGCCCGCGCTGGAATGCCGGCGTCTCGAAAGTCGCGGCCGGCTCGGGGAAATGCGCGGCGACAGCGGCAGGCGACGGCGGGGGAACCGGGATCGCCGCGGCGACGGCGGGCGTTCGCGGCGGCGCAGCAGGTCCGAAGGCGGTCGGCGCCGACGCCGCGGGACCGGGCAGCGCGTTGCCGGCCTGCGCGTTCTCCGACAGGCCCGACGCGCGCGGCACCGATGTGACCGGCTGCGGCCGCGCCGACGACACGGGCGCCCCCGTGCGGCTGACCTGGGCGCAGGCGACGAGCGCCGCCGCGGCGGCGACAAGCAAGGCGAGACGAAGTGGATGCATGGATCGGCGGCGGCGCGCCTTCATGGCGCCCGGGGAAATATAGCCGCGCTGCCTGCACCGGCATCCAGACGATTCGCGCCGCGATCCGACGTTTCGTCGCGCCGCGGTCGCTTGCCGAGGCCTCGGCCGGCACAGTGCCGCATCGGTCGTCCACGACCCCGTACCCGGAGCCCCTCATGTTCATCCTTCAGATCCTCGCCGGCACACCGCCCTACGTCTGGCTCGTCCTCGCCGCTCTCGTCGGTCTCGGCTGGACGCAGAGCCGGCCGCGGGCGATGGGCCGCACCCGCGTCGCCGTGCTGCCGGCGGCGCTGCTGGTGTTGTCGTTCGTCGGCGGCGTCGGCGCCTTCGGCTACGCGGTCGACGCCGTCGGTGCGTGGATCGCCGGCGTCGCCGTCGCGATCGCCGCCGGGCCGCTGCTGCTGCCGCGACCGGGCGCCGCCTGGTCCGCCGACCGGGGTTCGGTCCGCGTCGCCGGCAGCTGGTGGCCCATGGCGCTCATCGTCGGCCTGTTCGCGACCCGCTATGTCGCGGCGGTGAGCCTCGCGCTGCATCCCGAAGAAGCCCGCGACGCGGCCTTCTCGGTGCCGTTCTGCTTCGTGTTCGGCGCCTTCAGCGGCCTCTTCGTGTCGCGGGCGCTGCAGATGTGGCGCGCCCGCCGGGCGGCGGCTGCCTGACCGAAGCCCTTGCGTCGACACCGCACCGACAATGGCCGCCATGTCCACCGCTGCCGTGCCCGCCGCCGCCGCAGGCAACGGACGCTGGCGGCGGATCGGCGTCCGCGGCGTCCGCACCGTCGGTGCCGGCTTCCTGGTCGCGGTGTGCATCTGGGCGCTGTCGCCGCACCAGGCCTTCGGCATCACGCTCGTCTACTCGCAGTGCATCTCGCTGTCGTGCTGGCTGTTCATCGACGTCGGCCGCGAGCTCGTCGCGTCGCGGCTGTCGCTGCTGCGTTTCGGCGAATCGACCCAGGGGACCCGCTGGCCGGGCTGGCCCTGGATGCTGCTCATCGTCGTCGCCGGCGGCATCCTCGGGTACGCGCTCGGCATCGAGATCGGCAACCGTCTCACCGGCATCGACTTGCCGGGCCCGTTCACTGCCAGCTCCCGACAGCTGATCTCGCTGCTCGTCTTCGCGCTGGTGCCGGCGGTGACGATCACCTACTTCTTCCAGTCGCGCGAGGTCATCGCCGAGCAACGCGCCGAAGTGGGTCGGGCCGAGCGCCAGATCGCCGAGGGGCGGCTGAAGCTGCTCGAGTCTCAACTCGAGCCGCACATGCTCTTCAACACGCTCGCCAACCTGCGCGCACTCATCGCCGTCGACCCGACGCGCGCGCAGGCCATGCTGGACCGGCTGATCGCCTTCCTGCGCGCGTCGTTGGCCGGATCGCGGCAGGCCTCGCACAGCCTGTCGGCCGAGTTCGGGCGGCTGCGCGACTACCTGGCGCTGATGGAGATTCGCATGGGGCCGCGCCTGACCACCCGTTTCGAGCTGCCCGCCGACCTGGCCGACGCGGCCATTCCGACACTGCTGCTGCAGCCGCTGGTCGAGAACGCGATCCGGCACGGCCTGGAGCCGAAGCGCGACGGCGGTCGCATCGACGTCGCGGCGTCGGCGCTGAACGGCGTCCTCACTGTAAGGGTCCGCGACACCGGCCTCGGCCTGGCGGCTGCACCACCGTCGACCGGCGACGCCGCGTCCATCGGCGGCTTCGGCCTCGACCATGTGCGCGAGCGTCTCGCGGCGCTGTACGGCGACCGCGCCTCGTTCGAGCTCGCCGGAGCCTCCGACGGTGAAGGCGGCACCGTCGCCGTGGTCCGGCTGCCGCTCGCGTCGCGATGAACACGGCCCGTGCCATCGTCGCCGAGGACGAGCCGCTGCTCGCGCAGGGGCTCGTCGCCGAGCTCGCATCGGCGTGGCCCGAGCTGAGGGTCGACGCCATCGTCGGCGACGGCCTGGCCGCGGTCGACGCCGTGCTCGCCCATCGTCCCGACATCGTCTTCCTCGACATCCGCATGCCCAGCGCCACAGGGCTGGAGGCCGCGGAAGCGATCGCCGAGGACTGGCCGGACGACGCCGGGACGCTGCCGCTGATCGTCTTCGTCACCGCCTACGACCAGTACGCCGTCGAGGCCTTCGAGCGGGCGGCGTTCGACTACCTGCTCAAGCCCGTCGAGCCTGCACGACTGGCGCGAACCTGCAAACGGCTGCGAGCGTCGCTCGAAGCTCGCACGACAGAGGCGATGAACTCACGCGTCCTGCCGCTCGCGACGGCATCAGACGCCGAGTGGTCCGCGGTCGCCGACCGACTTCGGACGCTGCTCTCGTCATCGACCGGCGGCGGCGCCGCCGCGGCCGAACCCGTGCGCGTGATCCAGGCCGGAGCTGGCCAGACCGTGCGGATGGTGCCCGTCGACGACGTTGTCTACTTCGAGGCGGCCGACAAGTACGTGCGGGTGCTCACGTCGAGCGACGAGCACCTGATCCGCCTGTCGCTGCGCGAGCTGCTGCCTCGCCTCGATGCGACGCGGTTCTGGCAGATTCACCGCAGCGTCGTCGTGCGTGCCGACGCGATCGAGTCGGCCGCTCGGGACGAAGCCGGCAAGGTCACCCTGAAACTGCGCTCACGTCCGGAAACGCTCGCCGTCAGCCGGCTGCACGCGGCCCGCTTTCGCGCAATGTGACATTCGCGGTCAGACGCGATTCGTCAGACGCGATACAGCTGGCCGGCCTCGAACTTCACCCGGTCGCCGGTGCGCAAGTTGCCCACCTGCTGGAAGTCGTAGCTGCGGAAGGTTCCGTTGTCGTAGCGGACGGTGACGCGGAACACCTCGTCTTCATGCCGCGAGTGGTTCTCGATGGCGTTGCCGGCGACGCCGCCGCCGACCGCGCCGGCCACGCCGCCGACGATGCGGCCGCTGCCGCCGCCGAACTGGCTGCCGACAACGCCGCCAAGGACCGCACCGAGAATCGCCCCGGCCCCGGTTGGGCGTGACCGGATCGCGACCGCCTCGATGCCCTCGACGCGGCCGTATTCAGCCAGGATGGGCGACTGCCGGACGGGGCCCGAGGCGTAGGTTCCGTTGTTGCCGGGGAACGGTTGGGCGCAGGCCGTCAACATGACGACCGCGCTGACGGAAGTGGCCGCGGCGACGGCCCGAATGGTGCGAGTGGCGAGCAGGGACATGGTGTTCTCCAGAATGGCGTTCTGCATGAGGGCCATCATCGCCAACGGCGGACAGCAGACGCGTCGGACAGGCCGCACACGGCACGCCGGTCATCGTCGGTTTCGGTGGTCGGCAGGTCCGCTCCCTAAAATCGGTGCCACACGGCCCATGAACAAGAATCCGCAGCCCGACCCGCCAGCCGGCAACTTCCTTCGCCAGATCGTCGAGCGCGACCTTGCCGAGGGCGTCTACGCCGGCCGGCGCTTCGCGGGAACACCGGGCGATGCGGCGCACCAGGCCGGCGCGCCGCCCGATCCGGCCCGCATCCGCACCCGCTTTCCGCCCGAGCCGAACGGCTACCTGCACATCGGCCACGCCAAGAGCATCACGCTCAACTTCGGCCTCGCCCGCGACTACGGCGGCATCTGCCACCTGCGCTTCGACGACACCAATCCGGAGAAGGAAGAGCAGGAATACGTCGACGCCATCGTCGACTCCGTGCGCTGGCTCGGCTATGACTGGCACGCGCCCGAGCCGGCCTCGCCGAACGGCGCGGCGGCCTCGCACCTGTATTTCGCGAGCGACTACTTCGACTTCATGTACCGCGCCGCCGAGGCGCTCGTGACGGCCGGCAAGGCCTACGTCGACGAACAGAGCGCCGAGCAGATGCGCGCCGCGCGGGGCGACTTCGCCACCCCCGGCGCCGACAGCCCGCATCGCGACCGCTCGCCGGACGAGAACCTGGCGCGCCTGCGCGACATGCGCGACGGCAAGCTCGCCGACGGTGCGGCCGTGCTGCGCGCCCGGATCGACATGGCGAGCCCGAACATCAACCTGCGCGACCCGGCCCTCTACCGCATCAAGCGCGCGACGCACCACCGCACCGGAGATCGCTGGTGCATCTACCCGATGTACACCTACGCGCATCCCATAGAGGACGCGCTCGAGAACATCACGCACTCGATCTGCACCCTCGAGTTCGAGGACCAGCGCCCGTTCTACGACTGGCTGCTCGAGTCGCTCTGCGACCTCGGCCTGCTGGCCCGGCCGCGGCCTCACCAGCACGAGTTCGCGCGCCTCAACGTCAGCTACGTCGTCACCAGCAAGCGCCGGCTGAGGCAACTCGTCGACGAGCGCCACGTCGACGGCTGGGACGACCCGCGCATGCCGACACTGGTCGGCCTGCGCCGTCGCGGCTACACGCCGGAGGCGATCCGCGCGCTCTGCGAGCGCGCCGGCACCAGCAAGGCCGGTGGCTGGACCGACTACGCGAGCCTCGACATCGCCCTGCGCGACGACCTCGAAGGCCAGGCGCCGCGGGCGATGGCCGTCGTCGACCCGGTGCGCCTCGTGCTGACGAACTGGGCCGAGCTGTTCGGCAGCGACGCGCATCGCGAAGCCTGCTCGGCGCCCGCGCACCCGCAGCGACCCGAGCTCGGCGGGCGCAGCTTCGCGCTGGGCCCCGAAGTCTGGATCGAGCACGACGACTACGCCGCGGTACCCGCCAAGGGCTACTTCCGCCTGTTCCCGGGCAACCACGTGCGCCTCAAGTACGGCTACGTGGTCGAGTGCGACGGCGCCGACGTCGACGGCGAAGGGCAGGTGCAAGCCGTGCGCGGCCGCGTCGTCGCCGACACGAAGAGCGGCACGCCGGGCGCCGATGCGGTCAAGGTGAAGGGCACGATCACCTGGGTCGGCGTCGACGACGGCATCGCCGCCGAGTTCCGGTTGTACGACCGCCTCTTCGTCGACCCGCACCCCGACGCCAGCGGCAAGGACTTCCTCGCCACGCTGAACCCTGCGAGCAAGCGCGTGGCCCGTGGCTGGCTCGAGCCGTCGCTCGCGTCACTCGGCGCCGAGGCACGCGTGCAGCTCGAGCGTCACGGCTACTTCGCCGCCGATCGGGTCGATCACCGCCACGACGCTCCGGTCCTCAACCGGATCGCGACGCTGCGGGATACCTGGGCGAAGTAGCGACGACCTCAGGCGGCCGGTCAGCGAGCGTCGGTCGGATCGCCGCGCGGACGCCAGGTTTCCTCGAAGAAGCGACGATCGTCTTCGTTGCGCGGCCGCACCGCCATGACGATGCGTCCATCGCGAACGCCACGCTCGACGGCCTCGACATGGTCATCGGGGATGCCCCAACCCACCAGCGCGCCGACGATGCCGCCCGTTGCCGCACCGGCGCCCGCGCCCGCGATCGCCGCCGCGAGCGGCCCGGCGACGACGAGTCCGAGGCCCGGCAGCGCGATCGTCGTCCCGACCGCAGCGACGGCGGCGGCAATCGCGCCGAGACCGCCGCCGATCGCACCGCCGATGCCGGCGCCCTCGGCGGCCTTGTTGCCGAGCTCGGTCTGGCGCGCCTTGGCGTCGTCGTCCGGGTCGACCAGCGGCGGAAACTCACGCCGGCGCGTCTCCTCCGACATCAGCAGGTGCACGTCGTCGTGCGTGTAGCCGCGCGCCTCGATCGACTGCCACGCGCGCTCGGCGCTGTGCCGGTCGTCGAAGACGCCGGCGACGGGGGTGACGATCGTGCTCATGGCGGTGTTCCCTTCGGCGTCAGTCTCGGCCCCACGTCGCGGCGTAGCCGGCCAGTGCCGCCGCGGCGGTGACGACGGCTCCCCAGGGCCAGTCGGCCGCCGTCAGCGACACCGGCCAGCCCTTGACCACGGCGAGATTGGTGAGGTTGTAGGCGCCGTAGGCCGCGAGGCCGAGCACGGCACCCCTGCACCCCGCCTCGACCCAGCCCGTCGGCTGGACCTGCAGGCAGAGGTAGACGACGGCGAGCGGGTACAGCAGGTAGAAGGCGACCGCCGGCGCGACGCGGATCGGGTCGGCCATCAGGCTGCCCATCTCGCGTTGGTAAAGGTCCTTGGCGAGCACGCCGAGCCAGAGCCCGTCGAGGATGAGAAGCGCGACCAGCGCGGCCGCCCAGGCCAGCGCGAAACCGCCGGCACCGAGCCGGCCGGTCACGGCTTCTTCGCCTGCTCGAGTTCCTTCAGCGCGGCCAGCGTCTTCTCGACGTGCCGGCTCGGGTTGAGGCTCTGGTAGTTGTAGACGACCTTGCCGTCGCGCGCGATCACGTACGAGATGCGGTTGGCGTAGTCGGGCTTGAGCGCGAGCACGGCGTCGTAGGA
>JBBSPY010000068.1:0-14199 GCA_038258415.1 Burkholderiales bacterium
ATGTCGGCGCGGCGATAGACCTCGACGAGCAGCACCGGGTACTCGGCATCGCTCACGATGACCTCGGCATTGGCCGCGGCGCCGCCGGCGATCGCCTGCCTGCGCTTCTCGCCGCGAACGATCTGGCGCAGGCGCTCCTTCTTCCACGCGTCGCGCTCGGCGTCGAGCCGGCTCTCGCCGCTGACGGTGAGCGAGAGCGCCGGCCGCTCGGCCAGCGCCGCGGCGATCTTGTCGAGCGCCGCGCGCGACGGCGCGGTGAGTTCGGCGGTCCCGGGCGCGAACTCGATGGTCGAGCTGGTCTCGCTGGCGCCGCCGCCGATCGCCGAGGCGAGCAGGCTGAAAGGCGAGGTCAGCGCCTTGACGACGATGTTCCTGATCGCCTGCCAGACGAGTCCGCCGACCGAGAACTGCGGGTCGTTTATCGAGCCGCCGATCGGCAGGTCGAGGTCGATCACGCCGCGGCTGTCGGCGAGCAGCGCCACGGCGAGCTTCACGGGCAGGCTCGCCGGTGCGCCCTCGACCTTGTCGCCGAAGGCGAGCTGATTGAGGACGATGCGGTTGCTCGCCGTCAGCTTTCCGTCGGGCTGCACGACGTACGCGAGATCGACCGAGAGCTTGCCGCGCTCGATGCCGTATCCGGCGTACTTGATCGAGTAGGGCGACAGCGGCGGCAGTTCCAGGTCGCGCACCTTGGCCTTGAGATCCAGGGCGAGCGGCCTGGCGAGCGGGTTGACGCGACCGGCGATCTCCAGCGTCGCCGTGCCCTCCACCCGGCCGGTGAGGGCCAGCTCGGCCAGTGCGGGCGGCGAGCCGGGCGCGGCCGGCTCCGAAGAGAAGCCGCCGAGCCGGCCTTCCAGCTCGGTGAGGTCGGCGGTGTAGTTGGGCTTGACGAAGCGGTCGTTGTAGACGACGCGGCCTCCGGCCACCGTCACCGGGCCGAAGCGGATGCGCGGTGGCGGGCTCGTCGACGGTGGCGACCTCGGCGCGGCAGCAGCGGACGATGCGGCCGCCGACGCGCCGGCCGCGGGCGACCCGATCGCCGGCGCAGCGTCGCTTCGCACGACGTCCTGCAGGTTGAGCCGCCCGGTCTCGTCGAGCAGCACGCGGGCGAACACGTCCGACAGCACCGTCTCCTTCACGTCGAGCTCGACCGGAGCCTGCGGCGCGACGCGCAGGTCGAGCCCGCGCAGCGCCAGCGCCTTCCAGCCCAGCAGGCGTCGGCCTCCACCCGGGCCTTCGCGCACCATCGCCAGCGCCCGCTTCGGCGCCGAGCCGTCGCTGCCGTCTCCGGTGACGCGAAGGTCGTCGATGCTGACGTCGCCGCGCGCCCGCAGCGCAGCGCCAGCCGCCTGTGCTTCGTAGGCGACCTCGCCCTTGAAGCCGACCTGGGCACGCTGGACGTCGACGTTGGCGACGCGGTCGAGGTAGGGATCGAAGGCATGCATCGGCAGGTCGCGGGCGACGATCGCCAGGTTCGCCGCCGCCGGAACGCCGGCGACGATGCGGAGCAATTCGCCGCTCACGTCGAGCTTGCCGACGAGGCTGCCGGTGCCGGTCGCGGCGCCGGCGCCGGGCGAGGCGGCACTTCGCGGCGCCGGGCCGGATGCAGCCGATGCGCGCGTCGCGGCGATGCGCGCCGACAGGTGCAGCGCCGCCTTCGCCGCGTCGATGCCCCAGCCGTCGAGCTTGAGGTCGACGCCCGAGAGATCGAATGCGACCGGATCGGTCCCGGCGGCGAGGTCGCGGACGCTGGCACGGCCGTCGGCGATCTGCACCGAGCCGAGCGCCACCTTCCAGCCGCCAGGCGACGCGGCGGCCGCCGACGCGATCGCCGCGGGCGCGGCAGGCGATCCGGCGCTGGCGGCGGCGGCGTCGCGCATGGCCTTCGGTGGCTGCCAGCGCTCGACGTTCCAGTGGCGCTCGCGATCGCGTTCGACCTGCACGCGCGGCGCATCGAGCGCGAACCGGTCGACCCGCAGCGACTTCGCGCCGAGGTCGAACGCGACACCTTCGACGGTGACACGGCGCGCCGCGAGCTCGGGGTCGCGCGCGGCACCGAGCGACAGCCCGGCGATCGTCATCGTCCGGCCCGCGATCGTGAGCGTCGGCTCCTTTCCGCCCTGCTTCCAGTCGACCGCGACCTCGGCGCTGACATCGCCGGCGAGCGGCAGTGCGACGAGCCCGTTGAGGTAGGGCGCCGCCATCGCCAGTGGCGTGGCATCGACGGCAACCTTCACCGACACCGCCGATGGATCGCCGCGGCCCGAGAAGCGGAAGCGAGCGGCGTCGGAGGCGATCGGAGCCGGCGGCTTCGCGGCGACGGCGCTCGCGGCCGGCGAGGGGGCCCTGGCAGGCTGCAACTGGCCGCTGCCGCTGAACTCGATCGGCGCTTCCAGCGGCCATGCGATCGCCTTGGCGTCGAGCGCGAAGTCGGCGACGGTGAGCGCGGCGGCCGGCAGCGTGGTCGCGTCGCGCCAGTCGAGCGTGCCCGCCTTCACGGCGAGCTCACCGAGCGTGAAGGTCCAGTTGGTGGCGGCGGAGGGCGGCGCGGACGTGGCTGCCGATGCCGCCGACGATCCAGGAGGTGACGCGGATGGCGATGCGGCACGAGCGCCGTCGCCGCCCGCCCCATCGGCCGCGAGCAGCAGGTTGATTCGCCCCTTCGCGTCGCGCACGGCCAGCACGTCGGGAGCGTCGACGTCGATGCGGCGCAGCCGTGCGATGCGCTCGAGCGGCCGCAGTTCGTCGATCTCGACGCGGATCTTGCCGACCTCCGCCAGCCGGCCCGACGCCGCGTCGACGACGCGAACGCCATCGACCCCGACGGCGCCCGAGATTCGCAGCGACAGGCGCGGTCGCTGCTCGAAGGCGATGCGCAGGTCGGCCGAGAGCGAGCCGGCTCGCGGCAGCACCGGCAGCGATCTCGGCAGGTAGCCGAGATACGGTCCGAGGTCGAGATGCTCGAACGCGAGCCTCGCCTCGCCGCTGCCGCGCGCCGTGAACGGTGTCGCCGCAGCCGACGAGTCGAGGCGGCTGCCATCGAGCGTGAATGCCAGGTGCGGCTCGACCTTGATCTCGCGTTCGCTCGCCAGCGAGCTGAGGAACGGCAGCCCGAGCTCGAGATCGCGCACGCGGTGGACGACGCCGGACGTTGCGTCGGTCCAGTCGACGCTGCCGCCGCGCACGGTGATGTTGTGAACGGCGAAGCGCGCCGGTCCGTCGTCGGGCCCGGAGGCCGCGGGCCGGGCCGACAGGCGCTCGAGGATGTCGTCGATGTCGAGCCGCCCGTCGGCCCGGCGGGCCAGCCGCAGCATCGGCGCATCGACGTCGACGGCATCGATCACCGGCGCGAACCGCCACAGCGACGAGATCGCGGCGTCGGCACGAATGCGCGCGATCTGCAGCTGTGGCGGCGCGCCGGCGGCGGCGCCGGCGAGCACGAGATCCTGCAGCGTGAGCTCGAGCGTCCACGGATTGAAGCGGACCTCGCCGAGCGTCAGCGCCCTGCCGAGGCTGCGCTCGGCCGCGGCGCGCGCCTGGCTCGAGACGATCGGCGGCACGTAGAACCAGGCCGCGCTCCACAGCAGCGCCAGCAAGGCAACGGCGATGCCGGTGTTGCGCCAGAACGGGCGCGAGCCGAGGCGAAGCGGGCGCTCGTGTGGCGGGTCGCCCTCGTGTCCGTCGATGCCGTCGGTGCGGGGCGGCTCCATCGCCGCATTCTCGGCCGATGCGGCCGCGGCTGCCGAACCCCGCGTTCGACCGGACCTCGTCAGCGAACGCCGATGGCGCGATCGAGCGAGAGCGCGCCGCCGCCGCGCGCGGCGAGCAACAGCAGCGGCGCCGCCCACGACAGATGGGTCGCCCAGGCGTCCGGGTAGACGAAGACCTCGATAACCGCCGTCATCGCCAGCAGCGCGAGCGCCGACATCCGCGTGAACAGACCCAGCACGAGCAGGATCGGGAACGCGTGCTCGGCATACGCCGCAAGATGGGCGGCGAGCGACGGGTCGACCAGCGGCAGCCGGTACTCGTCGCGGAACAGCAGCACCGCGTTGTCGGTCACGGAGAGCGCGCCGTCGACCTTGGTCCGGCCCGACAGAAAGAAGACGCCGGCGATGCCGAGCCGGCTGACCAGCAGCACCGCATCCATCGCGATCCCGCGTTCGAGCACACCGGCCAGGGCGTTCGGCCATCGGCGCCAGCCTTGCCCTGCCGGGTCGGGGATGTCGAAGGTGAGGCGATCGCTCATGGTCGGTCTTTCGTGAGGGCAGCGAACGTGCCGATCGCGAGCAGCGCCGGCAAGGTGACGGCGACGGCGTCGCCGAGCGGCTCGGCCGCTTCGGCGAACGGCAAGCCGACCGCGCAGGCGTCGAGAAAGGCGACCTCGGCGGCGGCCAGCGGCCGCCAGACGACGGCGTCCGCAGGACGGGCGACCAGGCCGCCGTCGCCGCGCCATGCGAGTTCGGCGCCCGGCGGGTCGCCCTCGCGGTGGCGACGCCAGATGGTGAACGCGGGCTGCCCGTCGCACCACGCCCAACGCGCGGCGGGATGAAGGGCGAGTCGAGCCTCGGCCAGCGCGGCGGGATCGAGTGCGGCCAGCGACGCAGCATCGAGCACCGGCGCATCGCCAGCCGCGTGCGCCTCGGTCCAGCGCCGGTCCCAGCGCGCGACCTCCGAGAGGTAGGGCAGATCGCGCGCCGGCGCGAAGGCGGCGAGGAAATCGGCGAAGTCGGCACCGTAGAGCACCATTCGGCCGTCGCGCGGCGGCGTGGCGCGCGCGTGGACCGCGGCCGCGGCGCGGAACCAGTCGTCGCCGACGAGCTGGCGCACGGTCGGGAAGTTGGCCGCCAACGCATCGATGCAGGCGGTGGCGACGGTATTTCGATAGACCGAGAAACCCGGCTGCGCGACGAGCGCCGCCAGCGCTTGCGAGCCGCCGTCCTCGCCATCGAACAGCGCCGAGACAAAGTCGCGCTGGAAGCTGGCCGCCGTCATGGCTCGCCTATGCCGCGGCCGCTTCCAGCGCCGCGACGAGACGCCGGTGCGCGACGTCGCGCTCGGCCATCAATTCGGCGAACGACGGCAGCTCGGCGTCGCGCTCGACAAGCGTCGGCCGAGGTCCGGCACGCGCGACGAAGCGGTCGAGCAGCGCCCAGACCGCAGCGTCGACGGGCGCGTCGTGCGAGTCGATCAGCAAGGCCTGGCCATGCACCGGGTCGGGCCGATGGCCGGCGACGTGGATCTCGGCGACATGGCGCTCGGGGAAGGCGTCGAGATAGGCCACCGCATCGAAGCCGAGGTTGTTCGCGGAGACGTGGACGTTGTTGAGGTCGAGCAGCAGCTTGCAGCCCGAGCGACGCGCGATCTCGGCGAGGAAGTCGACCTCCGGCCAGGCATGGCCATCGATGCGCAAGTAGTGCGACGGGTTCTCGACCGCGATCGGTCGGCCGATCGCCTCCTGGACCTGGCCGATGCGCGACACCAGTGCGGACAGCGCGGTGTCGTCGCGGACGACGGGCAGCAGGTCGGGGAACCATGCCCCGTCCAGCCGCGACCAGGCGAGGTGCTCGGACACGATCGCAGGCTCGACGCGTCGCACCAGCGCGCGCAGCGCCGACAGCGCCGACAGATCGAGCGGCTCCGCGCCGCCGAGCGACAGCGACACGCCATGCAGCGAGACGGGGTGTCGGTCGCGGATCGCTTCGAGCCAGCGCCTGCGCGGCCCGCCGTCGAAGGCGTGGTTCTCTGCGTGAACCTCGAACCACAGGCCCGGGCTCGCCGCGTCGAGCGCGGCGTCGAAGTGGTCGGGCTTGAGGCCGACGCCGGCGGTCAGTGTCAGGACTTCATCGCCGCCAGCGATCCGTGCCCCTTGGGCGTCGTGATCGTGGTGCACGTGCCCTTTGCGACGTTCTTCCAGGCGTTGCCTTGGTAGTCCGCCTTCGAGGTGCCGGCGCAAGTCGTGCCGGGGCCGGCGGCGCAGTCGTTCTTGCCGGCGAGCGAGACGCCGTAGCACTTTTCCATGGCGACTTTGTCGGCGGCCATCTTCTTGTCGTCGGCGGCGGTCGCGGTGAGCGACACGGCGGCGAGTGCGAGGGCGGCGAGCGTGAGCGAGCGAGCGTGCATCCGGAACTCCTGCGAGAAGGGTGACGGCGTCGGTCGCGCCAGGCGGCGAGACTTTACAGCCGCCGCTCACGACACGTTCTTGCCGCGTTCGGCCTCGCCCTCGAGCTTGCGCGCGTCGGCCGCCGGGATCGCACCTCGCTTGTCGGCGAGCATTTCCCACAGCGAGAACGCCAGCGCCACGACGAGCGGGCCGAGCACGAAGCCGTTGATGCCGACCAGCGCGAGGCCGCCGATCGTCGAGATCAGCACCACGTAGTCGGGCAGGCGCGTGTCCTTGCCGACGAGCACCGGGCGCAGCAGGTTGTCGACCAGGCCGATGACGACGACGCCGAACACGGCGAGCCCGACGCCCTGCCACACCTGACCGACCGCGAGCAGATAGAGCGCGACCGGCGCCCAGATCAGCGCCGCGCCGATCGCCGGCAGCAACGACAGGAACGCCATCACCACCGCCCACAGCAGCGGCGCGTGGATGCCGAGCACCCAGAACGCGAGGCCACCGAGCGCGCCCTGCGCCACGGCGATCAGCACGTTGCCCTTGACGGTGGCGAGCAGCACCGTCGTGAAGCGCTCGACGAGCACGTCTCTCGACCTTGGCTCGAGCGGAATCGCGCGGCGGATGCGCTTGCCGATCGCCGGGCCGTCACGGAGCAGGAAGAAGAGCAGGTACATCGCAACGAAGAACGAGACGACGAGGTCGAGCACGTTGGAGCCGACGTCGAACGCCTGGGTGGCCAGCATCTGGCCGCGCTTGGTGATCGCGTCGGTCAGTCGCCGCTGCAGGGCGCCGATGTCGTCGATGTTGCTGCGACCGAGCAGGTCGGTCGCCCATGAGGGGAGCGCGGTGAGGATGCGCTGGAAATAGGCGCCAAAGTCGATCTGGCCGCCGCGCACCTTCTGCACCGCCGATGTCACCTCCTGGACGATCGACAGCCCGACGAGCGCAAGCGGCAGGATGACGATGAGCAGGATGACGAGCAGCGTGGCGAGGGCGCCGAGCGTCTCGCGGTTGCGCCACCGCGCCGAGAGCTTTCGGTGCAGCGGCTGGAACAGCAGCGCCAGGATCGCCGCCCACATGACGGCGCCGTAGAACGGCAGGACGACGGCGACCGCGCCGATCGACACGAGCACCAGCACGGCGAGGAAGAAGCCGCCCTCGACAGGCGACTCCGTTCCGGTGACGGGACGCTTGCTCATGGCCGAGGAGCGGCGAGGGTCGGCGGCCGGCGCCGGACCATCAGCGCCGGGCCGCACTCGCGGCCTTCGCGTTCGACCGGGCCTTGCCGCCGGCGTTGGCCTTCGCCGCTTCCTCGCGGGCGATCTGCATCATGCGCTCCATCATCGGGCCGATGCGCTGCTGCATCATCTGCGTCGAACGCAGTGCGAGCTGCGGTGTCTTGGCGATGAGCGACTTGCCGAGCGGCCCCTGGTAGAACGCGATCAGCCCGTCGACCTCCTCCTGCGTGAAGGTCTCCGCGTAGATGGCGGCAAAGTCCGGCTTGAGCTTCGCCCAGCTCAACTCTTCCTGAACGACGGCATTGACACGCGGCAGCACCGCGTCCATCGCCCGGGTCGTCTCCTCCGGAGCACCCTGTCGCTGCAAGGCCTGACGCATCGCGCTCTGCATCGCCGGCAGCGTCTGCGCGTAGATCGTCTCGAGCTGGCGCTGCACCTGCATCGCCTGCATCAGCCGTTCGACCGATTCGGCCGATGCGGCGGCGTGGGCAACCGAGCCCGCGCAGAGCGCGACGCCGGCGATCAGGACCGCGAAAGCGCGATGACAAAAGGCGCGATGAAGCTCGTGCATGACGGTCGAATCTCGAAACGCCGGTTTGGCGCGGCGCCCGACTGTACGTCGCCACATGTCCGGAACATTCCGCCACCGCCCTTCCCGGTCAGGACATGCCGAGCCGCATCGCCGCATCCCGGCCCGCGCGCGTGCCCTGGTACATCGCCTCTTCGAACATCGAGTAGCCGGAGAGGTCGCTGTGCGCGTGGTGGACGCGCGCCTGTGGGGCGGCAAGGGCGGCGAGGGCGGCGCTGCCGCGAACGCCCGGCACCGGGATCGCCATCGCGTGGCCGTAGCGCATCGCGTCGACGCGGACGACGCGCTCCGGAAGATCGGGGTGTGCGACGACGAGGTCGGCGACGACGCGCGCCGCCCAGCTGGGCCAGTCGTCGGCGAGCAGCCGGGCGCGGCCGGCGGACCGCGCCGCCGCGCTGTCGCCGCCGAGCGCCCAGTACGCGGTCAGCACGGTCGCGCCTGCGTAAGGTCGCAGGCTCTGATGCATCGCGTCGACGTAGCCGAGCGCCGGGCTGCCGTAGACCACGTTGTCCCATGACAGCGGCGCGCCCGGCCGGTCGTCGAGCGGCGTGGCGAGGTGCAGGTTCGCGACCAGCCACGGCGCGTGCGGCACCTGCGCCGCCGCGGTCACGAGCGCCGGCGGTGGCGCGCGCAGGAGCCGCGCCGAGACGAAGAGCGGCGTCGCCAGCACGAGCTGGCGGCACTGCCACCGCTCGCGGGCCCGGCCCGCGACGTTCCACGCATCGACGACGACGCCGTCCCTGCGCTCCTCGACGGAGAGCACCACGCGCCCGCTGTGGATGCGGCCTGCAAGCGGCTCGGCCATCCGCGCCGTCAGCCAGCCGTTTCCCTCGGGCCAGGTGAGGATGCCGTCGCCGGATTCGGCGCTGTCGGCGCCATGTGCGGATAAGTCGGCCGCGCCGCCGGGCGCGCGAAAGCCGTGCCGGCTCGCGAAGTAGTGCAGGCCGGCCCACGCCGAGACCTGCGCTGCGCCGGCGCCGTAGTCGTCGCGGCAGCAGTAGTCGAGGTACCAGCGCAGGGCCGGGGTGGCGATGCCGTTGGCGTCGAGCCATGCCGCGAACGACGCCGCGTCGAGCGCGGCGAGCGTCGCGTTCCAACCGGCGCGCGCCGTCGGCATGGCAAACGACGAGCTTGCGAGCGATCTCGACGACGACCGCGACACGACGCGCGCCAACGCCGCCTCGAAGCGCCGGTAGTCGGCGAGCGTCGATGCTCGCTCGGCGGCAGGCAGCGCGTCGAGCGGCGGCAGCAGGCCGTCGCGCCAGCCGCCGCGAATCCAGAGGCGCTCCTGCGGCGCGTGGCACAGCATGGCCTCGTCGTACCGCATGGCGCCGCGCTCGCGGCGGCGAACGCCGAGCGCGTCGAGCAGCTCGATCACCTCGACCGCTGCTGCACCCGGAACCGGCAGGTAGTGCGCGCCGAGCGGGCAACGCATGCCGGCCATCGCGTGGCCGCGCGCGTTGCCGCCGGCAGCGTCTTCGAGTTCGAGGAGGTGCGTGTCGCCGATGCCCGCGGCGACCAACGCGCGAGCTGCCGCGAGCCCCGAGACGCCGGCGCCGACGACGAGGGCGTCGGCGCCACGCGTGGCAGCGACGGGTGGGGCCGAGCCCGATTTCGGGTTCGCGTCGGGCCACCCGCTGCGCAGCAGATGCCCGCGCTCCACCGACGCACCGACCCAGCCACCGTCCCAGTCGTGCTCTCGTCGGCGCGAGCAACCGGTGATCGTGAAACCGCCGACGCCGACCAGCGCCGCGGCCGACGCCGATGCAGACGCCGCGAGCAGCGCCCGCCGACTCGTCGTCATGCGCTCTCGGAACGCGCGCCGCTCAACGCCCCACCTTGCCCCATTCCTCGTCGACGGTGGCGCCGGCAGTGTCCCGGCGTTCCCGGACTCGCGCGAACCACTCCCATGCCGCCATCCCGACCAGCATGGCAACGCCGAAGACGACCGCCTCGACGCGGCTCAGTCCGATCGCCACGATCGCCGGCCCAGGGCAGAAGCCCGCCAGCCCCCAGCCGATGCCGAACACGATGCTGCCGACGACGAGGCGTCGGTCGACGGCGCGGACAGGCGGAATCTGCATCGGCCCGGCGAACAGCGAGGTCGTGCGGGCGCCGGCGAGCCGGAAACCCGCGGCGGCAACGGCCACCGCCCCGCCCATCACAAGCAGCAGCGACGGATCCCATGCGCCGGCCACATCGAGAAAGCCGAGCACCTTGGCCGGATCGGCCATGCCGGAGACGAGCAGCCCGAGCGCGAACAGCGCGCCAGCGATGAACGATGCGACGGTCGCCACGCCGTGCCCTCAATTCGCGATGAGGTGACGCAACGCGAACACCGTCACGAAGCCAGCGGCGACGAAGAGCACCGTCGCGACCAGCGAGCGCGGTGACAGCCGCGCCACACCGCAGACGCCGTGGCCGCTGGTGCAGCCGCCGCCGCAGCGCGTGCCGATGCCGACCAGCAGGCCGGCGCCGACGAGCGCCGTCGTCGACGCGGCGACGCGGATCGCCGGGCCGATGGCCAACCACGCCCAGGCAGCCGGCACGACGAGCAAACCGCAGACGAAGGCGACGCGCCAGCGAACGTCGCCTTCTGCGGGCCGCAACAGGCCGCCGACGATGCCGCTGATGCCGGCGATGCGCCCGGTCGCCAGCACGAGCAACGATGCCGCGGCGCCGATCAGGGCGCCTCCGGCGAGCGATCGCCAGGGCGTGAAGTGGAGCCAGTCGATGCTCATCGTCGCCGCATTCTCCGTCTCGTCGCGGCGCCACCGGTCGGCGACGTGCGCGCGGGCACTCCTGCGTCCCGCGTCCGACACAATCGCCCGCCATGGCTGACGACCCGGTCGAAGCTGCCTCGCTCCCCACGCCGCGCCTGTGCCTGTTCGGCCGATCCAGGGTCGAAGACGCAAGCGGTCGGGTGCTCGCCCGATTCGCCGACAGCCTGCCGACCTGGCTGCTCGCCTGCCTGATCGCGGAAGACCGCGGCGTCGGCCGCGAAGCGTTGGCGATGCGGGTGTGGCCGGACCGGTCCGAGGCCGAGGCCCTCCGCAACCTGCGCACCAACCTGCACCGCGTCCGTGGCCTGCTGGCGGAAACGGGCCTCGGCGACGCGCTGCAGGCGAGCCGACATCGTGTCGAGCTGACGCTCGCGAGCGACCTAGCCGAGTTCCGGCAGGCGGTGGGCCGTGTCGACTGGGAACGCGCGGCCGCGCTGCAGCCCGGACCGTTCGCCGACTCGCTCTCGTTTCGCGGCTTCCCGATCCTGCAGGCCTGGGCCGAGGACCTGCGCGCCTCGCTCGACACCGCGTGGCAGCGCGCCGTGGTGCAGCACGCGCGGACCCTCGACCCGCCGGCGGCCGCTCGCTTCCTGCTGGCCGGCTCGCTTCGGGGGCCGCGCGAGAGCCTGGTCGCGCCGCTGCTGCAGGCCTGTCCCGCGGCCGGGCTCGAGGCCGAGGCGCTGGAGGTCTACGACGCGCTTTGTCGCGACCTGCAGCGTACCCTCGAGAGCGAGCCCGACGCCGCCACGCTCGCCCTGGCGCGGGACCTGCGCCGCGGCCCGGCACGGCCGCGCCGGGAGAGAGCCGGCGGGTTGCGTCCGGTGCCCCGCGGCATCGATCAGCCGCCGGAGCTGATCGGCCGCGATCGCGAACGCGCCGCCGTGGCCGATGCGGCGCAGCGCCTGATGCTGATCGTCGGCGATCCCGGCATGGGCAAGACCCGCCTGCTAGAGGATGGCGCCGCTCGAGCGCGATGGATCGCCGGCCGCGAGGCCCTGACGGGCGTGCCTTACGGGCCGCTGATCGCCTGCGTGCAGGACCTCACCGATACCCTGCACATCTCGCCCTCGCACCGAAGGACGCTGGCGCGCCTGGTGCCTGCGCTCGATACCCCCACGACGCCTGGCGAGGCGCCGCCCGCATCGGCCCAGTTGCTGGACGAAGCCTTCCTCGCGGTCCTCGCGACAGGCGTCGACACCTGGGTCGTCGACGATCTGCAGTGGATCGACGACTCGACCCTCGGCGTGCTGCGCCGCGCCGTATGGCGGACGCCGCTGCGGCTGCGCCTGGCGCAACGCACCGGTGAGTCCCGGCCGGCCATCGACGACTGGCTGGATAGCCTCGATCTGCGCCGCCTGCAGCTGGCACCGCTCTCGGCCGACGCGGCGACACAGCTGGTGCGCCGCCTGTCGCACAGCGACGAGGCCCCATCGCGGTTCGGCGCCTGGCTACAGGAGCGCTCAGGCGGCAATGTGCTCCTGATGCTGAGCACCTTGCGGGCGCTGTTCGAGAGCGGTCGACTGGAAGCCCACGGCGACGGCTGGTCGAGCGCGCTCGATGCCCTCGGCCATCGCTACGAGGAGTTCGAGCTTCCCGGCAGCGTGACCAGCCTGATCGCGCGGCGCCTCGACGCCTTGACCGAGCCGGCGCAGCGCCTCGTGCGCACAGTCGCCCTCTACGGCGCGCCGCTCGATTCCGAGCGACTCGGCCGGGCCGCGGGTCTGGACCGCTGGCAGGCGGCCGAGGCCCTGGCCGCGGCCGAGCGGACCGGACTGCTGACCGCCGGCCGGCCGGCGCACGATGTGATCCGCCAGGGCATCGTCGCGGCGACGCCGACGCCGTTGCGGCAGCTGCTCCAGCGCGGGCTCGTCGAGGCCTGCGCCGACCATGTGCCGCCGGCAATGCTCGTCGAGCATGCCTGGGGCGGCGGGATGCGCGCGGAAGCCATCGACCTGGCCTGGCGGGCCGCGAACAAGGAGGGCTTCGCCGGATTGCAGGCACTGGCGGTGACACGGATCGAGCAGCTCTTCGCCCGCCTCGACGCGACGCCCGTCGACGACGGCGACATCGTCGACCCGCGCGAGCGCGACGGTGTGCGCACCCTGCTGGCGCGCATGCTGAGCGCACTCGGCCGCCACGCCGAAGCCGAATGCGTGGCCCTTCAGGTGGCCGACGCGCCGGTGCTGCCGGCGTGGCGGGCGCAGGCGCACGCCGTCGTCGCGAAGTCGCGCCTGCTGCAAGGTCGCGTGGCCGAAGGTGCCGCAGCCGCGCGCGCCGCCCTGGCCTTCGATCCCGACGCGCTCTGGGTGGCGGAGGTCAATGCCATGGTCGCCCAGGTCGAAGGGCGCCCGGCCGACGGCATCCCGATCCTCGCGCGCCGCGTGGCCGCCCTGCGGCGGCTGCCGCCCGGCGACGAGTTGCTGGTCTGCATGGTCAGCCTCGGCTCGCTGCATGTGGAGATCGGCGAGCTCGGTCCGGCCATCGAGTTGCTGGAGGAAGCGCGGTCGAACGCCGCCGAGCTTCAGGCCACGCGGTACGAGGTCGAAGCCGCGTGCAACCTTGCCAGCGCCTATGGCGGCGCGGGTCGCTTCGACGAAGCGGTGCAGGTGGCGCGCGCCGCGCTCGCACTCGACCCCTGCGACGCCACGCCGCGCCTTCGCAACAACCTGGCCTGGGCTCTGCGCGAGCTGGGTCGACACGAGGAGGCCGCCGCCGAATACCGGCAGCTTGCCGACGACGCCGAGCCGCTGCTCCGCATCCTGGCGATGGCACGCCTCGCCGACATCGATGCCGCCGCCGGTCGTCCGACCGAGGCGGCGCTCGATGCGCTGCTCCAGGCGCTTTCGCACACCGAGCAGTACCACGCGCATGCGGTGGCGGCCGAGGTGGTCCTGCGTCACGGCAGCGAGTCCCAGGTGGACGCGGCCTGCACGTGGCTGCGTCCGCAGGCGCTCGAGCCTGTTCTCGGCGCGCGCCTGCGGGGTGCGCTGTCGGCGCGCGGACGCGATCCATCGATCGTTCCATGAGGATCGTTCACCGGGATTCGCGGCGCCGCCCGCCGGGCACGCATTGACGATTGATTGACGCCGCGTCGCGAGGATCGCGCCTTGGCTTCATCCCGTACCTCCGCTGCACGCAGCTTCCTGGTCCGCGTCGAGATGACCGCGACCCGGCGTCACTATGTCGTGCTCGACCTGCGCACGGGCCAGCGCCACCGATTCACCAGCCTCTCGCGACTGCGGCTCCATCTCGAGCTGCGCCGTGCCCCTGCGCGCCTTCGCTGAGTCCGTCAGCGGCGCCGACGTCGCCGTTGCGCTGACCCATGTCTGGCCAAGCCCGCGGACGGATTGATCGCGGCCTACCGCAGCGGCAGTTTCCAGCAAGTGGTGCGGATCACGTTGCCGTGACCGGCAGGCCTCGTCCTCATCGCGCCACCTTGCCCCATTCCTCGTCGAAGGTCTGCACCAG
>JBBSPY010000069.1:0-13992 GCA_038258415.1 Burkholderiales bacterium
CCATCACGATGGCGTAATGCCGGTAGAAGGCCCGCTGGTTGGCTTCGGTCATCAGGATGTCGCTGCAGCTGCCGGGAAAGGGCGGGCCGTAGCGTTCGGCGGTCGGCGCTTCGCGGCCGAGGCCCATGCGGTAGTTGAAGCGGCCCTGCCGGCCGATGGGGCCACGCAGCGCGTCCTGCACGCTCTGCCAGATGTCGCCGTCGTCCTGCTCGAAGATGCCACCTGGCCCGAAGGCAAGCGAGTACTGGCGCCGCACGGCGGCCTTGAGCTCGTCGGGCAGCGCCTTGTCGACGACGCACCACGAATGCACCTCGATCTTGTCGACGCCGCGCGGATGCCAGACGCGAAACGCCCGAAAGCGCGCGCTGTCGAGGAACGACAGGTTCGGAAAGATGGTGCCGACGCCGATCGGCACGAAGGCATCGGCCGCCTCGCCGTAGCGGGCGACGAGCTCCGAGCGCATCTGTTTCATGAAGCTCTCGTACTCGGTCTGCACCGCCGTGCCCTGCTGCGCGCCGCCGCGCTCGCTGCCGATGGAGTGGCCGTTGCCGGTCTGGATGCAGTAGCCGGTGTTCGTGAGCTGGCTGCGAAACCCCATCTCGACCCCGGCGCCATGCGTCGAGGGCACGTGATAGTGATCGCCCGCGAAGTTCTCGGCCGGGATCTTCCAGTTGACGTCGATCGTCCAGCGGTGAACACCGCCGATGACCTCGGTGCCGCCCTCCATCCGCGAGAGCATGAGATCGAGGTAGAACGTCATGTCGCCGAGGTAGTCACGCAGCGTCGGCGCGTCCGGATCCCAGCTCGCGAAGATCATGCCGCCGAAGGCCTCCACATGCGGCACCTCGCGCAGGCCGTAGAGGCTGCGGTCGAAGCCTTCGCCGTAGACCGGGCCGATGCGCGGCACGGCGATGAGCTCGCCCTCGGTGCTGAACGTCCACGCGTGATAAGGGCACTTGAAGAAGCGCGCCGTGCCGGAATCGACGCGACACACCTTCGCGCCGCGGTGCGTGCAACTGTTGAGGAAGGCGCGCAACCGGCCGGTCTTGTCGCGGACGACGATCACCGCGTCCTCGCCCATCGTCGTCGTGAAGAACGACTGGTTCTCGGGCAGCGCGGTCTCGTGTCCGAGATAGAGCCAGCACCTGGCGAAGATGCGCTCCTGCTCCAGGCGGTAGAGGCCCGCGTCGACGAACAGGCGCCGGTCGACGGCCGAGCCGTCGGGCGCCATCAGCTCGCCGGCAGAGAAGGAGCCGATGCGCGCATCGGCGCTCACGAGCGGTGGCAATGGGGTGCGCGGGGGGCTCGTCATGATCGCGGGCCCCGCATCGCCGCACCGCCGTCGAGCGCGAGCACGGTTCCGGTCGCCGTCCGCGAGCATGCCTCGGACGCGAGAAAGACGTATGCGCCGGCGAAATCGGCGGCGGTCGGGATCGTTCCAAGTGGCATCTGGCCAGGCTCGGGCCCGCTGGTGCCGGTTCGCTGCCCGAGGCTTTCGAGTCCGCGCAGGCCGGTGGGCACATAGCCGGGCGCCACGGCGTTGACGCGGATGTCGGGCGCCAGTTCGAGGGCGAGCTGCTTCACGAGGCCGTTGACCGCGTGCTTGGCGGCCACGTAGAGGGCGCCTCCGAAGCCGGCGTGCGTGCCGGAGATCGAGCTCGTGAAGAGGATGCAGCCGCGCGCCCTGGCGAGCGCGTCGACAGCCGCCAGCGCACCGAGCAGGTACCCCTTCACGTCGACGCCGAAGAGTTCGTCGAACGCCGCGTCGAGCTCGTCGGGCGAGAACGAGCGGAAGGCGCGGCGGTTGTCGTAGAGGCCGGCGTTGCCGACGAACACGTCCAGCGCGCCGAAGCGGTCGACGGCGAGGTCGACGGCGCGTCGGTTGTCGGCGGCGGACCGGACGTCGCCGATGACGCTGGCGAAGGCGCCGGCCGGGGTGTCGCTTTCCGGGCTCGTGGCCGCCCGGTCGAACCCCACCACGTTCGCGCCCTCGCGGAGAAACCGCTCGGCGACCGCCCTGCCGATCCCGCTGGCGGTCCCGGTGATCAGCGCCGTCTTCCCTTCAAGCTGACGTGACATGGCGTTCAGAGCTGAGACTCCCGCATTCGACGGTAGTATTCTACCGTAGTATGCTACGGCATCATCCTCGGGAGTTCGCATGACGAAGAAGCTGTTGGGTCTGTTGCTGGTCCTGGCGTCGACCACGGTCGGCGCCGAGGTGGTGGTCGGTGTGTCGGTGAGTTCGACTGGCCCGGGCGCATCGCTCGGCGTTCATGTGGGCAAGGCGATCGCGCTCATGCCCAAGACAATCGGTGGCGAGGCGGTGCGATACGTGGTGCTCGACGACACGAGCGATCCGACCGTCGGCGCGAGGAATGTCCGCCGTTTCGCGGTGGAAGACAAGGTCGACGTGATCATCGGCTCGAGCACCGTCCCGGTGGCGATCGCGCAGGGCGCCGTCGCCAACGAGGCGCACATCCCGTTCATCGCCCTGTGCCCGATCCCGCTCGATGCGGCGAAGCAGACCTACCTGTTCGCCGTTCCGCAGCCGATCCCGTTGATGGTCGGCGCCGTCGTCGAGCACATGCTGGCGCACAAGGTGAAGACGGTCGGCTACATCGGGTTCTCCGATTCATGGGGCGATGCCAACTACAACAGCATCATGAAGAACGGTGCGGCGGCCGGCATCGAGATCACCTCCAACGAGCGCTATGCGCGCGGCGACACGTCGGTGACCGGGCAAATGCTCAAGGTGCTGGCGACCAGCCCCGACGCGATCTTCGTCGGCGCCTCGGGAACGCCAGCCGACCTGCCGCAGCTCGCGGCCGTCGACCGGGGTTATCGCAAGCAGATCTATCACACGCACGGCGTCGTCAACCCCGATTTCATTCGCGTCGGCGGCAAGAGCACCGAGGGCGTGATCGCGCCGACCGGCCCGGTCGTCGTCGCCGAGCAGCTCGCGGCGAGCGATCCGCTCAAGGCGACCGGCCTGGAGTTTCTCAAGCAGTACGAAGGCGCCTACGGTGCCGGCAGCCGCAACGCCTTCGCCGCCTACGCATGGGACGCCGGCACGATCGTGCAGACCGCGCTGCCGGTGGCGCTGAAGACGGCCAAGCCCGGCACCCCGGCGTTCCGCGACGCGATGCGCGACGCGATCGAAAGCGGCAAGGACGTGACAGGCACGCATGCCGTCTACCACATGACCGCCACCGACCACTACGGGGTCGACAAGCGCGCCCGCGTGCTGGTGAAGGTGGAAGGCGGCGAGTGGAGGCTGCTTCGCTGACGGCGCGGCACCGGCCTTGCCGGCAGACGGTCGAGACCAACGAACAGGAGACATGCACATGGAAGGCTTCAGGGTCACGCGGATCGCGGAGACCGCCGTGGTGTCCTACGGACCCCAGAGCGACCTGCGCGTGCTCGTCGGCGACGACGCACGCAGCACACCGATCCGCGCCGCGCTCCAGACCTGCCAGCCGGGCTACGACGTGCCGTATCACTGCCATCCCTACATCGAGTACCTGTTCGTCCTCGACGGTTCGGCCACGTTCCACATCGAGGTCGACGGCATCCAGACCGTGGAACTGGGCAAGGGCGACACCGTCGAGTTGCACCCTGGCGTGTGGCACGCGTTCAGCACGTCCCGCACGGAGGTGACGCGGCTGCTGGGCGTGCACCTCTCATCCGAGCGCATCGTCAACTACAAGCCGGGCGTGAAGACCGACGCGCGGGGATTTCGCGTCAGCGACGACACCCCCGTGGCCGAAACCGCCTCCGGCGGCTGACCACGCCGGCTCAGGCCGAAAGCGCCTTCATCTCGCGATACAGGTCGGCCTTGCCCTCGAAGCCGATGCCTGGGAGATCGGGCAGCGTCACGTGGCCGTGCTCGACCGACACGCCGTCGGGGAAGCCGCCGAAAGGCTGGAACAGGTCTGGGTACGACTCGTTGCCGCCGAGGCCGAGCCCGGCGGCGATGTTGAGCGACATCTGGTGGCCGCCGTGCGGGATGCATCGGCTGGCCGACCAGCCGTGTTCCCGGAGCATCTCGAGCGTGCGCAGGTACTCGACCAGGCCGTAGCTCAGTGCGCAGTCGAACTGCAGCCAGTCGCGGTCGGGCCGCATGCCGCCATAGCGGATGAGGTTGCGCGCGTCCTGCATCGAGAACAGGTCCTCGCCGGTGGCCATCGGATTCGGGTAGTAGTTGCGCAACGTCGCCTGCAGCTCGAAGTCGAGCGGGTCGCCCGGCTCCTCGTACCAGAACAGGTCGTATGGCGACAAGGCCCGGGCGTAGGCGATCGCGGTGTCGAGGTCGAAGCGGCCGTTGGCGTCGACGCACAGCTTCTGTCCGTCCTGCAGCACCTCCATGATGGAATCGATGCGGCGCAGGTCCTCGTCGAGCGAGGCGCCGCCGATCTTCTTCTTCACGACCGTGTAGCCGCGGTCGAGATAGCCGCGCATCTCGTCCTTCAGCTTGCCGTGGTCCTGACCGGGGTAGTAGTAGCCGCCCGCGGCGTAGACGAAGATGCTCCGGTTCGGCCTGCCGTCGCCGTAGCGGTCGGCGAGCAGCTGGAACAGCGGCAGACCCGCGATCTTGGCGACCGCATCCCACACGGCCATGTCGATGGTGCCGATCGCCACCGAGCGCTCGCCGTGACCACCCGGCTTCTCGTTGGTGAACATCGCGTTCCAGATCCGGTGCGGGTCGAGGTTGGTGCCCGCATCGTCGACCAGCGACGCCGGATCGGCCTCCAGGATGCGCGGGATGAAACGCTCGCGCATGAGCATGCCCTGGCCATAGCGGCCGTTGGAGTTGAAGCCGTAGCCGACGACCGGCTTGCCGTCGCGAACCACGTCGGTCACGACGGCGACGAGGCTCAGCGTCATCTTGCTGAAGTCGATGTAGGCGTTTCGGATGGGCGAGCTGATGGGCAGCGTCTTCTCGCGGATCTCGACGATCTTCATGGCGTTCGGCTCTCCAGCAGGCGCACCAGGACTTCGGCCGCGCGTTCGCACTGCGCCCGGCTCACGTCGAGGTGCGTGACGACACGGGCGGTGCGCGGCCCGAACGCATTCAGCAAGACGCCGTGCTCGCGGGCCTGCGCGGCCAGCGCCGGTGCGTCGAACGCCACCTCGGGCGGCAGGTGAAAGACGACGATGTTGGTCTGCACCGTGGCGAGGTCGAGTCGCACCGGTGCGCCGGCTGCGAGCCGCTCGGCGAAGGCGCGTGCGTTGGCATGGTCTTCAGGCAAGCGGTCGAGGTGGTGATCGAGACCGTGCAGCGCCGCGGCCGCGAGGATGCCGGTCTGCCGCATCGCGCCGCCCATGCGGCGGCGGTGACGGTCGGCCGACTCGATCGACGACTTGCTGCCGGCCACCAGCGACCCGGCCGGTGCACCCAGGCCCTTGGAGAACGCAACCGCGACCAGATCGAAAGGCGCCGCCAGCATGGCCGGCGAGAGGCCGCTCGCCACGCTCGCGTTCCACAGCCGTGCGCCGTCGAGGAAGCTCGCCACGCCTTGCTCGCGCGCGACCGCGCAAATGCGCTGCACCTCGGGCTGCGGCACCACCACGCCGCCGGCCCGGTTGTGCGTGTTCTCCACCTCGACGAGCGTCGTGTTCGGAAAGATCGAGAAGTTGCGCGGCTTGATCGCGGCGAGCATCTCGTCGACGCTGAACACGCCGGCGCCGCCGATCTCGTGGATCTGCACCCCGGCGTTGGCCGCCGCACCACCGGCCTCGTGCCAGGCGGCGTGCGATTCGCGCGCGGCGATCACCTCGTCGCCCGGGCGCGTCAGGACGCGCAGCGCGACCTGGTTGGCCATCGTGCCGGTCGGCAGCCAGAGCGCGGCTTCCTTGCCGAGCAGCTCCGCAAGGCGCGACTGCAGCCGGTTGGTCGTCGGGTCTTCGCCGTATTGGTCGTCGCCCACTTCGGCCGCAGCCATCGCGGCGCGCATCGCTTCTGTCGGGCGGGTGACGGTGTCGGAGCGGAGGTCGATCGGGGGTGTCATGGTGCGGGCCGACCTCGGAGCGAGGCGCAGACTACCTGGTGGACGACGTCTTGTTCAGGGCGACTGCGGCCTTGACGAGCGCCTTCTCGTCGACCTCGTCGCCCTCGCGGAAGTCTATGGCCCGCCTGACGTTGCCTTCGAGGCTGGAGTTGAAAAGGCCCGAGGGGTCCGGCAGCGTTGCGCCCTTGGCGAAGGTCGCTTTCACGACCCGCTTGTAGCTCTCGCCGGTGCAGACGATCCCGTCGTGCGATTCGATCTTCGCGTCGATCCGCTTCGACGCCGACTCGCCGGCTTGCGCCGCGCCCTTCTTCGCGGCCGCCATCAGCGACGGTGGCCCGCAAGGCCGATGCAACACCTACCCGAGTGCGTTGCCGGAGGCGGCATCGAACAGTCGCACCTTCGTGAGATCGGGATGCATGTGCAGCCGATCGCCGACCTGGACGATCGCATCGCGGCCGAGGCGCACGGTCAGGTCGACGTCGGAGCCACTGATCCGCGACAGGGCAATGGTCTCGGCGCCGAGCGCCTCGACGGCCGCGACGTCGATGGCGATCGCACCCTCGCTGGAGTCGCCGACCATCAGGTCCTCGGGGCGGATGCCGAACACGACGACGGCCGCGCCACGTGCGGCGTGCGCGAGTTCCGGCGGCAATGCCAGGCGGGTCGCACCGATCACCAGTTGCTCGCCATCGAGCCTCGCCGGCAGCAGGTTCATGGGTGGGTTTCCAAGGAAGCCGGCAACGAACAGATTCGCCGGCCGGCGATAGACCTCGAGCGGAGCGCCGATCTGTACGACCCTGCCCTTGTCCATGATGCAGATGCGGCTGCCCATCGTCATCGCCTCGACCTGGTCGTGGGTGACGTAGATCATCGTCGCGCCGAGCCTGCGGTGCAGCTTGATCAGCTCGCCGCGGGTCGAAACACGCAGCGAAGCGTCGAGGTTGGACAACGGTTCGTCGAACAGGAACACCTTGGGATCACGGACGATGGCCCGCCCGAGCGCCACCCGTTGCCGCTGCCCGCCCGAGAGCGCGTAGGGCTTGCGATCGAGCAGCACGGCCAGGCCCAGCGTGTCGGCGACGTCCTGCACGCGGCGGGTGATCTCGGTCTTGTCGATGCCGCGGCGGCGCAGGCCGAAAGCGAGGTTGTCGCGCACGGTCATGTGAGGGTAGAGCGCGTACGACTGGAAAACCATGGCGATGTCGCGGTCCTTCGAGGGCACGTCGTTGACGACGCGGCCGTCGATCGCGAGCTCGCCGGACGAGATCGCCTCGAGGCCGGCGACCATGCGCAGCGTCGTCGACTTGCCGCAACCCGAAGGGCCGAGCAGCACCATGAACTCGCCGTGAGCCACGGCGAGGCTGACGTGGTCGACCGCGAGGTCGTCGGATCGCTCGTAGCGCTTGCAGAGCTGGTCGAGGGTGACGGTGGCCATGGCGCTTCGTTCTCGTCAGCGAGCAGCCAAGGGGCTCACTTCACCGCCCCCGCCGTCATGCCCTGGATGAGCTTCTCCGAGAAGAAGGCGTAGATCAGGATCACCGGAACAATGGCGATCATGAGTCCGGTGGAGATCATGCCGATGTCCTCCATCTGATCGCCCATGAAGCGCTGGATGCCGAGCGGCAAGGTGCGCTTGTCCTCGTCGGTGATGAGCACGACGGCATACAGGAATTCGTTCCACAGCAGGATGGTGTTGAGGATGATGGTGGTAGAAAGTGCTGGCAGCGCGATGGGCAGCGAGATGCGCCAGAAGATCGCCCACTCCGAGTAGCCGTCGATCCGCGCCGCCTCGAACAGGTCGTTCGGTATGCGCGAGAAGAAACTCTCGAGGATGTAGATCGTGATCGGGAGCTGGAACGCGACGTACACCAGCGTCAGCCCGAACAGGCTGTTGAACAGACCGTACTGCACCAGGATCTGGAACAGGGCGATGACCGTGATCTGCGGCGGAAAGATGATCGTGCTGAAGATGATGAAGTAGAAGACCCGGTTCATGCGAAACCGAAAGCGTGCGAAGCAGTGTGCCGCCATCGCTCCCACCAGCGTGAGGATCGCCACCGCCGAGAGCACGACGATCAGACTGTTGGTGAAGTAGACCTCGTAGTTCGAGTTGAACCAGGCGTCGGGAAACTTCTCCCAATGCAGCTTGCCCGGCAGGCTGAAGTGGTCGCGCGAGATCTCGCTGGTCGTGCGCAGCGACATCGAGGCGACCCACAGGAACGGGCCCGCCGCCAGCATCGTGTAGATCGCCAGCGCCGAGACCAGCACCACCTGCTTGAGCCGGTCGACTCCCGCCATCTGCGACATGGCGGCTCAGTACTCCAGCTTCTCGCGCTGCCTGAACAGCCAGGTCAGCATCAGCACCGATGCGAGGACGATCACGAACCACACCGAGGCCACGGCCGAGGGATAACCGAGATCGAAGGTGTTCCACTCGAAGGCCCGCTTGTAGACGTAGGTCGAGACGGTTTCGGTCGCCCACAGTGGCCCGCCCTTGGTCGTGATCCAGACCAGATCGAAGATCTTCATCTTGCCTACGAACGAGAGCACGACGAGGTTCAACACGGTCGCCCGCACCATGGGCACGATCACGAACACCAGCTTGCTCCACCAGCCGCAGTTGTCGAGCTCGGCCGCTTCGATCACCTCCGACGGCAGCGAGTGCAGTGCCGCCAGCAGCACCACCATGTTGAAGCCCGACCACATCCAGGTGGTGATGAAGATCAGTGCCGGAAGCGCCGTCTCCGGCTTGCCGAGCCAGGCGCGCGTCCAGGACTGCAGGCCGAGCGCGCGCAGCGCGTAGTTCACCGCTCCCCAGTCGTAGTTGTAGATCCAGGCCCAGATGATCCCGACGACCACGTACGACATCAGCACCGGAGTGAACCAGGCGATGCGGAAGAATCGCGCCCCCGGTACCTTGGCATAGAGAGCCAGAGCCAGGACCAGCCCGACCGACACTTCGAAAAGCGGCGAGGTGCAGGCCCAGATCAGCGTGTTGCGAACGGCGCGCCAGAAGATGTCGTCCTGGGCGAGCTCGACGAAGTTCGCCAGGCCGACGAACTCCTGCCGGTTCGGCAACACGACATGCAGGCTGTTCCACAGCGTCTTGAACACCGGGTAGGCGGTGAACGCGACATAGAGAGTCAGCGCCGGCAGCAGGAAGCCGCCGACGGCCCGCCAGGGCGTGCGCAGAGCGCGCGCCTCGTGCATCGCCCTACTTGGCCGCGTTCATCAGCTTGACGACTTCGTCGACGCTGATCGTGCCGGCCGGGAAGGCGTTGTTGATGACTTGGGTGAACACTTCCTTGGGCTTGCCCGACATCACCTGCACCGGCGTGCCGAAGTAGAAGACGTTGCCCTCGTCGGCCTTGGCGAGCTGGCGGAAGTAGGCGGCGTGCGGGCCGCCGATCTTCGACGCATCGGTCTTGATGCCGGTCTGGACCAATATGCCCTCGAGCCAGCGGTTGCCCGTCTCGGGCGTGGCCAGCGAGTTGAGGAAGGCAATCGCCAGCTCTTTGCGCGGCGACGCGGCGTTGACGACGTAGCTGCCACCGACGGCGAGCGACTTGCACTGGTTGCAGGCACCGTTGTTCATCGCCGGCGACTGCATGATCCCAAGCGGAAAGTCGACCGGCTGACCGCCCTTGTCGGGCGGATTGAAGCCACGGGCGGTGTACCAGCTCGCCACCTGGAACATCAGTGCGCCGGGGTTCGTGTGGAAGTACTGGTGCGACTCGCCGAGCTTCAGGCTGGTGAAGCTCGCCGGGAACGCGCCGGCGTCGACCACCTGCTTGACCCAGGTGAGCGTCTCGACGACGCGCGGGTCGCTCCACGACAGCTTGCCCTTCAGCAGCGCGTCGTAGTCCTTCACGCCGAGCTTCTTGAGGAGGGCCTCGTGGGTGATGTAGGAACCGGGGTACGGCCGGTCACCCACGCCCTGCGCCATCGGCGTGATGCCCTTGGTCCTGGCCTTCTTCACCAGGTCGAGGAAGGCGGCCTGGTCGAACTGGCCGTTGGCGGGCACCTTCACGCCGACGTCGTTCATCAGCTTGGTGTTGTAGTAGACCTCGACCGTCGAGGCCTCGAGCGGGAAGCCATACGTGCCCTTGCCGAAGGTCCAGGCCTGCTTTGCCCACGGCTCGACGTTGTTCCAGTTGATGCCGGTCGAGAGATCGGCGAGCAGGTTGTTGTCGATGTAGTCGGTCTGGTCGACCTCCGCGTAGAAGAAGTCGGGTGCCTGGCCAGCGCGCAGCGCGGTCTTGAGCGAGGCGTAGAGAGCCGACTTCTCGTACCAGGTGATCTTGATCTTGACCCCCGGATGGCTCGCCTCGAAGCGCTTGATCGCATCGTCGACGAAGGCGCGCTTGCCGACCTCTGCCGCCCAATGGCTCCAGACGGTGACCTCCTGCGCCATGGCCGCCGTGGGCGCCGCGAACATCGCGACAAATGCCGCCGCGCCGACCAGGCGCCACTTGCTCATGAACTTCGACATGCTGTCTCCTTGAAGGGGTGAATCGCTATCGCGATCGCGGGCGAGTGAGCTCGCCTCTGGTTGCCGCCGCGGCGGTACTCAAGGCATGACGCTGCCGCCATTGACCTCGATGATCTGACCGGTGATGTAGCTGGAAAGGCTTTCGCTGGCGAGGAAGAGAAAGGCACCGCAGCACTCGTCGGCGCGGCCGAGGCGGCGCATCGGGATGCCGGCGGTGAGCTCCTGGAGCAGTGCCGGCGAGGTGTGGCCCTCGTGGATCGGTGTGTCGATGACGCCTGGCGAGACCGCATTGACGCGGATGCCGTCGGTCACCAGTTCCTTGGCCAGGGCGCGGGTGTAGGTGGAGATGAAGCCCTTGCTCGCCGAGTAGATGCCGGCGCCGAAGCTGCCGCCGCTGCGCGCCGCCTGCGAGGTGACGTTGATGATGGAGCCGCCGCGACCACCGCCGCGCATGAAGGGGATGACGCTGCGCGACAGCGCCATCATCGAGCGCGCGTTCTGCTGGAACACCTCGTCGATGATCGCGTCGTCGGCCTCGACAAGCGACACCCGGCGAACGAAGCCGCCGGCGTTGTTGACGAGCACGTCGATCCGGCCGAAACGGGTGTGCGCATCGTCGGCGAGACGGGCCAGGCTGGCGCTGTCCTTCGCCTCGGCGGCAAACGCCTCGGCGTCGCCGCCCCGGGAACGGATGCTCGCGACCAGCGCTTCGGCCTCGGCCCGCTTCGAGCGGTAGTGCAGCGCCACCGGCATGCCCTTGGCAGCGAACGCCAGCGCCACCGCAGCGCCGATGCCCGAGCTCGCGCCGGTCACGAGTGCGACCTTTCCGCGCAGGTCGTCGAGGGAATGGATCTGGGTCTCGGGCGTTGGCATGGCAGGCGTCAGTGGAGATGCGGACGATGCAACTTGCAATCGGGGTTCAACCGCACTCCGAAACCGGGCGCATCCAGCGCGCTCGCCCGGAGCCGACCGTTGACCGGCACCGGCTCGTCGAGCAGCAGCGGCGTGAACATCGGCACCACCTTGTCGGCGGCGGGCGCCATCATCAGGAACTCGGCGAACGGGCTGTTGTGCCGGGTGACGACGAAGTGGTAGCTGTAGACCGAGGAGCCGTGCGGCACGACCAGCACGCCCTTCTCGTCGGCCATCGCCGAGATGCGGACCATCTCGGTCATGCCGCCACACCAGCCGACATCGGGCTGCAGGATGTCGGCGCAACCCATCTCCAGCAGCATGCGAAAGCCCCAGCGCGTCGCCTCATGCTCACCGGTGGTGACGAGCATCCCCTTTGGCACCGCCTGGCGCAGTGCAGCGTAGCCCCAGTAGTCGTCGGGCGGCAGGCACTCCTCGAGCCACTTGAGCCCGTGCGCCTGAGCACCGGCGGCGAGCTTCGTCGCGTAGTCGAGGTCGAGGCTCATCCAGCAGTCGAACATCAGCCAGAAGTCCGGGCCTACCTTGTCGCGCATCGCGCCGAGCTGGTCGAGGTTGGCGCGCAACCCCTCGTCGCCTTCGGCCGGGCCGTGCACCAGCGGCATCTTGCCGCCGACGAAGCCCATGCCCTTGGCCAGGTCCGGTCGCACGCCGGTGGCGTAGAACATCAGCTCGTCGCGCACCGGCCCGCCGAGCAGCGCGTGCACCGGTTCCTTCCTGACCTTGGCGAGCAAGTCCCAGAGCGCGAGGTCAACGCCCGAGATCGCGTTGAGCACCACGCCCTTGCGGCCGTAGAACAGGGTGGCGGCGTACATCTGCGACCAGATCGTCTCGATGTCGTCGACCGCCTTGCCTTCGATGAAGCGGGCGAGGTGTTTCTCGACGATATAGGCACCGACCTCGCCGGCGGTCGTGACGCCGAAGCCGACCGTGCCGTCGCTCGCCTCGACCTCGACCACCAGCGTTCCGAGGACGTCGATGCCGAACGACTTTCGCGTCATGCGGTACTCGGGCCAGCGCGACATCGGCGTTGCGATCTGGCCGTCGATCCAGTGGCCGTCGGCCTGGTCGTGATAGTCGCCGCCGCCCCCTCGGAGAACGAAGGCGCGGACCTCGCGAATCGTCGGCATCGTCATGACGGCCGACTCTAGAAGACGGGGCAATAACAATCCAATAGAAAAAGCTGAAGCGGCGATTCCGTTTTGCTATCGTGCGACGATGACCTCCCACGTGGTCCCCGCAGCGCTCGCCAGCCGACTGCGCTTTCGTCACTTGATGCTGCTGCACCAGCTCGGCGAGCTCGGCAATATGCACCGCGCAGCTGAGGCGATCAGCTTGGCGCAGCCCAGCGCCAGCAAGATGCTGCGCGACATCGAACAGGCCTTCGGCTTTCCACTTTTCGAGCGGAGCTCCAAGGGCATGGGGATCACGGAGCTCGGCCGTCACGTCGTCGAGTTCGCCGGCTCGACGCTGGTGGATTTCGAGCGATTCGTGGCCGACCTCGAAGCCAAGCGGCGCGGTGGCTTCGGCCAGATCGTGATCGGCGGAATCATGGGCGCAGCTCCTGACGTGGTGGCCCGCGCCGTGGCTGATCTCAAGAAGAAGCGGCCGCTGCTCGCGGTGCGCATCCTCGGCGAAACGAGTGACCAGCTGCTCGACCTCCTGCAGCGACGCGAACTCGATCTGGCGGTAGGCCGCTTCAGCGCGCCGCTGCAACACAACCGGTTCGACTTCGAACCGCTGGCCAACGAGCTGCTCTGCGCCGTGGTGAGAAAGGCCCACCCGCTCCGCCATGCGAAGTCGCTGAAGCTAGCCGACCTGGTGAGCTGGCCGTGGGTGCTGCAGCTTCTCTCCAGCCCGGCGCGCCAGCTCATGGAAGAAGAATTCGCGCAGGCGAATTTACGCACACCGGAAAACCTGGTCGAATGCGGTTCGATCTTCGCCATGCTCCAGTTGCTGCAGTCGAGCGACGCTGTCGCGGTGCTGCCCGAGTCGGTGGTTCGCGATTCGCTCGATACCGGACTGCTGCGCCGCCTGCCGATCCCCGTCGGCGCCAAGCTATCCGACTTCGGGGTGCTCACCCGCAAGTCGGAGCCCCTCGGTGCCGCGGCGCTGGAGCTGGTGGCCCTGATGCGGCTTTACGCGGCACACATGACGAAAACGCAACTTGGCGAGTCTCAAGCGCGCGCACCCGCCGGGCGCGCGAAACACACAGCCGCCAGCCGATCGCCCGCCCAACCTTTTCCTCGACGCTCGAATTGATGAGGCTCGACGCGACTCACGAAGGCCCGCACACGGATCGACCAGGTTTCATGCGAGGCGGCGTGCCTGCTGCGACGCCTCTTGCGAGCCAAGGTCCGGGTGGTCGGAGCGGAGGTCGATCGGGGGCGTCATGGTGCGGACCGACCTCGGAGCGAGGCGCGGACTACCTGGTGGACGACTTCTTGTTCAGGGCGACGGCGGCCTTGACGAGCGCCTTCAGCGCCTTCTCGTCGACCTCGTCGCCCTCGCGGAAGTCTATGGCCCGCCTGACGTTGCCTTCGAGGCTGGAGTTGAAAAGGC
>JBBSPY010000070.1:0-13953 GCA_038258415.1 Burkholderiales bacterium
GACCAGCGCCGGCAGCGTCGGATTCGTCACGTAGGTGCCGAAGCCGATCGTCGCACTGCCGTCGTTCATCGGCTTGGAGTTGTTGAAGCGGTCCTTGTCCTTCAGGCCGATCACGACCTCGTTGACGAGCGGACTGCCCAGGCGCGAGACCTGCGTCCACGCGCCACCGTTGATCGAGGAGGTGTCGTAGCCCTGCTTGGGCGCGCTGCTCAGAAGCCGGCCCTGACGCAGGCTGGCCGTGGTCCAGCCGCCGATCACCGTGTCGCCACCGGCCACCAGGCAGGCAGCAGGCACTTCGACCTCCAGGCTCGTGACGTTCTTGTCGGCGAGCGAATCGGTCCCCGCATCCTTGTTGGCCGGGTCGAGCAAAACGTTCGCCTCGGCGATCGTGAAGTCGGCGGCTCCAGGCACGTTGATGAGGTCGAAGATCACGCCGAGGTTGACCGCGAAGGGGTCCTTGCGCTGGCCGACGAACACCTTGCCCGGCGTCGTGCAGCCCGGGATGTTGACGTTGTAGACGTGCTGCGCGGCGTAGCCAGCGTAGTCGGGGATCGTCTTGGGACCGATGTTGTCGGTCGGCTTGGCGAACACGGACGCACCGCCGCTCGCGTTGGTGACGGAGGCCTTGGTGCCGGTGCGACGGTCGCCGCGGACGATGTCGAGCGTGAAGGTCTCGGTGACGTTGGTCACCGGCGAGTTCGGCACCGTGATCTGACCGGCCTGCGTCAGCGGAATCGAGACGTTGGTGCCGCCGATCGGCAGCTGCACGTCATTGAGCTTGTTGTTGAAGCGGAACTGGAAGGTGATGTCTTCCTTGCCGTCGCCGTTGTTGTCGACGTGGATCTCGTACAACGCGTTCGAGTCCATCTTGAAGTAGTTCGGGCCGCCGTACGCGTCCTGCAGCGGGAAGTAGTTCGCGATCAGCGTGACGTAGGCGGCGCGACCGGTCTCGTAGCTGTTGAACATGTAGAAGTCGGTGGCGTCGACCTTCGGCGTGTTCGTGATGGCGGGCGCTTCGCGGTGGCTCGACGCGGAGGCCGGAAGGGATGCTCCTGCCAGGGCGGCGATGGCAACGACGATGGGCAGGAGCTGGGCTCCGCCGGCGATGAGTTTTTTCATGGGCGCTTGATTCCTCAGATGAAGGACAGTTGTGACGCGGGATCCGACTGTCCCCCGCTCGGCGACTTGTCGTGACGCTGTGCTACGCAACGGGATGCGCGATGGATGCATCGGCGTCGGCATGATCGGTTCGGCGACGACTGCCACCTGTAAGACATGGTCTGACCGCGCGACCGACGCCTTCCTGCACGACGTTCAGTGTTAACCCTGAGAGATGCCATGACACGCACGACCCACGCACCAACCCGCCTCCCGGCAAGAACACCGGCCATCGTTGCCGCTGCGCTGCTGGCCACCGCCGCGTCGGCTCAGGCCGCCGAGTCGTGCCGGGTCCGCAGCGGCGATGTGCCGACGCCCGTCGTCGAGCTCTACACGTCCGAAGGCTGCAGCTCCTGTCCGCCGGCCGACAAGTGGCTGTCGACGCTGAAGAGCGACCCGCGCGCCGTCGCCCTCGCCTTCCATGTCGACTACTGGGACCGACTCGGCTGGAAGGATCGCTTCGCCAGCGCCGCCTGGACCGAGCGGCAGGCCAGCCAGCAGCGCGTCAACGGCGCGCGCTTCAGCTACACGCCGCAAGTCGTCGTCAACGGCCGCGACCAACCCGATTGGCCGAGGCTGCGTTCGCCGCTGCCTGCGGCCGGCGGTGCGGCAACCGTCGACATCGCGCTCGAGCAGGTGGCGTCGAAGGTCAATGCAACGGTCACGCCCGACGCCCGCGCGCCGAAGCGCCTGGCCGCGTACTGGGCGGTGACGGAGCAGTCGTACGTCACGTCGGTCCGGTCCGGCGAGAACGGCGGCGCGACGCTGCACCACGACTTCGTCGTCCGCGATTTCAAGCCGGTCGCGGCATGGTCGACCGGCGATGCACCGAAGCGCCTCGAATTCGACCTGCCGGGTGCAGGCGATCCTGCCCATCCGCGCCTGGTCAACCTCGTCGTCGTCGACGCCGACAGCGGCAGGCCCCTCCAGGCGGCCAAGCTGGGCTGCTGACCCGCTCGACCGAATCGGTCAGGCGTCGCGCAGGGCGGCGCGCAGCTCGATGCCGATCTCCGGCTTGCCGGAGAACGGGTCGGTCGGGTTGCGGGCCTGCATCACGTCTTCCAGACGCGTCTGCACGCTGGCCAGCGCCTTCGGGTGGCTGAAGATGTAGAAGCGGCCAGCCTCGACGGCGTCGAAAACGAACTGCGCCACCGTCGCCGCGGTGACCTTGCCGCTGCCGACGGCGCGATCGCTCATCGCCTTGCCGATCAGCTGGCTCTTCGTCGGCTTCTGCGACGCCATCGAGCCGGGGCGGTTGCGGCCGCTGTCGCTGATGCCGGTGGGAACGAAGAACGGGCACAGCACGGAGGCGCCGATCTGGTCTGTCACCAGACGCAGGTCCTGATAGAGCGTCTCCGAAAGCGACACGACCGCGTGCTTGCTGACGTTGTAGATGCCCATGTTGGGCGGGTTGAGAAGACCGGCCATCGATGCGGTGTTGACGATGTGGCCCTCGTAGCCCGCATCGGCGCCCGCGGCCGCGAGCATCATCGACGTGAAGACGCGAACGCCGTGCGCCACGCCCATCACGTTGACGCCGAGCACCCATTCCCAGTCGGCGACCGTGTTCTCCCAGATCAGGCCCCCAGCGCCGACGCCGGCGTTGTTGAAGACCAGATGCGGCGCGCCGAAGCGCTGCTCGGTGGCGGACGCCAGCGCGTCCATCTCCGCTGCGCTCGAGACGTCGACGCGCTGCGCCAGCACCTTCGCACCGGTCTTCTCGATTTCGGCAGCGGCCCTGTCGAGCGCGTCGCCCTGCACGTCGACCATGACGACGTTCATGCCGCGCGAGGCGGCGATGCGCGAGACCTCGAGGCCGAAGCCGGACCCGGCACCGGTGACGACGGCGGTCCGCCCTTCGAACTGCTTCATGCGGCGCGCTCCTGATGCTGGGGCCTGATGTGGAAACCGATGCGTGGGAAGTGGACGTGAACGGTCCCCGCCCGCTCGTCGCGGCGCTCGATCACGACCGCACCGTCGTCGAGGCCAACCAGCGTGCCGATGACCTCGTCGTGCCCATAGTCCGAAGCCGAGACGCCGACCTCGCTCCCAGCCTCGAGCCCTTGCCCTGCGTCGACGGTCGTGGGCGCGTGGCTCCCGGCGCGAGCCGAGAGCTCGATCGCCTCGGCGCTCGTCATCGACTCGCTCTCACCGTTGCCGAACGCCAGCACGCGCTCGCACCAGGCGACGACGCGAGGCCACGCCGAGAGCTGCGCATCGGCCACCGGCGGCGCCAGGCGCATGAACCAGACCGACTGCGCCGCGGCGACGTCGGCGATCGACGGCAACGGGCCGAGCAGGTAGGGGCGACCATCGCCGAGCATCGCGTCGAGCCGGGCCACGTAGGTGCGAAACGCCGTCGCCGCGTCGTGCGGCGGCGCGCGACGCATGTTCGGCGTCATCGCCTTGCGATCGGAGCCGAACCGCTGCACTTGCTCCGCCGGTGCCGATGCGGTGACAAACGAGCCTCCGCCCGATTGCAGCGTGAACGGGACGGCGGCCCAGAACAGGGCCGAGTCGGCCCACTGCGCCACGATCTCCGCGAGGCCGGACGAGTCCGCCGGGAACAGCGAAGGCTCCGGGACCATCCGCTCGACGACCCGACAGATCAGCGCCGAGTCGCAGTAGATGTCGGCGCCGATCTGCATGAACGGCGTGCGCCGGTAGCCGCCCGTGAGGGCGACGACGTCGGGCTTGGGCATGACCAGCGGCACGACGACCGAGCGCCAGCGCACGCGCTTCATCCCGAACACCAGCCGCACCTTCTCCGAGAAGGGCGAGCCCGCGTAGTGGTGCAGGACGATCTGCGTCATGTCTGCTCCTGTTCGTCTCAGGCGATCCGCACGAGCTGCTTGCCGAAATTGCGGCCCTTGAGCAGGCCGAGCAGCGCCTCCGGCGCCGCATCGAGGCCGTCGGCGACCGACTCGCGGTACTTCAGCCGGCCCGACGCGACCATGCCGCCGAGCTCCTTCAGCGCTTCGCCCCAGACCTCCATGTGCTCGCTGACGATGAAGCCTTCGACGCGCAGCCGCGACTGCAGGATGAGCTGCGGGTGATGCAGCGGGATCGGCTCCCCGTCGTAGCCGCTGATCATTCCGCACAGCGCGACACGCCCGAAGGCGTTCATTCGCGACAGCGCCGCGTCAAAGACGGCACCGCCGACGTTCTCGAACAGACCGTCGACGCCGTCTGGCGTCGCTTCCTTCAGCGCCTGGTAGAGGGACTTCGGATCCGGGTGCGCCTTGTAGTCGACGCACGCGTCGAAGCCGAGCTCGCCGGTGACGTAGCCGCACTTCTCCGGACCGCCGGCGATGCCGACCGCGCGGCAGCCGCGCGCCTTCGCGAGTTGCCCGACGACGCTGCCGACGGCGCCGCTGGCTGCGCTGACGAGCACCGTCTGACCCGCCTTCGGCTCGCAGATCTTCATCAGCCCGTACCACGCCGTCACACCGGGCATCCCGACCGGCCCGAGATAGGCCGACAGCGGGACGTGGCTCGTGTCGACCTTGCGCAGCGCCCCGGGCTGCGCCGCGTCGACGAGCGCGTATTCCTGCCAGCCGCCCATGCCGACGACCGTGTCGCCCTCGCGAAATCCGGCATGCCGCGACGCGACGACCTCACCCGCCGTTCCACCCTGCATCACCTCGCCGAGCGGCTGCGGCTTGGCGTAGCTCTTCGCGTCGTTCATGCGGCCGCGCATGTAGGGATCGAGGCTGAGAAAACGCTGCCGCACGAGCACCTGGCCGTCGGCCGGGTCGCCTATCGTGCCGTCGACGGCCGCGAAGTTGTCGGCTCGCGCCTCGCCGTCTGGGCGCGAGGCGAGGTGGATTTGTCGGTTGGGTCTGCTTGCCATGGTGTCGTTCTCGTGGTTCGTGTCAGTCGGAAGCATGCAGCCGCTGGATGCGCCGCCCGGCGACGGCGAGGCCGCGCATGTACTTGAAGGTGCCGCTGGCGTGCGCGACGAGCTGCCCGTCGGCGCCGAGCACCCGGCCTTCGCAGAAGGCGAGCGACGGCGTCCGGTGCACGCGACGGCCAATGCCCGTGAGCGTGCCGACGCCGGGCCGCATGAAGCTCGTCTTCATCTCGATGGTGACGACGCCCTGCTCGATCGGCGTCGGGTCGGCGCCGACCGGGCTGCGCGCGGCATGCGCCATCGCGATGTCGAGCAGCGTCATCGTCACGCCGCCGTGGGCGACGTCCCACGAATTGAGCAACTCGGCGCGAAGCTCGAGCTGCAACTCGGCCTCGTCGACCTCGAAGCGCACGAGCTCGAAGCCGACCAGGTCGGCAAAGGGGATGCGCGCCTTCAGTTCCATCGAAGGCGTCCGGCCGGCCGCCGGGCCGCTCCCAAGGCCGGCCGCGCCCCAAGGGTCACAAAGGGACCCGTTCCGGTCCCGGGGGGCAGCGAACGTACCCGTGAGCGTGGGGGCACCATCACGCCGCGATGATGGCGGAGACGCCACCGTCGATGGGCAGCGTCTGGCCGGTGATGTGCTTGCCGGCGCGCGATGCGAACAGCAGCGTCGCGCCCTTGAGGTCGTCGTCGTCGCCGATCCTGCCGAGCGGTGCGTGGCCGGCAAGCGCCTTCTCGCCGATTCGCTCGATCGTGCCCTTGGTCATCTTGCTCGGGAACATGCCGGGCGCGAGCGCATTGACGTTGATGTTGTACTTGCCCCATTCGCCGGCGAGCGTGCGCGTGAAGTTGATGACGGCTGCCTTGCTGGTGTTGTAGGCGACCATCGCCATGTCGGCGCTGTTGCCGGCGAGCCCGGCGATCGACGCGACGTTGATGATCCGGCCTTCGCGTCGCGGGATCATGCTGTGCTTGCCGATCGCCTGGCTCATCAGGAAGATCGAGCGGATGTTGAGGTTCATCACCTTGTCCCAGGCCTCGAGCGGGTGATCTTCTGCCTTGGCGCCCCAGGTCGCGCCGGCGTTGTTCACCAGGATGTCGACCTGCCCCATGCGCGCGATCGCGTCCTGCGCGACGCGGACGATCTCGCTCGGCTGGCTGGCATCGGCGTCGATCCAGAGCGCCTCGATGCCGGCCGTCTTCAGGTGTGCGGCGGAGTCCTCGAGATCGGCGGCCTTGCGCGACGTGAGCATCACCCGGGCGCCGGCCTCGCCGAGTGCCTCGGCGATCTGCAACCCGAGGCCGCGCGAGCCGCCGGTGACGAGCGCGGTCTTGCCATGGAGGTCGAACAGCTCGGTGATGTGGGTGCTCATGAAGTCTCGCCTTTCGTGGTGGAGGTGGTGGCGGGCTCGACCGCCATGCGTGAACGCACCCAGATCAGGAAGCAGCCGCCCGTCGCGACGAGCACGCCGCCGACGACCACGCCCGTGCCCCAGCCGTTGCCGCCCTTGCGCAGCGACCAGCCCAGGCCGGCGGTGAGCAGCCCACCGTAGATCATCGCCCAGGCGAGCGCCTGCACCCGTGCCGCGGCAATCGCCATCAGAACGATTCCACCGCCATCGTGCGACAGGTGTCGTCGCGGGTCCGGACGACGCCGAGCCAGCCCGCGACCTTCGGCAGCTCGTAGCGGAAGAAGTAGCGACACGCGGCGAGGCGCCCACGCGACGCCGCATCGTCGGCGCCGGCTGCAGCGACACAGGCCGCGACGTCGAGCCACATCCACGCGACGACGATGTGGCCGAGCGCCTGCAGATACGGCGTCGCATTGGCGAGCGCGGCTTCCGGCTCGCCCGTCGACCAGGCGGCCCGGGTGGCTTCCGCGGCCTGACCGGCTGCGGCGGCGAGTGTCTGCGCAGGTGCTGCCAGCACATCGTGAGTCGACGCGCGCGCGACGGTTGCAGCGATCGCGTCGAGCAACGCCACAAGCCCGGCGCCGCCGTCCATCACGACCTTGCGGCCGAGGAGGTCGATCGCCTGGATGCCGTGGGTGCCCTCGTGGATCATGTTCAGGCGGTTGTCGCGCCAGTACTGCTCGACCGGGAAGTCGCGCGTGTAGCCATAGCCGCCGAGCACCTGGATGGCCTGGCTGTTGGCCTCGAGGCACCACTCGCTCGGCCAGCTCTTGGCGATCGGCGTGAGCACCTCGAGGAGCAGATGGGCGCGAGCCTTGTCGGCGTCCGCTCCCGTGTGCAACTCATCGACGAGTCTCGCGCAATACAGCTCCAGCGCGAGGCCGCCTTCGCACCAGCTCTTCTGCGCCAGCAGCATCCGCTTCACGTCGGCGTGCTCGATGATGGGCACCTGCGGCCGGGTCGGGTCCTTGCCGTCGCGGCCGGTCGGCCGTCCCTGCGGGCGGGTCTTCGCGTACTCGAGAGACGCTTCGTAACCGGCGAAGCCGAGCGTCACCGCGCCGAGGCCAACGGCGATGCGCGCCTCGTTCATCATGTGGAACATGCAACGCAGGCCTTCGCCTGGCGCGCCGACGCGGTAACCGATGGCCCCGGCCGCGCCCCTGACCGCGTGCTTGCCCTCGCCGAAATTGAGCAGCGTGTTGGGAATGCCGCGATAGCCGAGCTTGTGGTTGAGCCCGGCGAGCGCGACGTCGTTGCGCTCGCCGGTGAGCTCGCCCGCGGCGTCGACGAGATGCTTCGGGACAACGAAGAGCGAGATCCCGCGCGCGCCCGGAACCGGTCTGCCGTCTTCACCGGGAATCTTCGCGAGCACCAGGTGGACGATGTTCTCGGTGAGCTCGTGATCGCCGTTGCTGATCCACATCTTCGAGCCGGTCAGGCGGTAGCGGGGGCCGAGCGGATCGACGTCGAAATCGGCGCCGTCGGCAACGGCGCGCGTTGCGATGTCGGACAGGCTGGACCCCGCCTGCGGCTCCGACAGGCACATCGTTCCCGCGAACCGCCCGGAGAACTCGTGCACCGCGAACGCCGACTGCTGCGCCTGCGTACCGTGCGCCATCAACAGGTTGGCGTTGCCGCTGGTGAGCATGCCGCCACCGCCGATGCCGATGCCTGCCTTCGAGAAAAAGCTGTTGGCGGCCATCTCGACGACGCACGGCAGTTGCATCCCGCCGATCTCGTAGTCCTGTGCGGCAGCGAGCATCCCGGAGCCGAAGTAGGCGGCGGCCGCCTCGTGGCTCGACTTCGGCAGGTGGACCTTTTCTCCGTCGAACCACGGCTCCTCGCTGTCGGCGGCGCGGTTGTACGGCGCGAAGCGGTCGCGGGCGATGCGCTCGCAGGTGTCGAGCACCGAGTCGAAGGTCTCGCGGCTGTGGTCGGAGAAGCGCGGGCGCTCGCGCAGCGACTCGACGTCGAGCCAGTCGTGGAGCAGGAAGTCGACGGTGGCGCGGTAGGGCATTCGAATGCTCGCCGCGCTTCAGGCGTGCCTCACAGAACCTCGAACACCCCCGCCGCGCCCATGCCGCCACCGACGCACATCGTCACGACGACCTTCTTCGCACCGCGTCGTTTTCCTTCGATGAGCGCATGGCCGGTGAGCCGCTGGCCGCTCACGCCGTACGGGTGGCCGACGGCGATCGCGCCGCCGTCGACGTTGAGCCTGTCCATCGGGATGCCGAGCCGGTCGGCACAGTAGAGCACCTGCACCGCGAAGGCCTCGTTGAGCTCCCACAGGTCGATGTCGTCGACCGTCAGGCCGAGCCGCTTGAGCACCTTGGGCACCGCGAACACGGGGCCGATGCCCATCTCGTCTGGCTCGCAGCCGGCGACGGCGAAGCCGAGGAAACGGCCGAGCGGCTTCAGTCCGCGCTTCTCGGCGATGGCCTCGTTCATCACCACGCAAGCGCCGGCGCCGTCGCTGAACTGGCTGGCGTTGCCGGCCGAGATCACGCCGCCGGGCATCGCCGGGCGGATGTCCTTGATGCCGTCGTAGGTCGTTCCAGGGCGGATCCCCTCGTCGTTCTCGAGGGTCACTTCCTTGCTGCGCAGACCCATCACCGCGTCGGCCACGCCGGCGGTCACCGTGATCGGCGCGATCTCGTCCTTGAAACGTCCCGCCTCGAGCGCGGCGGCAGCCTTCTGCTGCGACGCAGCGCCGTACTCGTCCATGCGCTGGCGCGGGATCTCGTAGCGCTTGGCAACCTGCTCGGCCGTCTGCAGCATGTTCCAGTAGATCGTGGGCTTGTGCTCGACGAGCCACGGGTCGGCGAGCATGTGCTTGTTGGCCTCGTTCTGCACGCACGAGATCGACTCGACGCCGCCGGCGACGAGGATGTCGCTCTCGCCGGCGATCACGCGTTGCGCGGCCATGGCGATCGTCTGCAGGCCGCTCGAGCAGAAGCGGTTGACCGTCACGCCCGAGGTCGTGATCGGCAGGCCCGCGCGCAGTGCGATCTGCCGCGCGATGTTGCTTCCGGTGGCGCCCTCGGGGGTCGCGCAGCCCATGACAACGTCGTCGACCTCGGCGCCGTCAATGCCGGCGCGCTCGACGGCGTGCCTGACGGCGTGGCCACCGAGCGTGGCGCCGTGGGTCATGTTGAAGGCGCCCTTCCAGCTCTTGGCGAGCGGCGTGCGGGCGGTCGAGACGATGACGGCGCTGGTCATGGAAGGCTCCTCAGGTGCGTTCTGGAAATCAGGTGGAGGCTTGCGCCGACACGGGCGTCGCCGCCTTGTAGATGCTGGTCTTCGGCTGCGCGAACACGCGTCGCACGATCGGCTCGAACTCGCTCATCGGCAGCGTCTCGCCGGCCGGGTCGAACGCCGGGTTGTCGTACACGTCGCAGAACTCGTGCGTTCGGTCATAGTGCGCGTGGCCCTTGAAGCCGTCGCGCAGGTGGCGGTCGAGGCCGATGTGGTGAAAGAAGTAGTAGCCCTGGAAGATGCCGTGGTTCTGCACCATCCACAGGTTCTCGTCGCTCACGAAGGGCTTCAGGATGGCAGCGGCGATGTCGAAGTGGTTGAAGGTGCCGAGCGTATCGCCGATGTCATGGAACAGCGCGCACGCGACGTACTCGTCATCGCGGCCGGCCTTGAGTGCGCGGGTCGCTGTCTGCAGCGAGTGCGTGTAGCGGTCGACCGGAAACCCGCCGTAGTCGCCCTCCAGCAGCTTCAGATGCGCCATGAGCCGATCGGGCAGCGCACTCGCGAACGGCATGAACTCGCCACCGATCTTGCGCCAGTCGTCGGCGGTGCTCGCCTCCATGCGGGTGAAGGTGGCGCGGTCATTCATGACTTCCCCTCGAGCAATCAGCTGAAGCTCTTGCCTTCGGACGCCAGCCGCGAGAGCAGCGGCGCCGGCGTCCAGAACGGCCCGTCGTCGTGCGGATTCCTGGCGAACCGCTTCATCGACTGGGTGACGTTCCAGAGCCCCTGTGTGTCGGCATAGTTCATCGGCCCGCCACGGAACAGCGGGAAGCCGTAGCCGGTGAGGTAGACCATGTCGATGTCGCTGGCGCGCTGGGCGATGCCCTCGTCGACGATCTTCGCGCCCTCGTTGACGAGCGCGTAGACGAGACGGTGGACGATCTCGTCGTCGCCGATCCTGCGCGGCTCGATGCCGAGCCCGGCGCGGTGCTTCTCGATCATGTCGGTCACCAACTTGCTCGGGATGGCGTCGCGTTTACCGGGCACGTAGTCGTACCAGCCGGCGCCGGTCTTCTGTCCGAAGCGGCCGAGCTCGCACAGCAGGTCGGCGGTCTTCGAGTAGCGGATGTCGGGCTTCTCGACATAGCGACGCTTGCGGATGTACCAGCCGACATCGTTGCCCGCGAGGTCGCCCATGCGAAACGGCCCCATCGCCATGCCGAACTTCTCCATCGCCTTGTCGACCTGCTGTGGAGTCGCGCCCTCCTCGAGCAGGAAGCCGGCCTGGCGCGAGTACTGCTCGATCATGCGGTTGCCGATGAAGCCGTCGGTCACGCCCGAGACGACGCAGGTCTTCCTGATCGTCTTGCCGAGCGCCATCACGGTCGCGAGCACGTCCTTCGCGGTCTTCTCGCCGCGAACCACCTCGAGCAGCTTCATGACGTTGGCCGGGCTGAAGAAGTGCATCCCGATCACGTCCTGCGGGCGCCTGGTGAACGCTGCGATCTTGTCGAGGTCCAGAGTCGACGTGTTCGACGCGAGGATCGCGCCGGGCTTCATCACCTCGTCGAGTGTCTTGAACACCTGCTCCTTGACGCCCATGTCCTCGAACACCGCCTCGATGACGAGGTCGGCGTCCTTCAGGTCGTCGTACTTCAGCGTTGTCGACAACAGTGCCATGCGCTCGTCGAGCTTGTCGGGCTTGAGCTTGCCCCTCTTCACCTGCGATTCGTAGTTCTTGCGCATGACGCCGACACCCTTGTCGAGCGCGTCCTGCTTCATCTCGAGCATCACCACCGGAATGCCGGCGTTGAGGAAGTTCATGGCGATGCCGCCGCCCATCGTTCCCGCGCCGATGACCGCGACCTTCTTCACCGGCCTGAGCTTCGTGTCGGCCGGCACGTCGGCGATCTTGTTCGCCGCACGCTCTGCGATGAAGACGTGGCGCAGCGCCCTCGCCTCCGGCGTCGGGATCAGGCCCATGAAGATCTCGCGCTCGATCTTCATGCCCTCGTCGAACGGCCGGGTCAGCGATGCGGCGATCGCCTCGATGCTCTTGCCCGGCGCCGGGAAGTTCTTCGACATCGCGCCGACGGTGTTGCGCGCGAACTGGATGAAGGCTTCCGCGTTCGGGTGCTGCACCTTGAGGTCTCGCACCCTCGGGCGCGCCGGGTCACCAGCCTTGTCGCGGGCCATCGCGACCGCAGCGTCGATCGTCGCTGCCGCGTCGCCTTCGACGACCTTGTCGAACAGCTTCTGCCCCGGCACCTTGGCGAGCGCCTCGCTCTTGACGGTCTCGCCGCTGACGATCATGTTCAGTGCCGTTTCGAGGCCGAGCACGCGCGGCAGGCGCTGCGTGCCGCCGGCACCCGGGATCAGTCCGATCTTCACCGCGGGCAGCGCCACGGACGTTGCCGCCGCGGCGACGCGGTAGTGGCAGCCGAGCGCGAGCTCCAGTCCGCCTCCCATCACGACGCTGTGCACCGCGGCGACGACCGGCTTGGCGCTCGCCTCGAGGGCGTTGATCACCGACAGCAGGTTCGGCTCTGCGACCGCCTTCGGCGAGCCGAACTCGCGGATGTCGGCGCCGCCTGAAAACGCCTTGCCGGCGCCGGTCACGACGATCGCCTTGACGGCATCGTCCGCGAGCGCGCGATCGAGTCCTTGCGTGATGCCGACTCTCGTCTCGTAGCCGAGGCCGTTGACAGGAGGGTTGTCGAGCGTGATGACGGCGACGTCGCCGCGGGTCTCGTATCTGGCGGTCATGGTGCGCTTCCCGGTCGGACTGCTGGCGCCGCCGATGGCGGCTGCGAAGCAAAAAAGAACGATCGTTCGATTCTAGGCGCCGGTGTTGCGGGCGCCCGCCTCACACCTCGAGCCACTCCTTGCGGATCTCGGTGTTCGCGCGCAGCGCGGCCGGCGTTCCTTCGAAGACGATGGCGCCGTGACCCATCACGTAGCAGCGTTCGGAGATCTGCAGCGCGATCGTCAGCTTCTGCTCGACGAGCAGCACCGACACGCCCCGCTCCTTGAGCGTCTTCAGGTAGTCGGCCACGAGCTCGACGATCATCGGCGCGAGGCCCTCCGTCGGCTCGTCGATCATGATGAGGTCGGGGTCGCCCATCAGCGTGCGACACAGCGTGAGCATCTGCTGCTCGCCGCCCGAAAGCACGCCCGCTTCGGTGTGCTCGCGCTCCTTCAGGCGCGGGAACAGACGGTACATGTCGGCAAACGTCCAGCGGGGGTTGGTCCTCCCACGCTTCTCGCCGAGCAGCAGGTTCTGCTCGACCGTGAGCTTGGGGAAGATCTCGCGACTCTCCGGCACATAGCCGATGCCGCGGTGGGCGATGTCGAACGCCTTGTGCCCCAGGATCTCCTCACCGCGCCATCTCACCGAACCCGTCCCGCGGACCAGCCCCATCACCGTTCGCACCGTCGTCGAGCGGCCCGAGCCGTTGCGCCCCAGCAGCGCGACGATCTCGCCCTCGCCCACGGTCAGGTCGACGCCGTGCAGGATGTGGCTCTTGTCGTAGTACGCGTGCAGGCCTTGCAGCTGGAGAAGGGGCGGTGCCGTCGTCATGGCGTCTCCGCCTGCGCGACCTGCTGGTCGGCGAGGACCGATCCGAGGTACGCCTCCTGCACCTTCGGGTTGGCGCGCACCGCTTCCGGCGTGTCGAACGCGATGACTTCGCCGTAGACGAGCACGGCGATCTTGTCGGCAAGACCGAAGACGACGCCCATGTCGTGCTCGACCGTGAGCAGCGTCTTGCCCACGGTCACCTCGCGGATCAACTCGATGAAGCGCGCCGTCTCGCTCTTGCTCATGCCCGCGGTGGGCTCGTCGAGCAGGATCACGCCGGCGCCGCCGGCGATCGTGATGCCGATCTCGAGCGCACGCTGCTCCGCATAAGTGAGGTTCGTCGCCAACGTCTCGCGCTTGTCCTCGAGGCGGATCATGCGCAGCAGCTCCTCGGCGCGGGCGTTGGTCTCGTGCAGGTCGGCCAGGAACTTCCAGAACGCGTAGCGATGGCCCATCGACCAGAGCAGGCCGCAACGCAGGTTCTCGAACACCGAGAGCCGGCCGAAGATGTTGGTGATCTGGAAGCTGCGCGCAAGGCCGAGGCGGCTGATCTGGTGCGGCGGCAGACCGTCGATGCGCTTGCCTGCGAGCCGGATCTCGCCGCTGGTGGCGCCGAAGCGGCCGCTGATGAGGTTGAAGAGCGTCGACTTGCCGGCACCGTTGGGGCCGATGATGCCGATCCGCTCGCCGGGCGCGACCGCCAGGCTGGCTCCGCGGATGATCTCGGTCTTGCCGAACGACTTGCGGAC